>NZ_JBFTOX010000018.1:0-139231 GCF_056398185.1 Cupriavidus sp. 05L310
TCGCTAACAGCATCCGTCCAGCGCGAACCCGCTTTCTGGTCGCTTCGTCCATCTTCCCAGCCATGCAATCGACTCCCGATCAACGCCTTGGTCAGATAACGCGTCAGACTCAAATCGGTTGTCATGATTTATACAAGTCTCAATAGCTGACGCAAAGTCGTCACCCGCTCATAATCGCGTAGTGAATATCCGCCCTAGCCATCTCCTGATATCGCCCATCTTGCTTTGCGCAAGCCTAGCGGGCGCCGCCGAACCTGCCGTGGGTGCCACCCCAGATTCAGGTTGTGAAAACCTGCTCACCGTGGTCCGGCGCAGCCTGGAGGATGAAATCGGCTCGGCATGCCCGGCGCTGGTTCCGGGGCCGGGCACGGCGTGCGCTGCGCAGCGCGAACCGCTGCGCGCCATCGTGGATTTCATCGGCAAGCGCCACGACGCTGATGCCGATGCGTGCGAAACCCTGCTGGAAGTCAATAAGCGCCTGCGATCGCTCCCCCCAAAGGGCTAGGCCACGCCCCTCGCCTGCCTTTGCAGCCGCGCGGGCCGGCCAGCCCGAAGGACTGGCCGGCGACAGTGCGACTCAGGGCAGCTTGGCCGCCAGCACGTCCAGCTTCTCGATGGAAGGCGGCTTGGCGAACAGGTCGGGGGCCTTCGCCATCAAGGCTGCCGCGACCTTGCCCGAGAGATGGGCCTGGCGCCCGGCCTCATCGGGGAACGCATCGAAGATGCCGTACATGGACGGCCCGAGGCGAAGCGCGAACCATGCAGTGGTGCCGGTTTCCTCCTGCACCAGCGGCAGGCCGCCAAGCAGGAGTTCCTCTATTTCCTTTTCCTTGCCGGGCTTCGCGTGCAGCGGAACCCACAGAGCGAACTTGACCATGAGCAGTCTCCTCACTACCGTCCGGGATTCCAACTATAGACGGTAGCAAGGCCAGCGCCCGCATGCCACAGGAGCGAGCGCCCTCAGGACGCGGCCGCGGCCGGCGGCAAGTGCTCCCCGTCGCCGCTGGCGCCGAATACCTGCCGCTTGAGCTTGGCCAACTGGTCGCGCACCTGCCCGGCCTTTTCGAACTCGAGATTCTTGGCGTGCTCGAACATTTGCTTTTCCAGCCGCTTGATCTCCTTCGCGACCTGCTTCTCGCTCATGTCTTCGTACTTGGCGCGCTCTTCCGCGGCCAGCAGTTCCGCCTTCACCTCGCCCGGGTCGTAGACCCCGTCGATGATGTCCTTGATACGCTTGACGACGCCGCGCGGCACGATGCCGTTGGCTTCGTTGAAGGCAACCTGCTTGGCTCGCCGCCGCTCGGTCTCGCCGATTGCCCGCTTCATCGAATCGGTCATCCGGTCGGCATAGAGAATGGCGGTGCCGTTCACGTTACGGGCAGCGCGGCCGATGGTCTGGATCAGCGAACGCTCGGCCCGCAGGAAGCCTTCCTTGTCCGCGTCGAGAATGGCCACCAGCGAGACTTCCGGGATATCCAGGCCCTCGCGCAGCAGGTTGATGCCGACCAGCACATCGAAGGTGCCCAGCCGCAGATCGCGGATGATCTCCACGCGCTCCACGGTATCGATGTCCGAGTGCAGGTAGCGGACCTTGACGCCGTTCTCGGTCAGGAACTCCGTGAGCTGCTCGGCCATGCGCTTGGTGAGCGTGGTCACCAGCACGCGCTCTCCGACGGATACCTTCTGGTGGATCTCGGACAGCAGATCGTCGACCTGCGTGGTCGCCGGACGCACGTGGATGATCGGATCGACCAGCCCTGTGGGCCGTACCACCTGCTCCACCACCTGCCCCGCATGCTCGTTCTCGTAGTTGGACGGCGTGGCCGAGACAAACATGACCTGCCGCATCTTGCCCTCGAACTCCGCGAACTTCAGCGGACGGTTGTCCAGCGCGGAGGGCAGCCGGAAGCCATAGTCGACCAGGGTGGTCTTGCGCGCCCTGTCGCCGTTGTACATGCCGTTGAACTGACCCATCAGCACGTGCGACTCATCCAGGAACATCAACGCATCGGACGGCAGGTAGTCGACCAGCGTGGGCGGCGGGTCGCCCGGCCTTGCGCCCGACAGGTGGCGCGAATAGTTCTCGATGCCCTTGCAGAAACCCAGCTCGGACAGCATTTCCAGGTCGAAGCGGGAGCGCTGCTCCAGCCGTTGCGCCTCCACCAGCTTGTTCTCCTTGTAGAAGAAGTCCAGGCGCTCGCGCAGTTCGACCTTGATATCCTCGATCGCCCGCAGCACCGTTTCGCGCGGAGTCACATAGTGGCTTGACGGATAGACCGTGAAACGCGGGATCTTCTGGCGCACGCGCCCGGTCAGCGGATCGAAGAACTGCAGCGAATCGATCTCGTCGTCGAACATGTCGACACGCACCGCTAGCTCGGCATGCTCGGCCGGAAAGATATCCAGCGTATCGCCTCGCACGCGGAAGGTGCCGCGCTGGAAATCGGTCTCGTTGCGGGTGTACTGCATGGCGATCAGGCGCGCAATCACATCGCGCTGGCTGATCTTGTCGCCCGTGCGCAGCGTCAGGATCATCTTGTGGTACTCGGACGGATTGCCGATACCGTAGATGGCGGAGACGCTGGCCACGATGATGGTGTCGCGCCGTTCCAGCAGGCTCTTTGTGGCCGACAGCCGCATCTGCTCGATATGCTCGTTGATCGAGGAATCCTTCTCGATGAACAGGTCGCGCTGCGGCACGTAGGCTTCGGGCTGGTAGTAATCGTAATAGCTGACGAAGTACTCCACGGCATTGCGCGGGAAGAACTCGCGGAACTCGGAATACAGCTGCGCGGCCAGCGTCTTGTTGGGCGCGAACACGATGGCCGGACGCCCCATGCGGGCAATCACATTGGCCATGGTGAAGGTCTTGCCCGAACCGGTCACCCCCAGCAGGGTCTGGTAGGACAGGCCATCCTCCACCCCCTCGACCAGCTGGCGGATCGCCTCGGGCTGGTCGCCAGCCGGCAGATAAGGCTGGTAAAGCTGGAACGGCGAACCGGGAAAGGTCGCGAACTTCTCTTCATCCAGCGCGGGTGCGACTTCAACGAGATTCGACATAGGCTGGTAGGGGAAAACCTCAGGAAAACGGGCAGATACGCTAGAATCTTGGGGTTGGCGGCCAGGTATCAAGATGGGGGCCGCCCGCACTCCCGAGCGCAGTCCGGAGCATTCTACGCCTTCCCGTTTTGTTACATAGTTGACCACGAGATCCCAAATGAGTTTGTTTTCTGCCGTCGAGATGGCCCCGCGCGACCCGATCCTGGGCCTGAATGAAGCCTTCAATGCCGATACCCGTGCGACCAAGGTCAATCTGGGTGTTGGCGTGTACTTCACCGACGAAGGGAAAATCCCTCTGCTGCGCGCCGTGCAGGAAGCCGAGAAGGCCCGCCTGACCACCGCCACTCCGCGCGGCTACCTGCCGATCGAAGGCATCGCCGCCTACGACCAGGCCGTGCAGACCCTGCTGTTCGGCAAGGAATCGCCGCTGATCACCGAAGGTCGCGTAGTGACGGCCCAGGCACTCGGCGGCACTGGCGCGCTCAAGATCGGCGCCGACTTCCTCAAGCGCCTGTATCCGGACGCCAAGGTCGCCATCAGCGACCCGAGCTGGGAAAACCACCGCGCCCTGTTCGAGGCAGCCGGCTTCCCCGTGATCAACTACACCTATTACGACGCCCCCAGCCACGGCCTGAATTTCGCCGGCATGGTGGAATCGCTGAAGTCGTACGCGGCCAACACCATCGTCGTGCTGCACGCCTGCTGCCACAACCCGACCGGTGTCGACCTCTCGCCCGAGCAATGGAAGCAAGTGGTGGAACTGATCAAGGAACGCAACCTGATCCCGTTCCTCGACATGGCCTACCAGGGCTTCGCCGATGGCATCGACCCGGACGGCGCTGCAGTGCGCCTGTTCGCCGAATCCGGCCTGCCGTTCTTCGTCTCGAGCTCGTTCTCGAAGAGCTTCTCGCTGTACGGCGAGCGCGTGGGCGCGCTGTCGATCGTCACCACGGGCAAGGAAGAAGCCCAGCGCGTGATGTCGCAGGTCAAGCGCGTCATCCGCACCAACTACTCCAACCCGCCGACCCATGGCGGCACCGTGGTCGCCACCGTGCTGAACAGCCCCGAGCTGCGCGCCATGTGGGAACAGGAGCTGGGCGAAATGCGTGACCGCATCAAGCTGATGCGCCATGCGCTGGTGGACAAGCTGGCCGCCAAGGGCGTGCCGGGCGACTTCTCGTTCGTCAAGGCCCAGCGCGGCATGTTCTCGTACTCGGGCCTGAACTCGGCGCAAGTGGACCTCCTGCGCAACGAGCATGGCATCTACGCCGTGGGCACCGGCCGCATCTGTGTAGCAGCGCTCAACAGCCGCAACATCGACGCGGTGGTCGACGCCATCGCCGCCGTGCTGTAACGGTACACGTGTAAAGTGGACGGAAAGGCGACTTCGGTCGCCTTTTCCACGTCTGGCCGCATCTTTTTACATTTTTTTGGATTTGTCAGCCAGAAGTACAGCGTTTGTCCTCTTGTCTTTTTCCGATGCAAGCGTACCTTAGGGTATATGCTGCATCGCACGATCGTTCGATAACGAGCATAATCGGTAACACATTAGCAATTCTGTGTTTGCTGCATTCGTAATATCAAGGCGTTGAATTCCAGCTTCGCCCCCAGCCTGATAGGGACCCGTCATGCTTTACCAGCTGCACGAATTCCAGCGCTCGATGCTGCACCCACTTACCGCGTGGGCGCAGGCTACAGCCAAGACCTTCACCAATCCCCTGAGCCCGATGTCCCTGGTGCCAGGCGCCACGCGACTGGCCGCCGGCTACGAACTGCTTTACCGGCTCGGCAAGGAATACGAGAAGCCGGGCTTCGATATCAAGTCGGTACGCTCCAACGGCAGGGACATCCCGATCGTCGAACAGACCATCATCGAAAAGCCCTTCTGCAAACTGGTGCGCTTCAAGCGCTATGCGGACGACCCCGAGACCATCAAGCTGCTCAAGGATGAGCCGGTCGTACTGGTATGCGCGCCCCTGTCGGGCCACCATTCCACGCTGCTGCGCGACACGGTGAAAACCCTGCTGCAGGATCACAAGGTCTATGTGACCGACTGGATCGATGCCCGCATGGTGCCGGTCGAGGACGGCCGCTTCCGCCTGGCCGACTACATCCATTACATCCAGGAATTCATCCGCCACATCGGCGCGGAAAACCTGCATGTGATTTCGGTGTGCCAGCCTACGGTGCCGGTGCTCGCGGCCATCTCCCTGCTGGCCTCGGCCGGCGAGAAGACGCCCAAGACCATGACCATGATGGGCGGCCCGATCGATGCGCGGCGCAGCCCGACCGCGGTGAATTCGCTGGCGACCAACAAGTCGTTCGAGTGGTTCGAGAATAATGTGATCTACACGGTACCTGCGAATTACCCTGGCCACGGCCGCAAGGTGTATCCGGGCTTCCTGCAGCATGCCGGCTTTGTCGCGATGAACCCGGACCGCCATCTGTCCTCGCACTACGACTATTACCTGAACCTGGTCGAAGGCGATGCCGACGATGCGGAAGCCCATGTGCGCTTCTATGACGAGTACAACGCCGTGCTCGACATGGACGCCGAGTACTACCTCGACACCATCCGCGAGGTGTTCCAGGAATTCCGTCTTGCCAATGGCACGTGGGAAATCGAAGGCAAGCCGGTCCGTCCGCAGGACATCAAGGGCACGGCGCTGCTGACCATCGAAGGCGAACTGGACGACATCTCGGGCGCCGGCCAGACGGCGGCGGCGCACGAACTTTGCGCCGGGATTCCCAAGGATCGCAAGCAGCACATCACGGCTGCCAAGTGCGGTCACTACGGGATATTCTCCGGCCGCCGCTGGCGCCAGGAGATCTATCCGGAGTTGCGCAACTTCGTGCTCAAGCACCATTGAGCCACGGCTGCCATCCATGAAAAACGCCCGCGCAAGCGGGCGTTTTTCATGGGCTCTCGCGGCGGCAAAGTTCAGCGGCGTTCCAGATAGGAAAGCAACATATCGGTGTGCAACTCGGCGAAACGCTCGTGCTCGTCCTGGGCCGCCACATCGCGCCCGATCACGGCGCTGATGGTGTAACGGTTGGAAAGCACGTAGTAACCGAGGGCCGAAATGGTCAGGTAGAGCTGCGAAACGTCAACATTGTCGCGGAACACGCCCTTCTTCTGCCCCCGCTTGACGATATCGGCAAGCACATTGACCACCGGGTTGATCAACTGGTGCAGCTGCGTGGACTTCTTCAGGTGGCGGGCCTCGTGAAGATTCTCGCTGTTGACCAGGCGGATGAACTCCGGATTGCGGTAGTACCAGTCCCACACGAAGCGGGCCAGGGTGCGCACGGCGGCCACCGGGTCTTCCTCGACGATATGCAGTTGCTCCTCCGCGGCACGAAACTCCGCATATTGTTTTTCCAGGACGGCCAGGAACAAGCCTTCCTTGCTGCCATAGTAGTAATACAGCATGCGCTCGTTGGTCTCGGCGCGGCGCGCGATCTGGTCGACGCGTGCGCCGGCCAGTCCACCCTTGGCAAATTCCTCGGTGGCCGCATCCAGGATGCGGCGGCGCGTTCCTTCGGGGTCCCGCTTGGTTCTGGTTTCGTTTCGCATGCGACGGCTGGTGAATCGTTGCGCGGATTATGGCACAGGGCAACTTGCGCGCAGCGGCCCCGGCAAAGGGCGCATCATCTCGCGTTTCTGCACTGCGGCGAAATCGGGGATAATCCCTGCCGCGCACCCGTTCCAGCCGGCCTGCCCGCCGGGCAAGAAAGAGAGAGCGGCGCCTAGCTGTCCCCGCAAACCCCAGAATATTCGTGACTGCCAACCGCCCGACCCTCGCCGATCGCCTCGAAGCCCTGCTGCCGCAGACCCAGTGCACCAAGTGCGGCTTCGATGGTTGCCGCCCCTATGCCGAAGCCATGGCAGCGGGCGACGCGGCCTGCAACCGTTGCCCGCCGGGCGGGGCCGAGGGCATCCGCCGCTTGTCGGCTCTGCTGGGCACCCCGGTGCTGCCGCTGGACCCTGAGCGCGGCATGGAACAGGCCCGCGCAGTGGCGGTGATCGACGAAGCGCTGTGCATTGGCTGCACGCTGTGCATCCAGGCCTGCCCGGTCGATGCCATCGTCGGTGCGCCCAAGCAGATGCATACGGTGCTGGAAGACTGGTGCACCGGTTGCGATCTCTGCGTGGCACCTTGCCCCGTTGACTGCATCGCCATGGTTCCCGTCACCGCCGAACGCACCGGGTGGGCCGCATGGTCGCAGGAACAAGCTGACGAAGCCCACGCGCGCTATATGGAGCGCCGCTCTCGGCTGGTGCGCGAGCGCGAGGAGAACGATGCGCGCCTCGCGGCCAAGGCAGCCGCCAAGCTGGAAGCGCTGCAGGCCGAGACCGCGCAGAGCGAGGAGGAACGGGCGGCGCAGGCGCGCAAGCAGGCCATCATCCAGGCCGCCATCGAACGTGCGCGCCTGAAGCAGCAAGCCGTCAAGCCGCGTAATACTGAAAACGTCTCCCCTGCCGTGCAGGCGCAGATCGATGCAGCCGAAGCCCGCCGGGCCAAAGCGGGTCTGGGCGAGCCAGGACAGGCCGATCCTGGCGCCACGTCCGGCGCCAACCCAGCCACCAAGGACCAATGAACGCAGCCAAGTGCCGCGCCTTGTTCGAGACACTGCGCGAAGTCAACCCGACCCCCACCACCGAGCTGGAGTACAGCTCGCCGTTCGAGCTGCTGATCGCGGTGCTGCTGTCCGCGCAGGCCACCGACGTAGGCGTGAACAAGGCAACGCGCAAGCTGTACCCGGTGGCGCACAGCCCGCAGCAGATGCTGGACCTGGGCGAGGAAGGGCTGATCGAATACATCAAGACCATCGGCCTGTACAAGACCAAGGCCAAGCATGTCATCGCCACCTGCCGCATCCTGGTGGAGCAGCACGACGGCCAGGTGCCGCGCGACCGCGCCGCGCTAGAAGCCCTGCCGGGCGTGGGCCGCAAGACCGCCAACGTAGTGCTCAACACCGCCTTCGGCGAGGCCACCATCGCGGTCGACACGCATATTTTCCGCGTTGCCAACCGCACCGGGCTGGCGCCCGGCAAGAACGTGCAGGTGGTCGAGCAGAAGCTGCTCAAAGTCGTCCCGCAAGAATTCCTGCACGATGCGCACCACTGGCTGATCCTGCATGGCCGCTATGTGTGCAAGGCACGCAAACCCGAATGCTGGCACTGCGCGATCGAGCCGCTCTGCGAATACCGCGAGAAGACCGAGGCGCCGCGCATTTAAGTGCGAGCGCGCCGGGCAGGCAAGAAAAGACCCGCACGAAGCGGGTCTTTTCTTGAACCGTGGGCGCCGCGAAGGCGCGGCCGGTCAAACGATGCGGCAGGCTTCGTCGAACGACAGGCGCGGGCTGCGCGGGAACAGCTTGTCGGCCTCGCCATAACCCAGGTTCACCAGGAAATTGACCGACCACTTGCCATCGGGGAAGAAGGCCGCATTGAGCTTCGCGGCATCGAAGCCGGCCATCGGACCGCAATCCAGGCCAAGGGCACGCGCGGCCAGGATGAAATAGCCGCCTTGCAGCGAGCTGTTCATCAGCGCGTCACGGGCAATCTTCTCCGGCTGGCCGGCATACCACGAGCGGGCATCGGCGTGCGGGAACAGCTTGGGCAACTGGTCATGGAAGTCGTTATCGAAAGCAACGATCGCGGTAACCGGCGCCGAGCGCGTTTTCTCGACGTTGCCGGCGGAAACGCATTCGACCAGGCGCGCCTTCTCGGCGGCACTCTTGACGAAGACGATGCGTGCCGGCGAACCGTTTGCCGCGGTCGGGCCAAACTTCATCGCGTCATAGATCTGATGGAGCGCGGCATCGTCCACCTTGCGGTCTTGCCACACATTGTGGGTGCGGGCTTCGGTGAACAGCTGGGCGATAGCGGCCTGATCGATCGATTTCATGCGTTCGGTTCCTGAACAAGAAGTGAGAGCCGGATTGTATCGAAATCGCCGCACTCCTCCCCCCAGGCGATTTGAGCAAAGGGTTCAATTCTGTTGCACAACCTGGCCGCCGGCACCCTTGCGCGTCAGCCACAACACACCCGCCAGGATCAGCCCGCCGCCCAGCGCCTGCGTCAGCCCGACGTGCTCCCCCAGCAGAAGTGCGGCCAGCACCACTGTCACCACGGGTTCCAGCGTGGACAGCATCGAAGCCCGTGCCGCACCGAGCCGCTGCAGGCCAGCGAAAAAGGCCAGGATGGCCAGGACGGTCGACAACAATGCGATCGCCAGCAACGCCAGCCAGCCCGCGAAGCTCTGTGGGAACTGAGGCGGCACGCCCGCCCCGGTACGCACCAGGCCCACCACGACATAAACCACGGCCGCGGCGCTGCACACCACGGTAGTGGTCGCCAGCGGGTTGACGCCCGCCGTAATGCGCGCGCCCACGATGATGTAGACCGAGTAGATCGCGGCCGAGGCCAGGCCCAGCGCAATGCCGAGCGCCGAGCCCTGGCCGCCGCCCACGGTCAGCCCCGCCCCGACCGAGCACAACACAAGCGCGATCACGGACGCCATGCTCAGGCGCTCCTTGAGGAAAACGGCGGCGAGGATGGTGACAAAGAGCGGATACAGGTAAAGCAGCAAGGCCACCAGGCTGGCCTGGGCATGGTTGAGCGCGGTAAAGAAGCAGAACGACTGCCCGACATAGCCAATGCCGCCCATGGCGGCCAGCGCGAGTACCTTGCGCCAGCCCGGCATGCCAACCCCGCGCAGGCGCATCGCCAGCGCCAGCGCGCCGGCCGCCAGCACGAAGCGCACCGCAAGCAAGCCGTAGACGTCAGTGCCGGCCTCGTAGGCGAATCGCGCGAAGATCGCCATGGCACCAAAGGCGCTGGCCGACAGGGCGATCAGCAGCACGCCGGCGAATTGCTCGCGGGCGTTGCGGACGGGCTGGTGGCCAGCGGTGGCGGAAGATCGGGAAGCAGACATGGCGGTGCGCGGTCGAGGACACGCCCGGCGACACCGGGCAACGCCGCATTCTAGTAGCTGGCGGTCCGATTCGGGCAGCGCTCTGGCGGCCGAACTGCGCTGCAGCGATGGGAGAGCTCGTTTACAATACCGGCATCATGTTCAATCCCTCCCGCGAAGAAGTCCGCCGTTTTTTCTGCGAAGCATGGCAAAAGCAGCGCGCAGGCAATGTCCTGACGCCGCTCGAAGTCATTGCAGTCGACTGGATCGGCGAGCACCCCGAGTATCACAGCCTGCTCACCGACACGGAAGGCGCGCTGACCCAGGATTACACGCCTGAAGCCGGCCAGACGAACCCCTTCCTGCACCTGGCCATGCACCTGTCCATCTCCGAGCAGGTTTCCATCGACCAGCCTCCTGGCATCCGCCGGGCCTATGAGTCCCTGACCCAGCGCCTGGATTCGCCCCACGAGGCGCAGCACCAGGTGATGGAGTGCCTGGGCGAAATGCTCTGGCAGGCGCAACGCACAGGCATGCCGCCTGACGGCGAGCAATACATCGCATCGATCCAGCGCCGCGCCAGCCGCTGAGGCGCGGGATCGCACGCACGTGGGCTGCGTACAAATGATCACAAAGTTGTGATGCGGAGCATGATAGGCTTTACCGCCTCGCAATATCACGCAGCGCATGCATCACCTCCTCCGGTAAATGCGGCGCACAGATCTCAATGCCACCTAGTACGTCCAAGCCGGAGGCGGGTGCCGGCGCGCCCATCCGGCGCCTCCCCGGCGCGAGGCCCGCTCTCCTGCTGGCTATCTCCATCGCGGCCGGTTGGCCTTTGTCCAGCCACGCCGCCATCGCCTTGCTGCAACCGCCAAAGGTGGTCGATGGCACCAAGCCACTGACCCTGACCTTGCTGCTGAGCGCCAATAGCGCCAACCGCAGTTTCCTCGTGCCCGAAACCCTTGAGGTCATGGCTTCGGCGGACCTGCAGGCACCTGTGCGGCTTGGCATGCGGCGCGTCACCGCCGGCCCGTCGACCATCAAACTGCGCAAGGGAGAGTACCGCACTATCGAATATGGCGCGGAACTGCCACCCAACTTGCGCGGCCTGGTGCGGCTGGATCCGGTTGACATCGATGCCGCCCCGGTTCTCGTCACGCTCAATCGCGCACCGCGCGCGGATGATCCGCCCGTGGCCCAGGTCGCGAATACACCGCCAGCGGGAACCGCACCGGAGGCAAGCGCCAGTGGCGCTAGCCCCGTGGTCCCGGTAGTTCCGGTGGCTTCTGCCAGCCAGGCAGCGCCGGTCCAGCCGGACCTCCGCGACCAGGGACGGCTCACCTTCAATGACCCGATGTATTTCATCCTGGGTGCGCACGACGGCGCCAATGCGAAGTTCCAGTTCAGCTTCAAGTTCCGCATCTACCAGGGCGAGAACCCGGCTTCGCGCGGCCTGCTCGAAAACCTGTACTTCGGCTACACGCAGTTTTCGCTGTGGGATCTGTCAGGCGATTCGCGCCCCTTCCGCGACACTAACTATCGGCCGAGCCTGTTCTATTACCTCTCGGACACTGGCGTGCACAACCGCGCCATCAGCCGGCTCTCGCTGGCAACGGGCGTGGAGCACGAGTCGAATGGCCGTGATGGCGACCAGTCGCGCAGCATCAATACCGTGTTCGTCAAACCCACTTTCTACCTGGGCGACCTGACCAACTGGCACTGGAGCATCTCGCCCAAGCTGTATTACTACGTCGAGAAGAACGACAACCCGGACATCGCCAGCTACCGTGGCTACATGGATCTGAAGCTGGCCTACGGCAAGCCCGACTCATGGGAATTTGCCGCCACCCTGCGCAAGGGCACGCAGAAGTACTACGGCAGCGTCGACGCGGCGGTGACTTACCCGCTGGCACGCCTGATCCCGGGCACGGCGGGATATCTGATGGCCGGCTACTTTGTCGGCTACGGCGAGAGCTTGCTGGACTACAATCGCAAGCTGCCGTGGCAATTCCGGCTAGGGTACGCACTGTCGCGCTGAGCCGCCGTCCGCAACGGCCCGGGTCGCGTTCAGCCCGCCAGCGGCTTGCCGCTGGCCTTCAGGCGGGCGTTGGCTACGGCCGCTGCAAACTGGCCTTGCCCGTGCCATCCGGTGGCCCGGCCCAGCTTCTTGCCTTTGTGAAAGAACATGAACACGGGAATGCCATGCAGGCCGAAGCGCTTGCCCAACTCGGGATGCGCATAGACGTTGGCGTGCAGCCAGTGCAGTTCGAGGGCATGCACCGGCTCGGGATTCGCCAGCATGGCTTTCTTCGCCATCTCGCAGTTAAAGCAGTCCACGCCCCAGAAAAACACACAAACGAGCGCGTCGCCGGCAGCGGCAATGGCCGCATCAATGTCTTCACTCGCTACTTCGCGCATGCCAAATGCATCGAAGGCGCGGTGATCCAGGTGCGCCGCCGCGTCGGCAGCGGCGCCGGGTGCGGCGGTATTGTCTGGCTTGATGGACATAAGCTTCTCCTGCAATGAAAAACGCCCGGGCCAGCGGCACCGGGCGTTGCTTGTGCCGGCCAAATGGGCGGACAGCCGAGGCGTTGCGCTTACTTGGGCGCCGCCACCGTTACCAGTGCCGGACGCAGTACGCGGTCTGCGATCATGTAGCCACGCTGCAGTACCGTGACCACGGTGTTGGGTTCCTGCGGCGCGGGCACCATGGAAATGGCCTGGTGGCGGTGCGGGTCGAATTTCTCGCCGACCGGGTTCAGTTCGACGATCTTGCCCTTCTCGAAGGCGCTAAGGAGCTGGCGCGCTGTCAATTCGACCCCTTCGCGCAGCTTGGCGATATCGCCTGAGCCATCGGCCAGCGCGGCCTGCAGGCTGTCCATCACGGGCAGCAGGTAATCGGCGAAGCTTTCGATGGCGAATTTATGCGCCTTGGTGACATCGTCCTGGGCGCGGCGGCGGATGTTCTCGCCCTCGGCAGTTGCCCGCAGGAACATGTCGTAGTGCTCCTTGGCCTTGGCTTCAAGCGCGGCCAACTGGGCCGCCACGTCGCCAGCGGCGTTCTCGGCCTGGCCGGCCGGGGCGGTGTTCAGCTCCTCGCTGGCGGGCGTGAGCGGCGGCGTGGTGGGTGGCGTCTGCTTCTGTTCTTCCATGTCGATCCGTATCAATACAAGGACGCGGCCTGCCTGGTCGCAGGCCGCCGGGTGGTCAATCGGCAAATGTAGCCTGCAGTTGGTGGCAAGCGTCTGTTTTTCAAGGGCGCACCGGGACGGTGCGGTGAAACACAAGGTTACAAAGAGAGGCGTGTGGAAATAGGGGCCATATTGCTTTGCAGCAGCGCACCCCCTAAGATGAAAACGTATAAAAATGACAAAAATAACGGGGTCGAAGATGCATCACACGTCGGGCCACTCTCGAAAGGTTAGCCATGCATAAGCTACCTGTTCTGACGGTCTTCCTACTCGCCGCATTATCGGTGATGACAGCCTTTATCTGCCTTTCCGGCGCGTTCACGCCGCGAGACACCGAGTACGGCAGCGGCAAGGCGGTTTTCAAGCACTACATCATCCCCTACGTTCGCTGACCCAGCCAGGTGAGTCCGGGCGACCGCCCACGCGGCTGCCCTCCTCACCCCATGACGCCATCGATCTGGCGCCGGTCGCGCTTGGTCGGCCGGCCCTGCAAGCGCGACGCCGGTTCATCGTTGAGCCGCCTGTTCTCCGCGTCTTGGCGCCGGCGCGCCTCGCTGGCCTCAGTTTCCGCATAGAGTGTCTGGGCGACGGTTGCCGGACCGCGGGCTCCCGCAACGCCCTTTACCACCACTTCCCAGCGTTGCTGGTGCGCCTCCAGTACGACCGTGTCGCCCGGCTTGACCTCGCGCGAATTCTTGCAGGCCTGGCCATTGACCTGGACCTTGCCCCGCTCCACCGCCTCGGCTGCCAGCGAGCGCGTCTTGAAGAATCGCGCGCACCACAGCCATTTGTCGATGCGCAGGCGGGCATCGGCCTCAAAAGATACGTTCATACCTTCACCTCCAAGCCGTAACTCCCGCGCCGCTCATGCCGCCGCACCGCGGGTCTGGGCTTGCGTGCGCCGGGCTTCCAGTTCATGCGGATGGGGCATCCGCAGCGGCCAGCCTTGCAGGTGCTGCAATCCGATCTCCGCGAGCCCGGCGATCCAGCTTTCCGCATCGTTGAGGCAAGGAATGTAGTGGAATACCTTGCCGCCAGCCACCTGGAACTCGGACCGCCCTTCCATGGCGATCTCTTCCAGCGTTTCGAGGCAGTCCGCCGGGAAGCCGGGACAAAACACGTCGACCCGGCCGGTACCGACCTTGCCTAGCTCTTGCAGGGTAGGCGCGGTATAGGGCTGCAGCCACTCCGCCTTGCCGAAGCGCGACTGGAACGTGACCTGGTACTGCCCCGGCTGCAAACCCAGCGCCTCGCCCAGCAGGCGCCCGGTCTTCAGGCATTCGCAGTGGTAGGGATCGCCCAGTTCCAGCGTCCTGCGCGGCACCCCGTGAAACGACAGGATCAGCTTGTCGCCACGCGCGAAATCCGGTGTGCCTTGTTGCGCCCAGTATGCCCCGACCTGCTGGTGCAAAGCCGCAATGTACGCCGGATGGTCGTGAAAATGCTTGACCAGCCGCAGCTCCGGCTGGTTTCGCCACGCCTTGAGCACACGAAATGCCTCGTCGAAGGCGGTCGCGGTGGTAGTGCCTGAATATTGCGGGTACAGGGGCAGCAGCAGGATGCGCTCGGTCCCCTGGCGCCGCAGCGCCTCCAGCACCGAGCCGATCGAGGGGTTGCCATAACGCATGGCGCACGCCACGGTAACTTCGTGGCCATGCTGGTTGAGCAACAACTGCAAGGCGTGGGCCTGGCGCTCGGTGTGCACCAGCAGCGGCGACCCCGTCATATGGGCTTCGCGCAGCCAGATAGATTCGTACTTCATCGCCGACGCACGCGAGCGCAGCGGCAGGATGAGGCCATACAGGATCGGCAGCCATGCGGCGCGGGGAATCTCCACGACGCGCGGATCCGACAGGAACTGCTTGAGGTAGCTGCCGACCGCTTTAGGCGTCGGCGCATCGGGTGTGCCGAGGTTGATCAGCAGGATCGCCGTACGCGGCGCCTGGCCATGCTGATAGGCCGGCTCGGGAGTAAACGTCATGTAATTTCCGGTGTGGCGGAGCGGCGCGGGCACAGGGCGCGCGGCCGCCAGGTCTCGCCGAGCTTACAGGATGAACGGAACAGGCAGTCTGTGAGACCGGGCCAGGACGACACTAGTTCTGGCTGAGCGCGCTGGACAACAGGCGCGCGGTGATGTCGACGATCGGGATCACCCGCTCGTAGGCCATGCGGGTCGGCCCGATCACCCCGAGCGTGCCGACGATCTGGCCGTCGACTTCGTAGGGCGCGGTAATGACCGCCATGTCTTCCAGCGGCACCAGCTTGCTCTCGCCGCCGATGAAGATCTGCACGCCCTGGGCGTGGCTGGAGACATCGAGCAGCTTGAGCAGGCCGGTCTTGTGCTCGAACACGTCGAACAGCTTGCGCAGTTTTTCCATGCTGGAGGAAAGATCCTCCACTTCGAGCAACTTGCGCTCGCCCGAGATAAAGACGTGATCGTCCTCTTCCTCGGCCATGGCGTTGCTGCCCGCCTCCACCGCGGCCTGCATCAGTTGCGACATATCCATGCGCAGCGCCTGCAGTTCGCCGCGCAGGTGGTCACGCACATTGTCGAAGCTCATGCCGGCAAAGTGCGAGTTGATGAAATTGGCCGCCTCGACCAGTTGCGACGGGGAATACGGCAGTTCGGTCTGGATGATGCGGTTCTGCACATCGCCCTCCGGCGTGACGATGATCAGCAGGATGCGCTTGTCCGAGAGCCGCATGAATTCCACCTGGCGGAACGCCTGGGCGCGGCGCGGGGTCATCACCACGCCGGCGAACTGAGACAGGTTGGACAAGGTATGAGCCGCCGAGGTGATCATCCGCTGCGGCCCAAGCTGCTGGCCGCGCAACTGGCCCTGGATCTTGCCGGTCAGTTCAGCCAGGTTGAGCGCGCCATCCAGCGGCTGGGCGGTCAGCATGGTGTCGACGAACAAGCGATAACCCCGCGGCGTCGGAATGCGCCCCGCCGAGGTATGCGGGCTGGCAATAAACCCCATTTCCTCCAGATCCGACATCACATTGCGGATGGTGGCAGGGGACAGATCGAGCCCGGAGTACTTCGACAAGGTCCGTGAGCCCACGGGTTGTCCCTCGGCGATATAGCGCTCGATCAGGGTTTTGAGAAGCGTTTTTGCACGTTCATCCATGATGTTCCCGATTTTACGCAAGTTTACCCCGTTCGGGCGGCTCATCCGTGTTCCGGCCCGGCCGCAGGTGCCCATCTGCTGACAATGGTCGCGGCGGTATGGTCTAATCCCGGCATGTCTTCGCTCCCCACGCCCGGCGCCGCGCGCGCGCCCTTTCGCACCGTCGCCCTGATCGGCAGGTACGCCACCGCCGGCATCGAGGGCCCGCTGGAGGATCTGGCCGCCTGCATCCTCAGGAACGGCCAGGATGTGGTGTTCGAGCGCGAAACCGCGATGGCTACCGGGCTGACCGACTATCCGGCGCTGGCGCCGGACGAGATCGGCAAGCATGCGGATGTGGCGGTGGTGCTCGGCGGCGACGGTACCTTGCTGGGCCTGGCGCGCCAGCTGGCCGGCTACCCGGTGCCGCTGATCGGCGTGAACCACGGGCGCCTCGGCTTCATGACCGACATCCCGTTGCAAGACGTGCATTCGGTGCTGCCCGACATGCTTGCGGGCCGCTACGAGTCGGAGACCCGCATGCTGCTGGAGTCGCAGGTGGTACGCGACGACGGCGTGATCTTTTCCGCGCTGGCCTTCAATGACGTCGTGGTCAACCGTTCCGGCATCTCCGGCATGGTCGAACTGGCCGTCTCCGTGGACGGCCACTTCATGTACAACCAGCGTTCGGACGGCCTGATCGTCTCGACGCCGACCGGCTCGACCGCCTATGCGCTGTCGGCGGGCGGCCCGATCCTGCACCCCACCCTGTCGGGGCTGGTGCTGGTGCCGATTGCCCCGCATGCGCTGTCCAACCGCCCGATCGTCCTGCCGCATGACGCCGAAGTCTCGATCGAGGTGGCCACGGCGCGCGACGCGAGCGTCAACTTCGACATGCAGTCACTGACCTCGCTGCTGCCGGGCGACCGCATTGTGGTTCGCCGGTCGGCCAAGACCGTCAACCTGCTGCATCCGATCGGCTACAACTATTACGCCACGCTGCGCAAGAAGCTGCACTGGCACGAGTACCCGAGCGAAGACAACCGGCTCTGAGCCGCGCCGATCCTGACCGATCCGGCCCAGATCCGCCGCCCCCAAACCGAATCCGCCCCTGACCCCGACCCGTCGCCCACGATGCTGCGCAGCCTGTCCATCCGCGATTTCGTCATCGTCGATACGCTCGACCTCGACTTCTCCCCGGGCTTCACCGTCTTCACCGGCGAGACCGGTGCCGGCAAGTCGATCCTGATCGATGCGCTGGCCCTGGTGCTGGGTGAGCGCGCCGACGCCGGCGTGGTCCGCGAAGGCGCCGCCCGGACCAGCATCAGCGCCACCTTCGCCACCCCCGCCGGGCTCGATGACTGGTTGGCCGAACACGACCTCACCGGCGACGATGGCACCGTGCTGCTGCGCCGGACCGTCGACGCCGGCGGGCGCAGCAAGGCCTTTATCAATGGCGCCGCCGCCACGCTGGGCCAGTTGCGCGACATCGGCGACCGCCTGGTCGATATCCACGGCCAGCATGCCCACCAGTTGCTGCTGCGCCCGGACGCCCAGCGCCTGCTGCTGGACGCCCATGCCGGCCTTACCGCCCAGGCGGGCGCCGTAGCCGAGGCCTGGCGCTCGTGGCGTGCCTGCGTGCGCCAGCGCGAAACCATCGAGCACCGCTCGCGCGAGATGCAGCTTGAGCGCGAACGGCTCGAATGGCAGGTCGGCGAACTCGAGAAGCTGGCGCCGCAACCTGGCGAGTGGGAAGACATCCAGGCCGAATACAACCGGCTGTCGCACGCCGCGGGGCTGATCGAGGGCAGCCGCGCCGCGCTGGAAGCGCTGTCCGAGGCCGATGGCTCGGTACTGTCGGCACTCAACAGCGTGGTACAGCGCCTGCGCCAGCTGGCGGGCGTCGATCCCGGCCTGGGCGACGTGCTGGCGGCGCTGGACCCGGCCCTGGTGCAGGTCGAGGAGGCCGCTCACTCGCTCAACCGCTATGTCGACCGGCTCGATCTCGACCCCGAACGCCTTCAACTGGTGGAAGCGCGCATGCAGGCTCTGCACACCACCGCGCGCAAGTACCGGCTGCCGCCTGAGCAACTGCCCGACGAACTGATGGCCCGCCGCCAGCAGCTCGACGACCTCCAGTCCGCCCAGGACCTGAACAAGGCGATGGCGCGCGAGGCCGCGGCCCGAGCCGCTTACCTGACCATCGCCCAGCACCTAGGCGCCGCCCGCAAGGTGGCGGCCGAAAGCCTGTCGGCCGCCGTCACGGACGCCATGCAAGGCCTGTCCATGGCGGGCGGCAGTTTCGCGGTGGCGCTGCACCCGCTCGACGAAGGGCAAAGCCACGGCCTGGAACAAGTCGAATTCCTGGTGGCCGGCCATGCCGGCGTCAGCGCGCGTCCCCTCGCCAAGGTGGCCTCGGGCGGCGAACTTGCCCGTATCAGCCTGGCGATCTCCGTCATTACCAGCGAGGCCGCGCCTACCCCGACCCTGATCTTCGACGAGGTCGATACAGGCATCGGCGGCGCGGTGGCCGAAGTGGTAGGCCGCCGGCTGCAGGAGCTTGGCCGCGCCCGCCAGGTGCTGTGCGTGACCCACCTGCCGCAAGTCGCCGCCCAGGCCGGCGCCCACCTGCTGGTCAGCAAGGAGACCAGCCAGCCCGAAGGCAAGGGCTCGGTCACCCGCTCGCGCATCCGCGCCCTCGACCCGGCCGGCCGCGTGGTCGAGACCGCCCGCATGCTGGGCGGCACCACCGTGACCGCCACCACCGTGCAGCACGCCGAGGAAATGCTCGCGCAAGGCATGCGCGGCGCCGCCGGCACGGCCCGGGAAACGCGCCGTTCGCGCCGGAGCGCAAGCTGATCGCCCGCGTCCCGCACCGGCCCAGTAACCATCCAGGAGCTTTCCCATGTCAACCGGCAAACTGCCGCACTCCCGCTCAATGGCTCGCCCGCTGCGGATCACCGCCGCCTGCGGCCTGCTGGCACTGCTCGCACTCACCGCTTGCCAGGCGCAGCAGCGCCCCTATGCGCCGGCCGGCAGTATCAGCGCCGACCGCGCCGTGGGCGACATCATGGTGCGCTTCAGCGCGCCGCCGGTGACCGGCTCCGAAGAGGCCGGCCGCCTGCTGGAGTCGATTTCCGGGCCGATCCGTTTCGTCGTCAAGCGGCCGATGTCGGGCGGCGTCTGGCTGGTCACTGCCATTTCGCAATCCGGTGATGCTACGATGGAACAGGCCGTGGCCACGCTGCGAGCCGCTCCCCGCATCGAGCTGGCCGAACCGGACCGGGTGCTCAAGCCGAATCGCACCATGCCCATGGGACGCGACATGCCGCCGGGCTGAAGCCGGCGTGCCCGCACTGCGGGCATGGCGGGACGGGCAGGCTCTGTAGTCGGTTTCCCTGACTTGAACGTTGTAGGTTGAATGCTGTAACCGTGGTTCCCGGCGCGATCGCGCTCTTGCAGATTCCGGGGCGCTCCGCACGGAAAGCCCCACCGCGGTCAGTCCGACGCGGGCCTAACGGGAGATGGCAGACATGCAGCAACAGCTTCAGTACCGGTCATGCTGCACAAGACGCATAGCGCGCCACGGCGCCCTGCTGCTGGCGCTGGGCGCCGCCCTCTGGCTGGGGGCACCGGCAGCCGCCAGCGCGGGGCCCGACCCCGCCGCGCGCCCGGCGCCGCGCTATAGCGGCAACTTCATCGTACGCTGGCGCGACGGCAGCAGCGCTGCCGCCAGCGGCCAGCCCGACCGCATGCTGAGCGTTCACCAGAACACCGGCGTGGCGCTCGCGGTCAAGCGCCAGATGGGCGGCAGCCTGCAATTGCTGAGCGTCTCCGGCAGCGATGCCGCCGACCCCGAGGCCACCGCCGCCCGGCTGCGCCAGGATCCCCGCATCGCGGAGGTGGTGCCGGACCGCTGGCTGCACCTGCATGACACGGCACCCAACGATCCCGAATTCGCGCTCAACCAGCCCTACCTCGGCACGCCCGCGCAAGTGGTGGGCGGCGTCAACCTGCCGCCGGCATGGGACCGCACCCGCGGCAGCAGCAGCCTCGTGATCGCGGTGCTCGATACCGGCTACCTGCCGCATCCGGACCTGGCCGCGCGCATCGTGCCTGGCTATGACTTCATTACCGACACCAGCATCGCCAATGACGGCGACGGGCGCGACACCGATGCTACCGATGCTGGCGACGGCGTGCCGAGCGGATTCACCTGTCCCGGCACATCGGCGCCAACCACCACTGCCACCAACAATAGCTGGCACGGCACCCGCGTGGCGGGGACGCTGGGAGCGCTGACCAACAACGGGGTGAATATCGCCGGCGTGGACTGGAACGCACGCATCCAGCCGGTGCGCGTATCCGGCCGCTGCGGCGCGTTGCTGTCCGACACCGTGGATGGCATGCGGTGGGCCGGCGGCCTCGCCGTGCCCAATGCTCCGGCCAACCCCACCCCCGCGCGCGTGATCAACGTGAGCCTGGGCGGCGGCACCTGCTCCAGCATCGAGCAGCAGGCCGTGAACGACCTCGCTGCCAACGGCGTGATCGTGGTTGCCGCCACCGGCAACAGCGCCAGTGCGGTCGAGGCGCCTGCCGACTGCAGTGGCGTGGTGGCCGTCACGGCCCACGCCAACGACGGCGAGAACGCCGGCTATGCCAATGTGGGACCGCAAGTCTCGCTGAGCGCGCCCGGCGGTGGCTGCGGCAATTCCAAGGTCGTGCAGGGCAGCAACGGCAGTACGTGTTCGGTGGCGAATTCCTTCATCCGCACCCTCTCCAATGACGGCACCACGTCGCTTGGCAATTACACGGTCACCAGTTCCCAGGGCACGAGCTTTGCCACGCCGCTGGTGTCGGGCGTGGCTGCGCTGATGCTCGCGGCCAATCCGGCGCTGACACCCGCCCAGCTGCTTGCCACCCTGAAGAGTTCCGCGCGCCCCCACCCTGCAGGCACGTTTTGCACGACCACCACGGGTACCGGCAAATGTGGTGCAGGCCTGCTCGATGCCAACGCCGCCGTCATCGCCGCAACGCAGGTGGCCCAGCCGCCTCCACCCAGCCCGCCCAGTACGCCCAGTACGCCTGGCACATCCTCCGGCGGCGGTGGCGGTGGCGGCGGTGCGCTGTCGTGGCCGCTCGCGCTGGGCCTGTGCGTACTTGGCTTGCTGCTGAGCTGGTCCGGACGGCGCCGGCTACCGGCGAAACCGCGCTAAGCGAATGACGCTGTGCCGAGGCCGGGTATCCTGCCTCGGCATGCCTATGCGGCTGACTGGCCGCGACGGCGTTGCCACCACTCCTGCGCTAGCCAAAGCGCCAGGCCGGCCACCGTGCCGGCCGCGTGCGAGATACGCACCACCCCGAAGCCCCACTGCGCGTCGAATACCACCGGCGCGAGCCACGACTGCTCTAGCCAGGTCTTGACCAGCACGCCCAGGCAAAGCACCACCCCAAGCACGCGCGACACGCCGCTGCCAACCAGCAGGCGCAGACCACCCCAAAGGGCCAACCCGTGCAGCGCGCCCGACAATCCGCCATACCAGCCTACCGAGGGAACCCGGCACAGCGCCATTTGCACCGCTATGCCGCAGGCAACCAGCACCGCCAGCATCGCGCCGGCGCGCGCCTCGCGCCCGACCAGCAGCATCAGGCCCACGGCAGCCAGCAGATCGGCCAGCCAGTGCTGCCAGCCGAGGTGGACCCACATCGCCGTAAACAGGCGCCACCACTGGCCGGCCGCGCCGTGGCCCATGACCGCGTCGCGCAGATAGAGTCCCTGCGCATGCAGCCACGGTACAAAGGTAAAGGCGGCGCTCAGGACGGCAGTCGCCGCCAGCGCGGCCAGCAAAGCCGGCCAGCGCGCGGCGCCGGCCACGGGCGGATTCATTTTCCGGGCTCCGCCGGCTCGCCGAACACCGCCTGCCAGAGCGCGCGGACTTGCGCCGCCTGCGGCGCCACGGCGGCCGGCGCAACACGCGCGTGAACCTGGCCATCCAGGCGCAACTGGTGCTGGCGCGCGCGGAATACGCGATACGCGTCGCCCACTTCGCGCGCCAGCGTGGCATCGATCAGGCCAAGCTCGCCGGCGGTGCGCAGCAGCGCAATATTGCCGGCATTGCGCGTCAGCGCGGGATGGTCGTGGCTGTGCAATAGCACGAGGTATTGCACCGTGAACTCAATGTCGACCATCCCGCCACGGTCGTGCTTGAGGTCGAACAGACCGCTTGGGTTGGGATGTCCCTCGGACACCTTGTGGCGCATGGCGGTGATCTCGCCGCGCAGCGTGGCGGCATCGCGCGGCTGGCGCAGGATCTCGTCGCGCAGGCTTTCGAAGTGCGCGCCGATCACCGGGTCTCCCGCGCAAAAACGTGCGCGCGTGAGGGCCTGGTGCTCCCACACCCAGGCCGTGTTGTCGCCCTCGCGCTGCTGGTAGCGGCGGAAGCCCTCGAAACTGGTCACCAGCAGCCCCGCCTCGCCATTGGGGCGCAAGCGCGTGTCGACGTCGAACAGCGTGCCGGCAGCGGTATGGCTGGTCAGCCAGGTGATCAGCCGGCGCGCGTAGGCGGCATAGACCTCGGGCGCGCGTTCGTGTTCGTCTTCGTAGAGGAAGATGATGTCGAGGTCCGAGGCATAGCCCAGTTCCTTGCCGCCCAGCTTGCCGTAGGCGATCACGGCAAAGCGCGGCTGCTCGGCATGCCGCGTGGCAAGCTGGCGCCAGACGGCCCGCAAGGTCACGTCGAGCATGGCATCGGCCAGGTCCGACAGACGGTCGGCGATCTGCTCCACCGTCAGCATGCCTTGCAGGTCTTGCAGCAGGATGCGGAAGGTCTCGGCATGATGCTCGCGGCGCAGGATGTCCATCTGCGCTTCGATCTGTCCGTCGGCCGCATCGAGGCGCGCGGCCAGGCGGCTGCGGAATCCGTTCCAGTCGGGCGCGCCGGCCAGCGCATCGCTGTCGAGCAGCTCGTCGAGCAGCTGCGGATGACGCGTGAGATAGGCTGCCGCCCAGCTCGATGCGTGCAGCGTGTCGGCCACGCGCGCCATCGCCTGCGGGTATTCCGACAGCAGCGACAGGTAAGACGCGCGGCGGCTGATGGCATCGAGAAAGTCGACAAAGCGCGCGATGGTGCGGTCGGCGTCGTCCTGGCGCGAAGCCAGGTCGAGCGCGCGGTTGACCAGCAGGTCGAAGCGCACCCGGCTCTGCTCCGACAACGCCCGGTAGCGCAGCGAAGCGCCAATGGCGCGCAAGCGGTCGAGCAACGCGTTGCAATCCTGAAAGCCGGCACCCGCCAGGCGCTCGCATGGCGGTTCGTCCTGCTCTTCCTGTATCAACGCCGGCCACAGCGCCTCGCAAGGCGCGTGGGCTTCATCGGGATCGGAGAAGGTGGCTTCGAACTGCTGCGCCACCGGATCCTGTAGCGACGAAAGCCGTTCCAGCAAAGCCGGCCAGTCGGCGCAGCCCATCATGCGTGCCACGGCCAGTTGCTCATCCGCGGCGGTGGGCAGGTGGTGGGTCTGGGCATCGTCGCGATACTGCAGGCGGTGCTCGAGCTGGCGCAGGAAGCGGTAGGCATCGGCCAGTTGCTCGGCCTGGCCGGCAGGCAGCAAGCCATGTTCCACCGCCACCGCCAGGACTTCCAGGGTGGGCCGGATGCGCAGCGCCGGGTCCTGCCCGCCGCGGATCAGCTGGAAGACCTGGGCCATGAACTCGATCTCGCGGATACCGCCGCGGCCCAGCTTGATATTGAAGGCACGCTGGTTCACGCGCTGCCCGCCGCCGGGCGCCGCCAGTCCGCCGCTGCGCTTGGCGGCCTCGGCGCGGATCTGCGCGTGCAGCGAGCGGATCGCGGCAATCACGCCGTAATCGAGGTAGCGGCGAAACACGAAGGGCGTGGTGAGGCTAGACAGCTGCGCCGCGGTGCGCTGCGCATGCGGCGTGTCCAGCGCCGACACCACCCGGCCCTTGATCCACGCGTAACGCTCCCATTCGCGCCCCTGCACCATCAGGTACTGCTCCAGCATGCCGAGGCTGCACGCCAGTGGCCCGGCGTCGCCGTTGGGGCGCAGGCGCATGTCGACGCGGAACACGTAGCCATCGGCAGTCACGTCGGCCAGCAGGTTGATCAGGCGGCGTCCCAGGCGGATGAAGTACTCGTGGTTGGACAGGCTGCGCTGGCCGCCGCGCGTATCGCCGTCTTCGTCGTACAGGAAGATCAGGTCGATGTCGGACGACACATTGAGTTCGCGGCCGCCGAGCTTGCCCATGCCGACCACCACCAGTTCCTGGACCTCGCCGCTGCTTTCCCCGACAGGCCGGCCGTAGGTCGGCGCCAGGTCCGCTTCCAGCATGGCCAGGCCATACTGGACGCCCAGTTCGGCCAGGTCCGTCATCGCGCCAGTGACCTCGCCCAGAGGCGCCAGGCCGCGCAGGTCGCGCTCGATCACCACGCACATCACTTCGGCGCGCAAGCGGCGCAACGCGCGCTTGATGGCCTCCTCGACATCGGCCGACGGCTCATGCAGGGCCTTCAGCCGCGCCTCCATCCAGGCCCGCGTCAGCGGCTGCTCGCGCGCGCGCGCAACGATTCCGGCAAGCTCCGGGCGGGCTTGCACCATACGGCGGGTGTAATGCGAATAGGCGGGCGAGTACAATGCCATGCCGGCGCAATCGACCGGCACGAGTTCCGTGGCGGCCACTGTCGCGTACAGGCCCGTGGCCATGTCGGCCACCGCTTGCCTGGCAGCGCTGGAAGTGTTGCCGGAAGCATGTTCGCCGGCAGCGCCGGCCTCGGTAGCGGCGGGATTGGGCGCAGCCGTGGAACTCGTCGGATCAGTGGAAGTCATTCCTGTTACTTGGAAGCGCGTGAGCCGGCACTGTGCCGGCCCGCGCGTTATGCACGGCCGGTCAGGCACCGAATTGGAGAGCGCCTAGTATTGTCGGATAATCTGCGCATGTCCAGCCGCGCCACCCCACCCGCCGAGCCCGGCCCCACCACCGGCGGCACGCCGGCGCTCGACGGGGCCGCCGGTGCAGGCTCTACTCCTTTGCAACTTTCCAGGCGGAGCCCGCTGGCATTGGCGCGCGCGCTCGGCCGTGTCCTGCTCGCAGCCTTGCGCCATCCCATGTGGCGCGGCCTTGGCCGCGTCTTGATACGACTGGCCCTGTCGCTGCTGGTGGTCGCCATGCTGGCCGGCCTGCTGATCCGCTTCGTGCTCTGGCCCGAGGCCTCGGCGGCCCGCACCTGGCTGGAACAGCGCGGCTCGGTGGCGCTGGCGGCCCATTTGAGCATCGGCCAGCTGGACACGTACTGGGACGGCTGGCACCCTGCCTTCCATGCCCGCGACGTCAAGGCGGTCGATGGCGAACAGCGTGTGCTGCTGGCGGCCGGCACGCTCGACGGCAAGTTGTCATGGCGATCGCTGTTAAGCATGGACGTGCTGTTCCAGCGAATCTCCGCCAGCCATACCGACCTGCTGGTACGGCGTTCCGCCGACGGCAAACTCCAGGTAGCCGGGCTGGCCGTGGACACTACCGGCGCCCAGCCGCAAGACAACCGGCTGTTCGACTGGCTGCTGTCCCAGGGCAAGGTCGAACTCACCGACGGCAAGCTCCGCTGGCTCGACGAAAAGAACCACCTGCCCCAACTCGACGTCGGCAATATCCAGCTCAGCGTGCAGCGCCTGGGTTCGCGCCACCTCTTCAAACTGGAAGCGCAGTCGGCGACGCTCGCGCCCCGCCCCCTCGTGGTGCAGGCGGATTTTCGCCATGACTACCTGCATCGCACCGGCGACTGGCGCAATTGGCACGGGCAGGCCAGCTGGGACCTCGGCCGGCTTGAGCTGCCGGTACTGCAACGCTACACGGCGATCTTCGAGCGGGTCGCGCGCGGCACCTTCAGCACCGACGGCACGATCGAATTCCGCGGCGGCCAAGTCACCCGCAGCCAGGCGAGGCTGCGCGCCAATGGCGTGGACCTGAAACTGGCCGGCGCGCCCGAACCACTCAAGCTGGCCAGCGCCCAGGCCTTCGTCCTGCACCGCGCCGGCCGCGACCGCGACAACATCCTCACCATCGACACCCTGCTGTGGCAGCCCGAACCCGCCGAGGGTCCGGCCGTGCCGCAGGCACGGCAAGACCAGCCTGCCTCGGCGGCGTCGGCCGCCGCAGCCGAGGCAAGCGCCGCCGCCAGCGTGGCGAGCGGAGAAAGCGCCTGGCGCGAAGGCATGCGCAAGGTGGTGGTGGGCTGGGCCACCGACAACAAAGGCCAGTTGCGCAAGTTCACGCTGAAGGCGCCCACGTTCGACCTGAACACCGTGCGCGCGCTGGCCACCTCTCTGCCGCTCGACACCGCCTTGTCGCGCCAGCTGCGCGCGCTCCAGCCCTCCGGCCATATCGACAACCTGGATGTGAACTGGACCCGCGATCGCCAGGGCATACTCAGCCGCCGCGACGGCCAGCGCCACTTCAACGTGCAGGGCACGCTGCGCAACGTCTCGGTGCTGAGCCAGCCCGCAAACCCGCCGGCGGGTGCCAGCGGCAAGCCCCACCTGGGCGTGCCAGGATTTGCGCGGCTCTCCGGCAGCTTCAGTTTCGACGAGAGGCAGGGAAGCGCCCGCTTCGAAGGCAGCAATGCCGCCCTGGTGTTCCCCGGCATGTTCGACGAGCCACGCCTGCCCTTCGACCAGATCAGCGGCGAAGTGCGCTGGACCAACGACAACGGCAAGCTGGCGGTGCGCACCGACGGCGTGCAGTTTGCCAACGCGGATACCGCAGGCAGCGTGCGTGGTACCTGGCATGCCGGCGGCGACGGGCACGGCGGCATTGCCGATCTCACTGGCGAACTGGTGCGCGCCCAGGTCAACCGGGTGCCGCGCTACCTGCCCACAGGCATCCCCGCCGCGACACGCCAGTACCTGGCCGGCGCCCTGGTGACAGGCGAAGCCAGCGACGTCCAGTTCCTGCTCAAGGGCGACCTGGAACACTTCCCCTTCCACAGCCCGCACGAAGGCGCCGGCGACTTCCGGGTCGAGGTGCCGATCCAGCATGTCAGCTACCAGATCGCGCCCCACCTGAGCGCGGCGCCGGGCAGCGCCGCCAGCGCCAGCAACGGCGGCAAGGCGTGGCCGAACTTCACCGACATCAGCGGGCGCTTGCTGTTCGAACGCGGCGGACTGTCCTTCGTGGCGCAGCGTGCCGGCGTGCAAGGCGTTGCCGGCGTCACGCTGCAGGATGTCAATGGCCGCATCGCCGACCTGGCGGATCACGGCCGCCTGGTGCTGGACGGCAGCGCCAGCGGAGCGATGACGGGCTTCCTGCGCTTCGTGGCCGCCAGCCCGGTACGCGACTGGACCGGCCAGGTGACCAGCGACATGCGCGCCCAGGGCAATGGCGAGCTGCGCCTCAAGCTGGATCTTCCCCTCACCGCGGCGCAGGACGCCAAGGTCGATGGCCAGTTCCGGCTACCGGGCAACGATGTGGTGCTCACCCCGCAATTGCCCGTGCTGGCGGGCACCACCGGCGTCGTCGCCTTCAACGAGCACGGCTTCCAGCTCAACGATCTGCGCGCCCGTTTCCTCGGCGGCGAGATTCGCGCCAGCGGCGGCAGCCAGGCGGACGGCACGGTACGCGTCAATGCCGGCGGCAATGCCAGCGCCCAGGGCATGCGCGAGGCGCTCACCGGCTCGCCGATGGCCGGCCTGGCGCAGAAACTGGAAGGCAGTACCGCCTATAGCGCGGTGATCGGAGTGCGCGAGCATCAGCCGCAGATCACGGTCACTTCGGAATTGACCGGCCTGGCGGTGGGCATGCCTGCCCCGCTGGCCAAGAGCGCCAGCCAGGCCCTGCCCTTGCGCTTTGAGCTCCGGCCCGCCGCGGCCCGCGCCGGCAGCGAGGAGATGCTCGTGCAGTACGGCAACGTGCTCAATGCGCGCTATGTGCTGCGCCGCAACGCCGATGGCATGGAAGTGCAATCCGGCGGCATCGGCGTCGAACAGCCGGCGCCGCAACCGGCCAGCGGCGTCGTGGCGGCGCTGACCGCCGGCCGCTTCGACCTCGACGCCTGGCATGGCCTGCTCACGGATAGCGGCAAGGCCGGCGCCGGCGCCGGCGCGGTTACCGTGCCCTCCGCGTTCATGCCGGAGAAGTTCTCCGCGCGGGTGCGCGCGCTGCAGGCCTATGGCCGGCAACTCGACGATGTCGTGCTGGAGGCCAGCCGCGAGAGCGCCGGCTGGACCGTTCAGATCGATTCTCGCCAGATCGCGGGCAACCTGCGCTGGCGTAGCGATGCAGCCACGCCGGCAGGGGCGCTGACGCTGCGTCTTTCGCGCCTGAATATCCCCGACACCACCGATGCGGGCAACGTTGCCGAGACGCTGGCCGACAATACGAGCGAGTTGCCAGCGATTGACCTGGTGGCCGATCGCTTCGAACTGCACGGCCGCGATTTCGGCAAGCTGGAGGTCAAGGCGCACTCCGGCGATAGCGGCGGCGAGCCGGCATGGACGCTGGAGCGCCTTGTCATCGAACAACCCGGCGCCACCTTCACCGGCAGCGGCAGCTGGCGCATGCCGCGCCGGCTGCGCGAAGGGGCCGATGCGGAGCGCCGCACGCGGCTCGATTTCAAGCTCGATGTCCGCAACGGCGGCCAGGTGCTTGAACGCATGGGCCTGCCGCACATCCTGGCCGACAGCCACGGCACCTTCGAGGGCCGGGTGGCGTGGCGCGGCTCGCCGATGTCAATCGACTACCCCACCTTGTCGGGCCAGATGAAGCTCAAGCTGGAGAATGGCCAGATCCTCAGCGTGGATCCGGGCGCGGCCAAGCTGCTGGGCGTGCTCAGCCTGCAGGGCCTGATGCGGCTGGCCACCTTCGACTTCCGCGGCGTGGCGGGCCAGGGCATGGTGTTCGACGAGATCACGGGCACCGGTACTATCGAGAGCGGCGTGGCCAGCACCAAGGACTTCGCGCTCAAGGGCGCGCAACTGCGGGCCTCGATGGCGGGCAGCGCGAATATCCCGCGCGAGACGCAGGACCTCGATGTGACGGTGGTGCCGCGTATCAACGCCACGTCCGCCTCGGTGGCAGCAGCCTTTATCAATCCGGCGCTGGGCATCGGCACGCTGGCTGCCCAGTTGATGTTCGCCGATGAATTCTCCAAGGCCTTTAGCCGCCGGTACCGCATCAGCGGCGGCTGGGCGAACCCGCAGATTACCAAAGTGGGGGAGAATAGGGCCGACACGCCCCCTGTGCAGGGCCCGTCGAATCGCGTCTACCCGGCACCATGACCGACCCGTTTGCATGAACGGCCAAGGCCCGGGTCCAAAGCGATCGCCGATGCCCGGCAAGTCCGGCTGCGCCGCCGCCAGGATCTGGCCGAGCCGCACGGATGGGGCGGATTCGCTCCCCTGCAGCCGCCGCCAGCCAAGGAAACCGCTTCATGACCGCAACCGCCTCCGCCCAAGCCGCCAGCGCGGCACCATTTCGCGTCGCTGCGATCCAGACAGTCAGCGGTGTCTCGCCCGAGGCCAACCTGGCCCGCGCCGAAGCGCTGATCGCGCAAGCGGCGCAGGGCGGCGCCGAACTGGTGCTGCTGCCGGAGTACTTCTGCATGATGGGACTGCGCGAAAGCGACAAGGTCGCCATCCGCGAGCGCGACGGTGACGGTCCGATCCAGGCCTTCCTGGCCGGCGCCGCTCGCCGCCACCGCATCTGGCTGGTAGGCGGCACCTTGCCCTTGTGGTGCGAGGACGAGGCACGCGTCTACAACACCTCGCTCGCCTACGACCCGCGCGGCGAACGCGTGGCGCGCTACGACAAGATTCACCTGTTCGGCTTTACGCGGGGCACCGAAAGCTACGACGAATCTCGTACCATCCTGGCCGGCAATACCCCGGCCAGCTTCGAGGCGCCCTGTGGCCGCGTCGCCATGTCGGTCTGCTACGACCTGCGCTTCCCGGAACTCTATCGCCAGCTCGCCGCCGCTGGCGGCGGCACCAGCTTGATTTTGATGCCGGCCGCCTTCACCTACACCACCGGCCAGGCGCACTGGGAAATCCTGCTGCGTGCCCGCGCCATTGAAAACCAGTGCTATGTGCTGGCCGCGGCACAGGGCGGGAAGCACGAGAACGGCCGCCGCACCTGGGGCCACTCCATGCTGATCGATCCCTGGGGCGAGGTGATGGCGGTGCTGCCGGAAGGCGAAGGCGTGGTGAGCGGACTGATCGATCCCGCGCGCCTGGACGAAGTGAGGCAGAACCTGCCTGCGCTGCGCCATCGGGTGCTGTAGGATGTACAACCAGACAAGGCCGGCTCCCCGGAGCCGCCAACATCCCCAGATTTCCACGCGGCGGCGCCTTGGCGCCGCCGCGGCACGACGATAAAGGACAACCATGAACGCCGGCGACCTCGGAATCCGCAACCTCGCCACCGCCCAGCAATTGCTGCTGGCTCCCTACGGCCTCGACGAAGTGAAGCTGCAGCGCGTGCTGGCGGACATCTTCACCCATAAGGTCGACTACGCCGACCTGTACTTCCAGTACACCCGCAACGAAGCGTGGAGCCTGGAAGAAGGCATCGTCAAATCGGGCAGCTTCAGCATCGACCAGGGCGTCGGCGTACGCGCCGTGTCCGGCGACAAGACGGCCTTCGCCTACTCCGACGACATCAGCCTCGACGCCCTGCTGAAGGCCGGGGCCGCGACCCGCACCATCGGCCGCGCCGGCAGCGGCCGCGTCAAGGTGGCGGGCAAGATGGCCTCCCAGGGCGGGCGCAACCTGTACTCGCCCAACGACCCGCTCGATTCGATGGAAGCCGCCGACAAGGTAGCGCTGCTCGAACGCGTGGAACGCATGGCGCGCGCCAAGGATCCGCGCGTGGTGCAGGTCATGGCGGGTCTGGCCGGAGAGTACGACGTGGTCCTGGTGGCGCGCAGCGACGGCGTCATCGCCGCCGACGTGCGGCCGCTGGTGCGGGTCTCCGTCACGGTGATCGCCGAGCAGAACGGGCGCCGCGAGATCGGCTCCTCCGGTGGTGGCGGCCGCTATGCCTACGGATATTTCAGCGACGAACTGCTGCAGAAGTATGTGGATGAAGCGGTGGCCTCGGCCCTGGTCAATCTCGAGGCACGCCCGACTCCCGCCGGCGCCATGACGGTCGTGCTCGGCCCGGGCTGGCCCGGCGTGCTGCTGCACGAAGCCATCGGCCACGGGCTGGAAGGCGACTTCAACCGCAAGGGCTCGTCGGCCTTCGCCGGCCGCATGGGCGAGCGGGTGGCGGCCAAGGGCGTGACCGTGGTGGACGACGGCACGCTGGCCAACCGCCGCGGCTCGCTCAACCTCGACGACGAGGGCAACCCCACCCAGTGCACCACGCTGATCGAGGACGGCATCCTCAAGGGCTATATGCAGGACACGCTCAACGCGCGCCTGATGAAGATGCCGGTGACTGGCAACGCGCGCCGCGAAAGCTACGCCGCGCTGCCGATGCCGCGCATGACCAACACCTATATGCTCAACGGCAACCGGGATCCGCAGGAGATCATCGCCAGCGTCAAGCGCGGCCTCTACGCGGTCAACTTCGGCGGTGGCCAGGTCGACATCACCAACGGCAAGTTTGTCTTCTCCGCCAGCGAGGCCTACCTGATCGAGGATGGCAAGATCACCGCGCCGGTCAAGGGCGCCACGCTGGTCGGCAACGGTCCGGAATCGCTCAAGGACGTCACCATGATCGGCAACGACATGCGCCTGGACTCGGGCGTGGGCGTATGCGGCAAGGAAGGCCAGAGCGTGCCGGTGGGCGTGGGCCAGCCGACACTGCGCATCGAAAACATGACGGTGGGCGGCACCGCCTGAGGCCAGGCTTGGCGCCGGGCGCGGCCGCTCTTCCCTTCAGGGCCGCGCCTCGTAGATCAGATTGAACGGCGTTTGCGCCGCCCGGCGGAAGCGCGAAAAACCGCCCTGCTGCACCACCGAGCGCATGCGCGCCTCGCCCGACTGGGCGCCCAGGCACAGGCCCACCTCCTGCGAACGCGACGCCGGCGTGCAGATGAAGGTCGAGGCAGAGTAGTACACCCGCCCGACCGGATTCAGGTTCTCCTCCAGCCGGTCATTGGCGAAAGGCTCGACGATCATCCAGGTGCCGTCCGGGCGCAAGGTCTCGCGCACGTGGGCGGCCGCGCCAACCGGATCTCCCATATCGTGCAGGCAATCGAACACGGCCACGAGGTCGTAGTCCTTGCCGCCATACTCCTTGGCTTTTGCCACCTCGAAATGCACCCGATCACGCAGGCCGGCGCGCGCCGCCGCCTCGGTGGCGAAGCGGATCGATGGCTCGTGGTAGTCGAAGCCGTGGAATTCCGATGCGGGATAAGCCTGGGCCATGATGATGGTGGAGGCGCCATGCCCGCAGCCCACGTCGGCCACGCGCGCGCCCGCCTGCAGCCTGGCCTGCACCCCTTCGAGCGCCGGAATCCACTCCGAAGTCAGGTGCGCGGCATAGCCCGGCCGGAAGAAACGTTCCGTGCCGTGGAACAGCGACGGATCGTGCTCATGCCAGCCAAGTCCGCGCCCGTTGCGAAAGGCATCCACCATCTTGGGGATCGCCTTGAACTGTGCCACCGCGATCTGGAAGGCGCCCGGAATAAAGGCGGGACTGCCCTCCTGGGCCAGCGCGAATGCCTGCTCCTCCGTCAGGCTGAACATCTCGCTCGCCGCGTCATAGGCGACATAGCCGCTGGCCGCCTGCGCGGACAGCCACTCACGCAGATAGCGTTCATCCGTGTGCGTCTTCTCGGCCAGCACCTGTACGGTCATCGGCTTCTCGGCCAGGGCCTTGTAAAGCCCCAGCGCATCGCCCAGCACGATGGTCGCGGCATGCATGACCGCCCCCAAATCCTGGACGAACTGATCCATGAAGGCCTTCAGCCTCCCTTCGTCGATCGGCATGGTGTTTTACTCCTCCCAAATGGCCCCGCCCGTGCCGGACAAGCCTGGCACGCCACGTTCGCCTGTCTTCCCCCGGGCAAACCTGTGCAGGGGCCGCCACCGCGCCGCTGCGCGCGCCGGCTGCGCCTATACTGGCCTCATCCATGTTGGTTCACACACGGGAGCGCGCCAATACGCAGCATTGCGTACCGCCGCGCTGGCCCTTATCTGCCGCAATGCGTACATCGAGCCTTAGCCAGGACGTCCATGCGGTCTCCATGCTCGCCAGGCTGACCGTGCGCGAGCAGCAGGTGCTGCGCTGGCTGGCGCATGGCAAGACGGATCGCGAGATCGCCACCATGCTCGGCATCAGTGCCCGCACCGTGCAAAAGCACCTGCAGCATGTGTACGTGAAGCTGGGGGTGGAGAATCGCACTGCCGCCGTAATGCGCGGGCTGGAGCTCGATCCGGGGCCCGCCACGAGGCGGCTCGAAAATGTGCCGGGGGTACTGCCGGACGCTTGCCAAGCCCCTGAAAACGCGCTATAAAGATGCTTCGTTGCCCGATGATCAACCGCCGCAGCCCGCAGATTTGACAGGCTTGGCGCAATTTTCTGCCATCTCGTGACGCGTTGCCGCAAATAACCGACGCCAGTTGAGCCTGATCCCATCCATGTCCGCTAAGTTTTATTTTTACTTTTTTAGCGATCTCGCACCGCTGGCGGATGGAGAGGGACGATCGTAAGTGCCTCCAGAATTCAAAAAAAGCCGCCAGCGAACCTGGCGGCTTTTTTTATCCCGGCCCGCACCAAGCTCTAGCCCAGACACCCCAAACACACGACCCTACAAAATCCGGAGCCATCATGCTGAAGAACACCGACGACCTGCGCATTCGCGAACTTAAGGAATTGTTGCCGCCGGCGCACCTGATCCGCGAATTCGGCTGCTCAGAAAAGGCGTCCGACGTGATCTACGGCGCTCGCCAGGCCATGCACCGGATCCTGCACGGCATGGATGACCGCCTGATCGTCATCATCGGCCCCTGCTCCATCCACGACACCCGCGCCGCGCTCGAGTACGCCAAGCTGCTCAAGGTCCAGCGCGACCGTTTCGCCGGGGAACTGGAAGTGGTGATGCGGGTGTATTTCGAGAAGCCGCGCACCACGGTGGGCTGGAAGGGGCTGATCAACGATCCGCATATGGATGGCAGTTTCAAGATCAACGATGGCCTGCGCACCGCCCGCGAACTGCTGCTGAATATCAGCGAACTGGGCGTGCCGACCGGCACCGAATACCTCGACATGATCAGCCCGCAGTACATCGCGGACCTGGTCAGCTGGGGCGCCATCGGCGCGCGCACCACCGAGAGCCAGGTGCACCGTGAACTGGCCTCCGGGCTGTCGTGCCCGGTAGGCTTCAAGAACGGCACCGATGGCAACGTCAAGATCGCGGTCGATGCGATCAAGGCTGCCTCGCAGCCCCACCATTTCCTGTCGGTGACCAAGGGCGGCCACTCCGCCATTGTCTCGACATCCGGTAACGAGGATTGCCACATCATCCTGCGCGGCGGCAAGACGCCCAACTACGATGCCGCCAGCGTGCAGGAAGCCTGCGAAGCCATCTCCAAGGCCGGCCTGGCCGCGCGCCTGATGATCGATGCCTCGCACGCCAATAGCAGCAAGAAGCACGAGAACCAGATCCCGGTCTGCGAGGACATCGGCCGCCAGATGGCAGCAGGCGACGAGCGCATCGTCGGCGTGATGGTGGAGTCGCACCTGGTAGGCGGCCGCCAGGATCACATCCAGGGTACGCCGGTGGAAGATCTCACCTATGGCCAGTCGGTCACCGATGCCTGCATCGGCTGGGATGACTCGGTGAAGGTGCTGGAAACGCTGGCCAATGCCGTGAAGGCACGGCGCCTGGCCGAGAGCACCGGCAACTGATCCGGCCCGGGACCTTGCCCGGAGCGCCCCGGCGCGCCGGGCAAGGTCCCGCCCTCGTGTCGCAAGCAAGAAAAAAGCCGCTGGACATCAGCGGCTTTCTTTCTTCGTCGCGCGGCGCGTGCCGGCGGCGGGGTGCTTACTTCTTCAGAACCAGGCCACCCGGCAGCGACTCGATGTAGACGGCGATGTCCTTCAGTTCCTCGCGCGTGAAGGGCCGCGGCTTGCCGTCCTTGCCCGTCACGCCGGGGTTGGCATTGACCTGGCCAGCCATGATGGCGTTGGAGCGCCCCACCTGCGGGTTGGTGGTGATCTGGTAGGCAACCAGGGCGTGGTACAGGTAGTCGGCGTGCTGGCCGGCCAGCTTCGGGTAATCCGGGCTGATCGGGGCGTTCATGCCGGCACCGTGGCAGGCCACGCAGTTGCCCTTCTCCACCAGCGCCTTGCCGGCGGCCAGGTCGGCAGCCGAGGCCGTGATGGCCGAGGCGCCCAGCACGAGTGCGCCGATCGCGAGCGAAAGCGTCTTAAGCGTATTCATGGATGGGTCCTCTTACTTCTGGGTGTTGTTTTGCGAGCCGGAGGTCTGCTGCGCGTAGTAGGCAGCCACGTCGGCGATGTCCTGGTCGGTCAGGGTCGCGGCAATGCCACGCATGGTCGGGTGCTTGCGGTCGCCCTTCTGGTATTCCTTCAGCGCGTTCTCGATGTATTTGGCGTTCTGGCCACCGAGCAGGGGCACCTGGTACACCTCGGGGAAGGAGGCCCGATAGCCGGGAATACCATGGCAACCAATACACATCGCGACCTTGTTTTTGGCGGCGTCCACATTGCCCTTGACTTCCTGGGCTTGCGCAGCCGTTGCGGCCGCGCCCAGCACCACCATTGTGAGGAGCTTTTTCATTGTCGTAGCTGATTGGAAGTGTTAAACCCTGCGTGACCTGCCCGACCGGTCGGAAATGGCTTCAGAATGCATCCGGCAGGATCGCATCGGCCTGCGGCCGGATGCGGCGCTGCCAGTGTGGGCCGCCAGCTTGGGCCGGACACCTGGGCACTGCCAGGCATGTCGGCGCTGTCTCCGCCTCATTCTGGAACCATCTCTTGTCGATTGCCGCCTCCCGGCAAGGACCGCGGGAGTGACAAGGCGGACAGAGCGTGGGGGTGGAGTCGTGGACGTGGGGGGCGCGTCAAACCGCCGCATTGTACAGCAGGCTGCACGTGACAGTCCAGCCATGGAGCGGCGAGCCACACGCGAACCGGAAAGCTCTTTTATACTGGCCCATTCCGACACGCACAAACCCCTCAGGTTGCCTCATGTCCAACACCACCAACGCCAGCCAGAACCAGCAGTCCCGTTTCGAAGGCACGCAGCAGTACGTCGCCACCGATGACCTCAAGCTGGCCGTCAACGCGGCCCGCGCCCTGCAGCGCCCGCTCCTGATCAAGGGCGAGCCCGGCACCGGCAAGACCATGCTGGCCGAGGAGGTGGCGGCGGCGCTCGGCATGCCGCTGCTGCAGTGGCATATCAAGTCCACCACCAAGGCACAGCAAGGCCTGTACGAATATGACGCGGTGTCGCGCCTGCGCGACTCGCAACTGGGCGATGACCGCGTCCACGATATCCGCAACTACATCATCAAGGGCGTGCTGTGGCAGGCCTTCGAGGCCGACCAGCAAGTGGTGCTGCTGATCGACGAGATCGACAAGGCCGACATCGAATTCCCCAACGACCTGCTGCGCGAAATCGACCGCATGGAGTTCTATGTGTACGAGACGCGCGAGCTGGTCAAGGCGCGCCACCGCCCGCTGGTGATCATCACGTCGAACAACGAGAAGGAACTGCCCGACGCCTTCCTGCGCCGCTGCTTCTTCCACTACATCAAGTTCCCCGACGCCGAGACCATGCAGCGCATCGTCGACGTGCACTATCCCGGCATCAAGCGCGAGCTGGTGGCCGCCGCGCTCGAGTCCTTCTATGAAATGCGCAACCTGCCGGGCCTGAAGAAGAAGCCCTCCACCTCCGAACTGATCGACTGGCTCAAGCTGCTGATGGCCGAGGACATCCCGCCCGAAGCACTCAAGAGCCCGGACAAGAAGGCCGCGATCCCGCCGCTGCACGGCGCGCTGCTGAAGAACGAACAGGACGTGCACCTGTTCGAGCGCCTGGTGTTCATGAACCGCGCCAATCGCTGAACACAGCCAGGCACCGCAACGGCATCGGACCACCAAGCCATGGCACGTTTTATCGAACCCATCACCCTGCGCGGCCAGCACGCCTTGCTGGAACCGCTGCGCCCCGAGCATGAAGCGGAGGTACAGGCCGCGGTCGCGGACGGCGAACTGTGGAAGCTGTGGTACACCTCGGTGCCGGCGCCTGACCAGGTCCGCGCCTGGCTCGACACCGCGCTGCAGATGCGCGAGCAACAGGGCGCGATGCCGTTCGTGATCCGCGAGATCCGCGACGGCGTGCCGGGCGCGGTGGTGGGCGCGACCCGCTACTTCAACGTCGACGGCACGCACCGGCGCCTGGAGATCGGCCATACCTGGCACGCGCAGCGCGTGCAGCGCAGCGCGGTCAATACCGAATGCAAGCTGATGCTGCTCACGCACGCGTTCGAGCAGCTGGCGTGCATCGCGGTGGAATTCCGCACGCACTGGATGAACCATCAGAGCCGCACTGCCATCGCCCGTCTCGGCGCCAAGCAGGACGGCGTGCTGCGCAACCACCAGCGCATGCCCGACGGCTCTCTGCGCGACACCGTGGTGTTCTCCATCATCGCCAGCGAATGGCCGACCGTGAAGCGCCACCTGCAATACCGCCTGGACCTGCCTGGGCGCGCATCGTGAACACGCCCGCGAACCACCGCCCCCGCTCCGGAAAACTTTAAGCGAGACCACCATGCTGATCGATTTCTTCTTCTCGCTGCGCCACGCCAAGCTGCCGGTGTCGGTCAAGGAATACCTGACCATGCTGGAAGCCCTCAAGTCCGAGGTCATCACGCCGTCGATCGACGAGTTCTACTACTTGTCGCGCATGACGCTGGTCAAGGACGAGAAGCACTTCGACAAGTTCGACCAGACCTTCGCGGCCTACTTCAAGGGCGTGGAAAGCCTGGTCGACTGGAAATCCGACATTCCGCTGGACTGGCTGCAGAAGACGCTGGAGCGCGAGCTGTCGGCCGAGGAAAAAGCCAAGATCGAAGCCATGGGCGGGCTCGACAAGCTGATGGGGCGGCTCAAGCAGCTGCTCGACGAGCAGAAGGAAAAACACGAGGGCGGCAACAAGTGGATCGGCACGGGCGGCACCTCGCCGTTCGGGCATGGCGGCTATAACCCGGAAGGCATCCGCATCGGCGGTCCCTCCAAGGGCAACCGCACCGCCATCAAGGTGTGGGAGACGCGGGCGTACAAGGATTACGACGATCAGGTCGAACTCGGCACGCGCAATATCAAGGTGGCGCTGCGCCGCCTGCGCCGGTTCGCCCGCGAGGGTGCCGAGACCGAACTGGACCTGGACGACACCATCCACTCGACCGCGGCCAACGCGGGCCTGCTTGATATCAAGCTGCGGCCCGAGCGCCACAACAAGGTCAAGGTACTGATGCTGATGGATGTGGGCGGCTCGATGGACGACCACATCAAGCGCGTGGAGGAATTGTTCTCGGCGACCAAGACCGAGTTCAAGCACCTTGAGTACTACTACTTCCACAACTGCGTGTATGACTACGTGTGGAAGAACAATCGCCGCCGCCATGCGGAGAAGATCGCTACCTGGGACCTGATCCACAAGTACACGCCGGACTACAAGGTGATCTTTGTCGGCGACGCCACCATGAGTCCGTATGAAATCCTGCAGCCCGGCGGGTCGGTGGAGTACAACAATCCGGAAGCGGGCGCGGTCTGGCTCAACCGGCTGATCGAGCAGTTCCCGCGCTTTGTGTGGCTTAACCCTGAACCGGAAGGGCTGTGGCAGTATCGGCAATCGGTGACGGTGATCAACCAGATCATGAAGTCGCGGATGTATCCCGTCACGCTCGCCGGCCTGGAGCAGGCGATGCGCCTGCTCTCCAAGTAACCGGCAATATCCGGCATCACCCGGGCCTGGACTGCCGCGCGCCTGACTCAGGCGCGCAGCAGTCCGCCCAGCATCCCCCCCTGCCCGCCCCCGCGTCCGAACAGCGTGCGCGCCACGCGCTCGCCATCCAGCCCGAAGCTTTGTGCCGCTGCCGCGGCGATCAATCCGTCCAGTTCCGTCGTTGGCGCGAGATCGCGTCCCTGGTAGAGCGCACCCGGCGCCAGGCCCGGCCAGTCAGCCAGCACCCGCCCGCCTTTGACGGCGCCGCCCATCAGCATCGCCGCCGCCGCCGTGCCGTGATCGGTGCCGCCGGTGCCGTTGGCGGCGGCGGTGCGTCCGAACTCGGTAGCCACCAGTACCGTGGTGCGTTCCCATGACGGGCCCAGCCCGTCGCGCAGCGCCGCCAGCATGGCGTCCAGCGCCTTGAGCCTGGCAGCCAGCCGCGGCGCCTGTGCGCTGTGCGTGTCCCAGCCGCCGGTTTCGATCATGGCGATGCGAGGCCCGTCCGCCCGCGCCAGGAAGCCGGCGGCAAGGCGTCCCAGGCTCGCCGGGTCCTGGCGCGCGCCGGCATCGCCGGCGAGTCCGCGGGCTTGCATCGCGGCGTTCCAGAGCGGATGCAGTTGCGCATCCATCTCGTAGAGCTGCCCGACACGCGCCAGCAGGTCATCCGGCGCGGCCGGCAAGGCCGATGGCGCATAGGAGCTGACATCGGCCGTCCCGCGCAAGGCTGCCGGGACGGTCGGCGCGAAGGCGATCGCGTTATCGGTCCGCTTCGGCAGCATGCCCACCAGCCGGTTCAGCCAGCCGTCCTTGACCTGGTAGGGCGCGTTGCCGCCGGTCTCCAGCACATTCTGGCCGTCGAAGTGCGAGCGCTCGCGGTAAGGCGATGCCACCGCCTGCACAAAGAGCGCCTGCCCGGCGGCATAGAGACGCGCCGTCTCCGCCAGCGCGGGATGCAGCGCGAATGTGCCGTCGAGCCGCGTGGCCTGCGTGGCGTCGATGGCGAGCGCGCCGCGCAGGCGGGCGTAGCCGGGATCGGCGTAGGGAATCACGGTGTTCAGGCCGTCGGCGGCGCCGCGCTGGATGACGAAGACAAAGCGCCGGTCGGAATCCACGCTGGCCAGCGTGAGGCGTGGCAGTGCAAGCATGGCGCCCGCGCCGGCGGTGGCGCGCAGGAAATCTCGGCGGGAAAACATGGCGATCACCTCCTTTGGAAATCGGGCGAGACCAGCAGCAAGGCCAGCGCGGTCTGGGCGCTTTCGGCGCGTGCGATGGCGCCGGCGGTCGGTGCGGACAACGAACCGGCGAGCAGCCGGGGACCAAGCTCGCGCGCATCGAGCCGGTCGCCGACGCGCGCGGCCAGGCGCTGCGCCAGTTCCACCCGCCGCACCAGCGCATCGGGCGCGGCCCAGCTCGCGGCGATGTCGTCGTAGCCCGCGGGCGATCCCGGCCGCCAGACCGGCTGGCCAAGCTGGGTCAGCATTGGCGCGAAATGCTGCGCGCCCGGTTCGCGCAGCCCCAGCCCGCGCAGCGAGGACACGGCCCACTCCCACGGCGTCTTGAACTTGGCCGGCGCGCCGGCCCACGCCTCGGGCGATTCCACCAGTGCGCGATACACCTCGGACAGCGCGCCGCCGCTGCGCAGGTATGCATCTGACAAACGTGTCACCAGTGCCGGCGGCGGCGTATCGGCGACGAAGTGCCGCGCCAGCTTGGTGGCGAGATGGTTCGCGGTGGCTTCGCTGTGCGCGAGATCGTGCAGCACCGCCAGTGCCTGCGCCTCGCCTTGCTGCGCGTAGGTGCGGCCCAGGATGGTCCGGGCGCCGGGCTCATGCAGGCGCGGCCGGAACTCGAAGTACCCTGGCTCGCCTTCTGCGCGGGCACCAAGGCCACCAATGCTCCAGCCGGTCAGCGCGCGCGCGAACTCGGTGACGTCGGCCTGCTGGTAGCCGCTGCGCACACCCAGCGTATGCAACTCCAGGATTTCGCGCGCCAGGTTTTCGTTCAGCCCGAGCTGCCGTCCGGGCGCGCGCTGCGCGGCCATGCTGTCCGGCCCGATCGAGCGCACCTGATCCAGGAAGATCTGCATGGCGGGATGCCGCTCCACCGCCACCAGCATGTCCTCGAAGCGCCCAAGCACGTGCGGGCGGATCGCCTCGGCCTCGAATGCGCCGGCCAGCGCGGCTACCGCCGGCTTCTCGACCGAGACCGCGAAGTGATTGGACCAGAAGTGCACCAGCCGCTCGACGAACGGCGCGGGCGTAACCAGCGCGCTCGTCACGCGTGCGTCCACGGCATTGCGATAGGCCTCGCGCGTCTCGCGCTGCAACTGCTGGCGAGCGGCGGCTTTGACGTCAGCCTGCGACTGGCGGACCTCGCGCTGCTGGGCGCCATACGCGCCGGCCAGCGCCGCCGTATCGGGCTGCCCGCTCCAGGGCGCCGGCCTGGCCTGGTAGCGCTCGAACTGGTCGAGCAGCCAGCCACGCGGATCGGCGGGCGGGGATTCGTCGGGGCGCGCGCCCAGCCCGAAGCGGTTGACCGCGATGGCTGCGGTTGTCGTGGCGGTGGTGGTCATGCGTTGCTCTCCCGGAAGTCCGCGTCTTGCACCGGGGCGGCGTGGCGACCTGCCGCCCTGCTGGTTGCTGCTTTGTCGCTCAATGGCTCTGGTCCCGCCTTGCCGGCTCATCCTCCGTGAATGCCGCGCCCGCCCCCGCCGCGTCAGTAGGCAAAGACCGGCGCGCGATAGTGGTGGCAGGCCGCGCCGGCAAGATCGCGCAGCCGGACAGCGTAGCGTCGACAATCCGTACGAGGCTGGCCGTGGGCAAAACAGGGAAGGGAAATGTCGACCCGCACATGAGATTCTCCAGTCCAGGCCCCGGCGCCACTAGCCCCCCGGGGCCGTCATGGCTGACATATCTCTTAAACGCAGTCGGCCGGAAAATCGTTTGCGGAAAAACGTAAGTCTTGATTACAAAGGGTCCGTCATGCCACCACGTCGACCCCTTCCATCACCCACTGGCGGAAGGTTTGCAGGGCCGGCAGATGCTGTTTCTGCTCCGGATAGCAAAGGTAGTAGCCCTTCTTGCTCAGCACCCGTGCCGGATGCGCCACCACCAGCACGCCGGTGGCAAGCTCTTCCTCGATCAGGCAGCGCGGGATCAGCGCGACGCCAAGCCCGGACATCGCCGCCTGGGTAAGCAGCGAGAACTGGTCGAAGCGCGCGCCGCTCCACGCCTTGCGCGTGGCGACGCCAAGCTCGGCGAACCAGTCGGGCCAGGCTTCGGGCACGGTGGTGTGATGCAGCAGGGGAAAGCGCAGCAGGGACGAAGGCGTGCGCACCATCCCTTCGGGCTCGCCCGCCAGCAGGGCGGGCCGGCACACCGGCAGGACTTCGCGGCCGGTCATGTAGTCGGCCAGGCTGCCCGGCCACATGCCATCGCCGAAACGGATGGCGGCGTCGAGGTCGGGCTGGGAAAAATCGTAGCCCTGCGCATGCGGCACGAACTCCAGGCTGACGTCGGGATGTTTCTCGAAAAACTGCGGCAGGCGCGGGATGAGCCACTTGGCGCCAAGCGTGGGCATGCTGGCAATGTGCAAGGTGCCGCCGCGGCCCTGCCGGGCGATCAGTTCCACCGTGGCGGCTTCGATCTCGGTCAGGCTGGGCCGGATACGGTCCAGGTAGCGCTGGCCGGCATCCGTGAGCATCAGGCGCTGGCGCACGCGCTCGAACAACTCCACGCCGAGAAAGGCTTCCAGGCTGCGCACTTGCTTGCTCACCGCACCCTGCGTGACATGGAGCTCCCTCGCCGCGGCGGTAAAACTGTTGTAGCGCGCGGCGGCCTCGAAGGCCTGCAATTCAGTCAGCGACGGACACAAGCGCCGCATAGATAACCCCTTACTTCGCTACCAAACGGAATGATCCCACGATTTTAATTCGTTTGCGGTGTCGTTGCCCAAACAAGCAGAATCGCGAAAGCCCTTTTTCTCCCCTCTCTCCCTCCATTCAGGAACCGAACCATGCAACGCCGTAACATGCTCCGCCTCCTTGCCGCCGCCACTGGCGCCGCCGCCGCTGGCCTGTCGCTTTCGGCCGCGGCCCAGGGCAGCTACCCGACCAAGCCGATCTCGCTGATCGTGCCGTTCCCCGCAGGCGGCACCACCGACATCGTCGCGCGCATCGTGGCCGACAAGCTCGGCCAGCAACTGGGCCAGACCGTGGTGGTGGACAACCGCGGCGGCGCCGGCGGCAGCATCGGTACCGGCTACCTGGCCAAGGCCGCGCCGGACGGCTACACCCTGGGCATCGCCACGGCTTCCACGCATGGCATCAACCCCGCTGTGTACCCGCGCCTGTCCTACGATGCCACCAAGGACTTCACCACCATCACCAACCTGGCTTCGGTGCCCAACGTGATGAGCATCAACCCGGCTGTGAAGGCCAACGACATGAAGGCCTTCATCGCCCTGGCCAAGAGCCAGCCGAACAAGATGGCTTACGGCTCGGCCGGCAACGGCAGCGTCTCGCACATGATGGGCGAACTGTTCAAGATGAGCAGCAAGACCGAACTCCTGCACGTGCCGTACAAGGGCGTGGGCCCCGCGCTGAACGACGCGCTGGCCAACCAGGTGCAGGTGCTGTTCGACAACCTGCCCTCGTCGCTGCCCTTTATCGAAGGCGGCAAGCTGCGCGCCCTGGCCGTAGCCTCGCCCAAGCGCGTGCCGGCCCTGCCCAATGTGCCGACCTTCGCCGAACTCGGCCTGCCCGAAGTCAACGATGCCGCCTGGTTCGGCCTGATCGCGCCGGCCGGCCTGCCCGCCGACGTGCAGACCAAGCTGCACAACGCCGCTGTCAAGGTACTGGCGATGCCCGAAGTAAAGGCTAAGCTGGAGAAGCTGGGTGCGGTGCCGGTTGGCAATACACCGGCCGAGTTCGCCGCGCAGATCAAATCCGAAGTCGCGAAGAACAAACGCATCGCCGCCGCAGCCAAGATCACCCTGGATTAACCGACACCCATCATGACGGAAGCAGACCGAAAGACCGGGCTCAGCCCTTACCTCCTGCAACTGCCGCAAGGCGAGAGCAGCCCGCTCTTTCTCGATTCCCCGCACAGCGCCACCAGCTACCCGGCTGATTTCCGGCCGGCCGCCGGCCTGCCCCTGGCGCTGCTGCGCCAGGCCGAAGACACCTTCGTCGACGAGTTGTACGCCGACGCTCCCGCACGCGGCATTGCGCTGCTGTGCGCGGGCTTCCCGCGCAGCTACCTCGATGCCAACCGCGGCATCGAGGAAATCGACGAGGCCGTGCTGGACGCGCCCTGGCCCGGCCCGCGCCAGGAAACCTCGAAGACCCGACTCGGCAAGGGGCTGGTGTGGCGCGTGCTGGATACCGGCGAAGCCATCTACGACCGCAAGCTGAGCGTGGCCGAGGTGCAGGCGCGCATTGCGCAGTACTACCTGCCCTACTACGCCCAGCTGCAGAAGCTGGCCGACCAGGCTATCGCCAGCCATGGCAGCGCGTGGCACATCAACTGCCACTCGATGCCCAGCGAAGCGGCGCAGTACGCCACCGAGCATCCGGGGCTGCAGCATCCCGACTTCGTGGTCGGCGACCGCGACGGCACCACCTGCGATACGCGCTTCACGGACCGCGTCGAAGGCGTGCTCAAGGAGATGGGCTACGACGTCTGGCGCAACCACCCCTATAAGGGCGTGGAGATCGTGCGCGTGGTGGGCCAGCCGGCACAGAAGCGCCACAGCCTGCAGCTCGAGATCAACCGCAAGCTGTACATGGACGAAGTCGGCCTCGTGCACAACGCCGGGTTCGGCAAGCTGAAGGCCGATCTCAACGCGCTGCTGGAAGAGCTCAAGGTCTTCGTCAAGGCCGCTTGAGCGTACCGGAAACCATGCGGCCCGCCGTGCAATGCAGGGCAGGCCGCACTGGCACCGCAGCGCGCGCCAAATCCCGCACCGCCGCTCCCGCGGCGGTCTTTGCCGCCGCGCCGAAGGCTGCACTCGGCCGCAACGCCGGCAGCAACCCGCTTCGGGTGGAACCCTTACGCCGGGAGATTTCGGAACTTTGCTGCATGGGTTTCCTCTATCATGGCAGACCTTTGCCAACCCCTTATGCTCCAAAGCAAGACGATCCCGTGATCCGACGACTCTCTGACCTCATCAGCAGCCGGCTGTGCTCGCTCGCTGCTGCAGTGGCAGGTGCGATCGCCCTGGTGGGCTGCGCCGATACTCCGCTCAATGATCGCGACGCCGTGGCAACGCCCGGCATCGCCACCCAGGCCGCCGCCAAACCCGCGACCCCTGCCCCGCCCGTGGCCGCCGCCACTGCGGCACCGCCCACCAAGACCGTGACGCTACCCGCGCAAGGCCGCGTGAGTCTGGCCGAGTACCGTGCGCAGATGCGCCAGCAACTGATGCAAACCGAGAATGCGAGCGCGGATGTGGCCGATTGCGCCGCGCACGCCAGCTGGGTGGTGCCCCGCTCGGCCAGCTACGACGCACTGAAGATCCCCACCGGCGCGCTCGGCGCCGGCCAGGCCACCGTGGAACCCTGGGATGGCCGCTTCTCGCAAGGCAAGCAGGCGGTTCCGGTCAGCGCCGTGGTGACCTTTACCGCCACCGCCCACAAGCGCCATGCCGAAGCCCAGTGGGAACCGGTCAAGGTGCGCTGCGGCTATGCCGACGGCATGATGCTGGCCTACGAGCTGCTCGATGGCAGCGGCACCATCATCAGCGAACCGGCCGCCGCGCCCGCCGTACGCAGCAGCGCGACTACGCGCCAGGCCACCAGCAGCAAAGCCCGCAAGGGCGGCAAGGCGAGCAAGTCGGGCTCTGGGAAGGCCACCACCAGCACCAAGTCCACCAAGGCAACCTCTTCCAAAGCCGGCAGCAGCAGCAGCAGCAGCAGCAGCGCCAAGCCGGCCAGCAAGAGCAGCAGCAAGTCGACCACCAAAAAGACGAATTAATGCCAACGCGCATTAAGGCGAACTGATGCGCCCCGCCAGATAGCCGCCCGGCGGGCGGCTATCTGGCCATCCGTGCGTTCAGCCCAGTTGCTCCAGGATGGCCTGCAGCATTGCCGCGCCCAGCAAAGCGCTGCGCGCGCCGTTCCAGCCCACCGCCGGATCGGGCTGATCGGCATTGTCCTTGAACGGCATCTCCAGCGTCAGCGACAGGCAGCCAAAGGTATGGCCGATGTACTTCGAGGCCAGCTTGAGCGCGTCCGCGTTGTACTTGCTGGCGGCATAGCCGTGGACGTCCTGGAAATCCGGCGTCGCGCGCTTGAACGCGTCGATGAAACGCAACTGTTCGGCACGCTGTGCTTCGGTGAAGCCGGGCAGCATCTCGCTGCCGGCGACGAAGTTATAGGGCAGGCCTTCGTCGCCGTGGATGTCGAAGAACATGTCGCAGCCGGCGGCCTCGATGGCGCGGCGCACGTGATACACCTCGGGGCTCGTCTGCTGGCTGGGAGCCATCCATTCGCGGTTGAGGTTGGCCCCGGCCGCATTGGTGCGCAGGTTACCGCGCGCCGAGCCGTCGGGATTCATATTGGGCACGATGTGGAAGACGGCGCGCTCCAGCAGGCGGCGCGCCACCGGGTCCCCGGCCCACAGGCCCGTGCCCGTCAGGCGTTGCAGCACGCCCTCGCAGAACCACTCCGCCATGGTTTCGCCGGGATGCTGGCGCGCGATCATCCAGATGGTCTTCTTGCCGTCGCCGGGCGTACCCACCGTGACCGCGGTCATGTCGCGGCCGTCCACGGTGCTGCCCAGGTGCGACAGGCGCGCCAGCGGCGAGCGCTGGCAACCGGCAAGCAGCGACAGATGGCGGTCTTCGGAATAAGGCTCGAAGTAGGCCAGCCAGATGCTGTCGTGCTCGGGCGTGAAGGCCACCGTCATGGTGCTGCCGTCGAAGGTGGTCGGCACGCGGAACCAGTGTGCGCGGTCGTACGACGCCACGGCTTCGTAGCCGCGCCAGCCATCGGGGTAGGTACAGTCGCCGGCATTGAGGAATTGCAGGCGGCAGGCCTGCCCTGCCGCGCCCTGCAAGCGGAAATGGAACCACTGGCGAAATTCGGCGTGCGAGTCGGCGCGGATGCGCAGGCGGATGTCGTCGGCCTGGGCGAGCGACTCGACTTCGATGGCGCCCGCATCGAAGCTGGCGGAGATATGCAGGGCTCTGGTCATGGCGTGGCATCTCGCAGGGTTCGCGCCGGAATGCCTCTCTCTGGGCAAGCCCTGGCGCTGGGTTCGGGGGCGGTCCGGCAACTGGCCGGCGGGCGTTGGTCTGTCTGCGCGTCAGTCTTCCAGGCGCCGGCGGAATACCCAGCGCGCGTCGTCGGAGGCTGCCGCATCGAAGGCGTAGCCGTGCTCGGCGAAGCGCTGGAGCCTTGCCGGCTCGGTGATGCGGTGGGTCACCGCATAGCGGGCCATATAGCCGCGTGCCCGCTTGGCGTGGAAGGAAATGATCTTGTAGCGGCCCCCTTTCCAGTCCTCGAATACCGGCGTAACGATCCTGGCCGCGAGCACCTTGGGCCGCACCACCTTGAAATACTCTTCGGAGGCCAGGTTGACCAGGGTGGGGCTACCCTCGCTCTTCTGCTCCCTGAAGTCCTCCTGCAGCAAGCGGGTGACGTCGTCGCCCCAGAAGGCATAGAGATCCTTGCCCGCCGCATTGTCCAGCCGCGTGCCCATTTCCAGCCGGTAGGGCTGCATCCAGTCAAGCGGCCGCAAGACGCCGTACAGCCCGGAGAGGATACGCAGGTGCTTCTGCGCGAAGGCGAGATCTTCGCTGGACAGGGTGGACGCGTCCAGGCCGTCGTACACGTCGCCATTGAAGGCGAGCACGGCCTGCTTGCTGTTAGCCGCGGTAAACTCCGGCGACCAGTCCCCGTAGCGGACGGCATTGAGCACCGCGAGCTTGTCGGAGATGTCCATCAGCGCGCCGATATCCTGCGGCGCGAGCTTGCGCAGGCGCTCGATCAACACCGCCGAGCGGTCGATGAAACGGGGCAGCGTATGGGTCTTCAGACGCGGGGGCGTCTCGTAGTCGAGCGACTTGGCAGGGGACAGGACGATGAGCATGGCAAAATCGCGGCAAACACAAAGGCCAGATTGTAACGAATGCACCCTGAATCCACCGCAGTACCCGCCAATTCCCCGCCGGCCGAGCCCGCCTTTGCCGCCCTGCCCGCGCCGCGGGTCGTGCTCGACTCCAATATCTGGGTCGACCTGCTGGTCTTTGCCGACCCCCATGTCGAACCCATCCGGGCCGCGCTGCACAGCGGCGCCATCGCCGCGGTAATCCGGCCCGACTGCCGCGAGGAACTGCGCCGTGTGCTGGCTTATCCGCAATTTGCCCATTTCGGCGTCGACATTCCCGCCGCCATGGCCACGGTGGACCGGTTGACCACCGCCTTCGCCATCCCGGAGGAAACCGAGACGCTGGCGGCGCGCCTGCCGCGCTGCCGCGACACCGACGACCAGAAGTTCATCGAACTGGCGCACTTTGCCCAGGCGGCCTGCCTGGTGTCCAAGGACAAGGCTGTGCTCAAGCTGAAGAGCCGGCTGCGCCGCCAGAGCGGCGTGGACATCCTGCTGCCCCAGGCCTTCGCCGGCTGGCTGGCGGCACGCCGTGCGCAGGCGCAGGCCGATCCCCGCTAGAATGCCAGCAACGTTTCCCGTCCATCCAGACCGTCCAGCCTGACGCAGCTTCCCATGCCCACCACCAATCCGAGCGCCCCGTCCGGCGCCAGCACCCTCGATCCGCTCACCCCGCCGATGTCGCGCCTGCCCAACGTCGGCACCACCATCTTCACCGTGATGTCGGCGCTGGCCGCCGAGCGCAACGCGGTGAACCTGGGCCAGGGCTTCCCGGATTTCGACTGCGACCCGAAGATCGTCGATGCGGTCGCGCATGCCATGCGCTCGGGCCTCAACCAGTACCCGCCGATGGCGGGCGTGCCTAGGCTGCGCCAGGCCATCGCCGACAAGATCGGCAAGCTGTACGGCCATGCCTACGACTGGGACAGCGAGATCACGGTCACGGCCGGCGCCACCCAGGGCATCCTCACCAGCATCCTGTGCGCCGTGCATCCGGGCGATGAGGTGATCGTGCTGGAGCCCTGCTACGACAGCTACATCCCCGCCATCGAACTGGCCGGCGGCAAGGTGGTATCGGTCGCGCTGGACGCGCCGCACTTCCGCATCCCCTTCGACCGACTCGCCGCCGCCATCACGCCGCGCACGCGGATGCTGCTGATCAACACCCCGCACAACCCCACCGGCACCATCTGGCGCGCGGGCGACATGGAGCGCCTGGCCGAACTGCTGGCAGGCACCGATATCCTGCTGCTGTCCGACGAGGTCTACGAGCACATGGTGTTCGACGGCCAGCTTCACCAGTCGGTCTCGCGCCATCCCGAACTGGCACGGCGCAGCTTCGTGGTGTCGAGCTTCGGCAAGACGTATCACGTCACCGGCTGGAAGGTGGGCTATGTGGCCGCGCCGGCGGCGCTGTCCGCGGAATTCCGCAAGGTGCACCAGTTCAACGTGTTTACGGTGAATACGCCGGTGCAGTACGGGCTGGCCGAGTACATGGCGGACCCCGCGCCTTACCTGGACCTGCCGGCTTACTACCAGGCCAAGCGCGACTTCTTCCGCGCCGGGCTGGCCACGACGCGCTTCAAGCTGCTGCCGTCGGATGGCACCTACTTCCAGTGCGTGGACTACTCGGCCATTTCCGATATGAGCGAGGCGGATTTCTCGATGTGGCTGACGCGCGAGATCGGGGTGGCGGCGATCCCGGTGTCGGCGTTCTATTCGCAGCCGCGCGAGTCTGGCGTGGTGCGGTTCTGCTTTGCCAAGAAGGAGGAGACGCTGGCGTTGGCTCTGGAGAGGTTGAAGGCGTTGTAAGAGCGCCTGCGGGACTGCGTGCGGCGCTGGTTACCCAAGCAGAACGGTCCTGCGAGCCGCTCCCGCCCCTGACGCAAGACCATCAACGCAAAACGCCCGCGGATCGCGGGCGTTTTGCCTGGAGCAAACCCTGACTTACTTCCGCCCGCTCAGCATGAGCTCCGTGTTCGCCTTGCGATCCGCGTTCACCTTTTGCACGGTGGGCCGCTCACCCATCCGCTTGAGGTAATCCCTGACCGGCAGGTCGGACAACATGTCCGTACCGTAGATGATCTTGGTGCACGACGAAATCAGCGGGAAGTGCACCACCGCGGCGCAGTCCGCCAGCGTGAAGGTCTCGCCAGCCAGGTAAGGCGAGAACTTCGCCAGCTTGGCGAACGCGGGGATATATCGCTCCAGCAGCTTCTTCTGGCGCTCCTTCACACCATCGCTCACCTTGCCGCCAAAGAACGCTTCCGGATAAAGCTCGCGCGCGGTCAGTTCCAGGTAAAGCTCGAGGAAGGTCACCAGTTCGCGTACCTTCGCGGCCCGGTAAGGGTCCGCCGGCAGCAGCGGAGATTGCGGATAGGTCGACTCGATATAGGCGTCCAGCACTTCGGACTCGCATAGCGGGCCGTGATCGGTGATCATGTAGGGCACTTTGCCCAAGGGCGAGGCTTCGAGATCGGTCTTGCCGATCCAGGCCAGTTCTTCCTCGAACGGCAGGTTCTTCTCCAGCAAGGCCAGCTTGACCTTGTTGTAGTAGTTGCTGGCGGCAAAGCCACAAAGTTTCAGCATGTCGTCTCTCTCCTCGTTATTTGCGATCCACAGGGGGGGAATCGCGATGGAATCAGGGGGCATCGTGTCCTGCGCATACCTGATCAACAGGCATTGTGAGCCATGACAGACTCTGGTGGTCCTCTCTGGCCGATCAGCGCACGCCGCTTGCATCGGCCCACTGTCGCGGATGATGCAAAAAACGTACGATCGTGCTAATTTAACCACACTTTTCTGGAAGCACTATGAGCACTTTCACCATCGACACCCTCGGCATCGTCGGCACGGGCGCCATGGGCCGTGGCATTGCGCAGATCGCCGCGCAAGCCGGCCTGACCGTCAGCCTGTACGACACCAACGCGCAAGCCGTGGCGGCGGCCCGGCAATACCTGCAGGACACCTTTGCCAAGCTGGCCGAAAAGGGCAAGATGAGTGCAGAGGACGGCGCAGCGGCGCTGGCCCGCGTGCTGCCCTGCGCCACGCTGGACGACCTGGCCGGCTGCGACATGGTGCTCGAAGCCATCGTCGAGAAGCTGGAAGTCAAGCGTGACCTGGTGGCAAAGCTGGAAGCCATTCTGCGTCCGGATGCGGTGATTGCCTCCAACACGTCGTCGCTGTCGATTACCGCGATCGCGGTCGGCGCGAAGCAGCCCGGCCGCATCGCCGGCTACCACTTCTTCAACCCGGTGCCGCTGATGAAGGTGGTCGAGGTCATCGACGGCCTGTCGGGCGACCCCGCCGTGGGCGATGCGCTGATGGCGCTGTCGCGCCGGCTCGGCCACACGCCGGTGCGCTGCAAGGACATGCCCGGCTTTATCGTCAACCATGCCGGCCGCGGCATGAATATCGAAGGCCTGAAGGTGGCGCAGGAAGGCGTGGCCGACTTCGCCGACATCGACGCCATCATGCGCGAGCAGGCCGGCTTCCGCATGGGCCCCTTCGAGCTGATGGACCTGACCGGGCTGGACGTTTCGCACCCGGTGATGGAATCCATCTACAACCAGTTTTACCAGGAGCCGCGCTACCGCCCGTCGCCCATCACGGCGGTCCGCTCGGTGGGCGGCCTGATCGGCCGCAAGGCCGGCGCCGGCTTCTACCGCTATGCCGATGGCCAGAAGCAGGTGCCCGCCGCGGCCGCCGTGCCGGCCGCGCGCCCCACCAGCGTGTGGGTAAGCCTTGCCGACGAACGTGGCCACGGCATGGCCGTCAAGCTGCTGCTCTCGCTGGGCATCACGCCCGAAGCCGGCAACCGGCCCTCGGACGACGCCCTGATCGTGGTCACGCCGCTGGGCCTGGACGCCACCACCTGCGCGCTGCATGAGGGCCTGGATGCGACACGCGTGGTCGCCATCGACACCCTGCTGCCGTTCGAAGCCACCAAGCGCCGCACGCTGATGACCACGCCCGCCACCTCCGCCGCCATGCGCGAGGCCGCACACGGCCTGTTCGGCAGCGATGGCGTGCCCGTCACCGTGATCCGCGACTCGGCCGGCTTCGTGGCCCAGCGCATTGTCAGCTGCATCGTCAATATCGCCAGCGACATCGCGCAGCAGCGCATTGCCACGCCGGTCGACATCGATCTCGCCGTCAACCTCGGCCTGGGCTACCCCAAGGGCCCGCTGGCGCTGGGCGACGTGATCGGCCCGCACCTGGTGCTGACGGTGCTGCGCAACCTGGAACGCCTGACCGGCGACATGCGCTACCGCCCCAGCCCGTGGCTGTGGCGCCGCGCCGGCCTCGGCCTGTCGCTGCTGGCCGAAGAGCAGTAAGAACCGCGACCGCAGGCTTGTCTTGGCCTGCGGTCGTTTCGTATCCGCCCCCCGCTTCTGCATTGTTGCATTCGCTTCTTCCCACAGGCCGCCATGACCGCACAGTTGCTATCCGAACGCGTCGACTCCACCTTGGTGCTGACCATCTCGAACCCCGAGGCACGCAACGCGCTGCACCCGGACATCTACGCGGCATCGCAGGAAGCACTTGAACTTGCCTCACGCGATCAGGAAATCCGTGCGGTGGTGATCACCGGCGCCGACGGCGTGTTCTGTGCCGGCGGCAACCTCAACCGCCTGCTGGGCAACCGCGCCAAGCCGCCCGAAGTGCAGGCCGAGAGCATCGAAGTCCTCAATCACTGGATCGAAACGCTGCACGCCTTTCCCAAGCCCATCATCGCGGCGGTGGAAGGCCCTGCCGCGGGCGCTGGCTTCTCGCTGGTGCTCGCGTGCGATTTCGTAGTGGCCGCCAGCGATGCGAAGTTCGTCATGGCCTACGTCAATGTCGGGCTGACGCCTGACGGTGGCGGCTCGTATGAACTGGCCCGCGCCCTGCCCCGCCAGCTCGCCTCCGAACTGATGATGGAAGGCAAGCCCATCGATGCCGCGCGCCTGGCCCATTTCGGGCTGGTCAACCGCGTGGTGCCTGCCGGCCAGGCGCTCACCGAAGCGCTGCGCCTGGGCGAAACGCTGGCCGCGCGCTCGCCGCATGCCGTGGGCCGCATCAAGGCGCTGATCAATCACGCCAGCACCGCCAGCCTGACCGGGCACCTGACCGAAGAGCGCGACAACTTCGTGGCCGCGCTGCATCACAAGGATGCGGGCGAAGGCATTGGCGCCTTCCTGGAAAAGCGCAAGCCGAACTATCGCTGAGCGGCCGACCTGGCCACGCAATACCACGCCGACCATGCCCGCGCAGACGGGCGCATCGGCCAAGCACCGGAGACTTGCATGGAATTGCCGCCCTCGCCCCGCCGCCGCGTCTACCTGTTGCGCCACGGCGCCGTGACCTACTTCGACGCGACCGGCCGCCCGGCGCTGCCCGAGCTGGTACCGCTCAACGAAACCGGCCGGGCGCAGGCCAGCGCCGCCGGCCGCGCCTTTGCCGCGGAGAACATCCGCTTCGACCGCATCATCGTCAGCGGGTTGCCGCGCACGGTGGAAACCGCCGAACGCGTGCTGGCCGAACTGCCCGGGATGGAAGACGCCACGCTGGAAACCTGGCCCGAGCTGCAGGAAATCCGTGGCGGCAAGCTGCAGGGCATCAGCGACGACAAGCTGCGCGATGCCTTTATCGGCGCCTTCGAAGGCGAAGTGCCGGAAGACAAGCGCTTTCTCGACGGCGAAAGCGTCGGCGAATTCCTTGACCGCGTGCTGCCCGCACTGCGCCGCCTGCGCGAGGATCCCAACTGGGACACCGTCCTGCTCGTCCTGCATGGCGGCACCAATCGCGCCATCCTGTCCCACGCCATCACCTGCGGTCGCCGCTTGTTCTACGGCAGCCTGATGCAAACCGCCGGCTGCATCAACGTGCTGGACGTGGGCGACGATCCGCTGGACTGGGTGGTGCGCATGATGAACTACTCGCCGCCCACGCCGGTGCACAGCGGCACGCGCCACACCACCATGGAAGTGCTGCTGCACCAGTACCTGCGCTTTCGCGACTTGCGGGGGCCGGCCAGCTAGCCACGCCGCAGGCAGACAGTTTCGAATCTCGGAAAACCCGGAACATACCGAAAAAACGGAGACAGCATGAGCACCAACGTTTCGAATTTCGAAGGCACCCGCGAGGTAGCCGAGCAGCAACGCTTCGACATGGCCGCGCTGGAGGTGTGGATGCGCGAGCATGTGGCGGGTTTTGCCGGCCCGCTCACCATCGAGCAGTTCAAGGGCGGCCAGTCCAACCCCACCTTCAAGCTGATCACGCCGGGCCAGACCTATGTGATGCGCGCCAAGCCCGGCCCCAAGTCCAAGCTGCTGCCCTCGGCCCATGCCATCGAACGCGAGTACCGCGTGATGGCCGCGCTGGCAGGCACCGACGTGCCGGTCGCCAGGATGTACGCGCTATGCGAGGACGAAACCGTGATCGGCCGCGCCTTCTACATCATGGAATTCGTCGCCGGCCGCGTGCTGTGGGACCAGTCCCTGCCCGGCATGACGTCGGCGGAGTGCAGCGCCATCTACGACGAGATGAACCGTGTCATCGCCGCACTGCACACGGTCGACTACAAGGCCATCGGCCTGGGCGACTACGGCAAGCCGGGCAACTACTTCTCGCGCCAGATCGAGCGCTGGACCAAGCAATACAAGCTGTCCGAGACCGAGAGCATCCCCGCCATGGACTCGCTGATGGCCTGGCTGCCTGATCATATTCCGCAGGAAGACGCCGATCTCACTTCGATCGTGCATGGCGACTACCGGCTGGATAACCTGATGTTCCATCCCACCGAGCCGCGCGTGCTGGCGGTGCTCGACTGGGAACTCTCCACACTGGGGCATCCGATGGCCGACTTCGGCTATCACTGCATGAGCTGGCATATCGCGCCGGGCCAGTTCCGCGGCATTGCCGGCCTGGACCACGCAGGGCTCGGCATTCCCGACGAGGCGACTTACCGCAGGACCTACGAGCAGCGCACCGGCCGGCCGATCACGGGCGACTGGAATTTCTACCTGGCGTTCAGCATGTTCCGGATCGCGGGGATCCTGCAGGGGATCATGAAGCGCGTGGTCGACGGGACGGCTTCGTCGGCGCAGGCCCTGGATGCGGGGAAGCGAGCCCGACCGATGGCGGAGATGGGGTGGGAGTATGCAAAGATGGCGCAGCAATAAGCGCGCATTGCTGCGCACGGCTTGAATGGGAAGACCTCTTCGCTTGTTGAAGAGGTCTTTTTTTAAGCCCTAGTTATCGTATCAGATGATGTGATGAGGTCATTCTCGATTTAACCAGCAGGATTGCAATGGGTGCCGGCGAACGGATGGCAAGCCGCATTGGGAACGCCCGCCCTCGCCCCCGGCCCTTCTCCCGCACGCAGAGGAAGGGGGGCAAACCAGTCACCGTAATCCATATTTCAGCAGCCAGGAAGATCGGTCGTGGTAGTGAAGTTGCGCTTAAGGCCTTTAGCGTCAACGCACAAAAACCCTTCCAGAAGAATGCCCTGGACCCACCCAAGACTTCGAGCTATCATCCAACACATACGACAACATACAACACAATACAAATCCGGAGACAACAAGATGCCGACGACCCGCCGCACCTTTCTATCCCGACTCTCCACGCTTGGCGCGACAGCCACCCTGGGCGGCCTCGGCGCCGCCGGCGCCCTGATCTCCCCCCGCGCCGCGCAGGCCGCCACCGACTGGCCCACCCGCCCGATCAAGCTGGTAGTCCCCTATTCCGCCGGCGGTTCCTCCGACATCATCGCCCGCCTGATCAGCCGCCAGTTGGGCGAAGCGCTCGGCCAACCCGTCGTGGTCGACAACCGTCCCGGCGCCAACGGCAATATCGGCGCCGCGATGGTCGCGCAGGCCGGCACCGACAACCACACCCTGCTGCTCTGCGATATCGGCGCGCTGGCCATCAGCCCGTCCGTCTACACCAAGCTTTCCTTCGATCCGGGCAAGGACCTGAAGGGCGTCGCCATGCTGGCTTACTCGCCGCATTTGCTGGTAGTCCACCCCTCGGTGCAGGTCAGCAACCTGAAGGAACTGGTGGACCTCTCCAAGCGCACTCAGCTCAACTTCGCGGTGACGGCCATCGGCAGCGCGCCGCACCTGGCTGGCGTGGCGGTGGCGCAGTCGACCGGCGCCAAGTGGCAATACGTGCCCTATAAGGGGGGCTCCCAGGCCGTGGCCGACACTGTGGCAGGCACCGCCCAGGTGCTGATGAACGGCATGCTGGCAACGCTGCCGCAGGTCCAGGCGGGCAAGCTGAAGGTGATCGCGATATCCAAGAAGACGCGCATGCCGCTGATGGGACAAGTGCCGACCATCGCAGAGCAAGGCGTGCCCGGCTTCGAATCGGGCACCTGGCAAGGCGTGATGGCGCCGGCCGGCATGCCCGACGCCCTGGTGGCGCGCATCAGCAGCGAACTGATCCGCATCATCCGCCTGCCCGAAGTGCGCGCGCAACTGGCTGGCCAGGGTGCCGAAGTGGTGACCATGACGCCGCCGGAAACGAACAAGTTCTTCGTCGGCGAGCGTGCGCGGTGGGCGGCGGTGGTGAAACAGGCTGACGTGCGGCTCGATTGAGCCAGCCGCGCGCCGGACAAAAAATGGCCGACTCGGAAGTCGGCCATTCATTTTTTCGGGAGCGCCGGCAGAGCACGCTCCATGCCAACCCGGCGAAACGCCTAGTCGCCCAGCGCAACCCCTTCGCGGCGCGGGTCGGCGCCGCCGGCCCAGGCCCACGTGCCGTCGGGGCGCTGGCGGCGCATGATGGCCTGCGTGCCGCTGGTCATCTCGATCTGCGCCACTTCATGCCCACGGTCTTTCAGGCCTTGCACCAGGGCCGGGCTGACCAGTCCGGCTTCCAGTTCCGTCGGCCCGTTGCGGCTGCCGAAGTTGGGCATGTTGATGGCCCCCTGCACGTCCATGTTCCAGTCCAGCAGGCCCACCAGCGTCTTGGATACGTACTCGATGATCTGCGAACCGCCCGGCGAGCCCACCGTGGCGACCAGCTTCCCGGTCTCGCGGTCGAACACCAGCGTCGGCGCCATCGACGAGCGCGGGCGCTTGCCGGCCTGCACCCGGTTGGCGACCGGCTTGCCGTTTTCGCTCGGCACGAAGGAGAAGTCGGTGAGCTGGTTATTGAGAATGAAGCCGCGCACCATCAGGTGCGAACCGAAATAGCTCTCCACGGTGGTGGTCATGGAAATCGCGCCGCCGGTATTGTCAACGGCAACAATCTGCGAGGTGGACACGCGCGGCGGCGAACGGTCCGGTGCCAGCGCCAGCGTGTTTCCAGGCGGCGTGCCAGCCTCCGCCTTGCCCATACTCTTCTCGCCGATCAGGCTCGCGCGTTGCACCAGGTAGTCACGATTTAGCAGCCCCGCAACGTTGACCGGCACGAAATCCGAGTCCGCCACATAGAGGCCGCGGTCGGCATAGGCCAGACGTCCGACTTCGGAAACAACGTGCACGGCTTCGATACCCGGCTCGACGCCGGCAGGCGTGGCCACCTGTTTAGGCTTCATCGCGGCAAGCGCGTATTTCGGGTCTTTCGCCTCCAGCGCCTGCAAGGTCCCGAGCATCTGCGCGATCGCGATGCCGCCCGACGACGGCGGCGGCATGCCGCAGATCTTCCAGCGCTTGTAGTCGCTGCAGATGGGCGCGCGCTCCTTGGCGCTGTAGTCCCTCAGATCCGCCAGAGACAGCGAACCGGCGTTGGCGCTGCCGTTGACCTGCTTGACGATTTCGCTGGCGATGGGGCCGGTATAGAGCGCATTCGGCCCGCGGCGGGCGATGTCGCGCAGGGTCTTGGCCAACGCCGGATTCTTCAACAGGGTGCCAACCGGCTTGGCCTTGCCGTCGGGCGTCAGGAAGTAGGCCGCCATCTCGGGCGAGTTCGGCAGGAATTTGTCCGCCGCGATCTGCGTATAGAGGCGCTGCGAAATCGGGAAGCCCTGCTCCGCCAGCGCGATAGCCGGCTCGAACAGCTTGGCCCAAGGCAGCTTGCCGTGCTGGCGATGCGCCATTTCCAGCGCGCGCAACACGCCAGGCGTACCCACCGAGCGGCCGCCGATCTGCCCGTCGCTGAAGCTCATGGGCTTGCCATCGGGGCGCAGGAAGAGATTCTCGTCGGCGCCAGCGGGCGCGGTCTCGCGGCCGTCATAGGCCTGCACGCGCTTGCCGTCCCAGTACATGATGAAAGCGCCGCCGCCGATGCCGGTGGCCTGCGGCTCCACCAGCGTCAGCACAGCCTGCATGGCGATCGCGGCATCGATCGCGGTACCGCCCGCGCGCAGGATCTTGCGGCCGGCTTCGGTAGCCAGGGGATTGGCGGCCGCGGCCATATGCTTGTCGGCATAGGTGGTGGTCATGCCCTGCCGGTAGCCGGACGACACTTCCGGTGCGGGCGGCATCGCCGTAGCGGCGGGAGCCGGGGCCACGGGAGGCGCGCTGGTCTGCGTCGAGCAGGCGCCTAGCAGCGCAAGCGCCGCGGCGGCGGCGAGCGGGCCGCGCCATAGCGCCGATGAATATGCCTGGGGTGCCATGCAATCGTCCTCCTGGGGGGAAAAATGCTCATTGTATGGCGCTCGGGCGCTGCTGCGGCACCCTTGGCGCACACCTCAGGGACAGCACCGATGGACCGCGTCAGGCAAACGTGGGCCGGCCTGTCCCGCGCGGCGCGATCTGCACTCGCCGTCCCCTTTTGAATTTTTTCCACCCGACTTAACCCCGCCAGCCGGGCTGCTTCGTTTCACTGACAGCGCCCTGCCGCCGGCATCGCCGGCGCGGCCCTTCAGGAGAAAAAGAAATGCTCAAGCGCCTGGGAGTCCTGGCTACTGCCTTTGTACTGGCCGCATGCGGCGGCCATCCGGCGACTGCTCCGACCTCGCCAACGCGAGACGGCAACGCCGAACCGGCCACAAGCCAACCGCTCGCGCCGCCGCCAGCCATGCCCGCCCAGCCCGTGCCCGCGAGCAAGGCCGGCGACGCCGCCACGCACGCCAGGGAGACAGCCGCCGGAGCCGTCGCCGATACGCGCGTCATGCGCGCCCAGCCGCCGGCGCCCCTGACCCTGATGGCCCACCCCATGCCCTACCCGCAGCCCCAGGCCGAGCCGGATCGCGAGCGCTATGGCGCCATCGACGAGAACGGCGTGCAGCTGGTTGCGCAGGCGCCCGTCTCCACCTTCAGCATCGATGTCGACACCGGCAGCTACAGCAATGTGCGCCGCCTGCTCAACGCCGGCCGCTTGCCGCCCGCCGATGCGGTGCGGGTGGAGGAGATGGTCAACTATTTCCCCTACGACTACGCGCAACCGCGCGATGGCCGTCCCTTCGCCGTGCACGCCGACGCCGCACCCGCGCCGTGGCACGCGCACAACGTGCTGCTGCGCATCGGCATCAAGGCGGCCGACGCGGCCCGCGACAGCCTGCCGGCGGCCAACCTGGTCTTCCTGGTCGATGTGTCGGGCTCGATGTACTCGGCCGACAAGCTGCCACTGCTGAAATCCTCGCTCAAGCTGCTGACGAATGTCCTGCGCCCGCAGGACCGCATCACCCTGGTCACTTACGCCAGCGGCACGCGCGTCGTCCTGCCGCCCACGCCCGGCAGCGACAAGGCCGTCATCGCGGCGGCGATCGACTCACTGGTCGCGGGCGGCTCGACAGCCGGCGCGAACGGCATCGCGCTGGCCTACCAGGCCGCGCAGCAGAGCTTTATCGCGGGTGGCATCAATCGCGTACTGCTCGCCACCGACGGCGATTTCAACGTGGGCATTACCGACTTCCGCCAGCTCAAGTCGCTGGTCGCCGAGAAGCGCAAGTCGGGCGTCTCGCTGTCCACGCTGGGCTTTGGCACCGGCAACTACAACGACCAGCTGATGGAGCAGCTCGCCGATGCGGGCGACGGCGCCTACTCCTATATCGACAACCTGATGGAAGGCCAGAAGGTGTTGGTGGAGGAGTTCAGTTCCACGCTCGCCACGGTGGCGCGCGACGTCAAGATCCAGGTCGAATTCAACCCCGCCACGGTCAGGGAATACCGCCTGATCGGCTACGAGAACCGTGCGCTCAAGCGCGAGGATTTCAACAACGACAAGGTCGATGCGGGCGACATCGGCGCCGGGCACACCGTGACCGCGCTCTATGAGCTGACCCTGACGGACCAGCCCGGCCTGCTTGACCCGCTGCGCTACCAGCCGGCCAGCCCCACCGCCAGGCCGGGCAAGGGCGCCGCCGGCGAGCTGGCCCACATCAAGCTGCGCTACAAGCTGCCGCAGGCCCAGGCCAGCGAGTTGATGGACCTGCCCGTGCAGGCCGCTTCGGTGCGGCCGCTGGCGCAGGCCGACGATGCCTTCCGCTTTGCCACGGCGGTAGCGGGCTTTGGCCAGGTGCTGCGCGGCGGCAACCATGTCGGCGGCTGGACCTACGCCGACGCGCGGGCCCTGGCGCTGGGCGCGCGCGGCACCGACCGCTTCGGCTATCGCGGCGAGTTCATCAAGCTGATCGACCTGGCCCAGTCCTTGTCGACGCGCGCGCCGCTGGCGCAGGACGACGGGCCTGCCAGGGGGCAGCCACGCTGAAACCGCCATCGGCCGGGCTGCCCGCGCGCGCCGCCCGGCACGGACATCCCGACCCGCACGACAGCGGGCGGGGCTGTCATATACTGCCGCGCATGCATGCCTCCACGCCTGGCGCCCCGCCGCCCACCCCACCCTCCGGACTGTCCGCGCTGCCTGACACCGACCTGATGCTGCTGGTCGCCAACGGCCTGATCGAGCAGCCGGTGGCCGAGCTGTTTCGCCGCCACAACGCGGCGCTATACAACTATGTGGCCTGGCTCTGCCAGGGCAATGCCGGCGAGGCCGAGGACATGACGCAGAAGACCTGGGTCAAGCTGATGACCCGCTGCGGCGACTACCAGCCCAGCGCGGCCCTGCGCACCTTCCTGTTCCAGATCGCGCGCAATACCTGGCTGGACCAGTTGCGCGGCGCCTACGAGCGCCAGCGCGACACGCTCGACGAGGGCCACCTCGCCCTGCCGTCCGACGACCTGAGCCCCGAGGCCGAGGCGCAGCTGCGGCAGAACCTGCAAGGCGTGCGGCAAGCGTTGCTGGCGCTGCCGGCGGCGCAGCGCGAAGTGATCGTGCTGCGCTTTTTCAGCGAGATGAGCGTGGAGGAAATCGCCCTGACGCTGGGCGAGAAGTTCGAGACCATCAAGAGCCGGCTGCGCTATGCCTTCGCGCGGCTGCGCGATAGCCTGGCGGCCACGGCGTCGCAGGAGCGGCTGCCATGAGCGCGGACGAACGACTCATTGCCGGCGAAGACCGGCTCGCGGCACTGCTGCGCGAGGTGCCCGCCTTTGTGCCGCCAGCCTCGCTGGAGGCTGCGGTGATGGCCGCCGCGCGCGCCGAGCAAGCGGCCCGGCAGATGACCCGGCAAGCGGCCGCGCCATTGCCGCCCGCCGCCTTGCCGGCCAGGGTCCGGGCCTACACCGAGCAAGCCGACAACCCCGCCGTCGATGACGAACTGGCATTTGGCCCGCCAGCCGGACTGGAGGCATCGGTCATGGCGGAAGCCGCGCGGCTGCAGGTAGCACAGGCCGCCCGCCGCAGCGCCGTACTGGAGGAAGTCCGGCGCGGCGACGCGCCGCAGAGCGTGCTTGGCGCGCCGGTTAGCGCGGCGGCACAGGCCTGGCTGCGCGAACAGGCGCAGGCCGCGCAACAGGCTTCCGACGAACAGGCTGCGGCCAAGCCGGAGCGCGCACGCCGTGCCCGGCGCTGGTGGCCCGCGCTGGGCGTGCTCGCCGGCACCCTCGGCGTGGGTGTCTTGTCGCTGCAGATCGTGTTGCGCCAGCTTGACCTGCGCGACGGCGAGATCACGCTGCCGGCCAAAGCGCCCGCGACGGAAAGCGCAAAGCGTGCGCCTGCCGCGCCGGCAATGCACGCGGAGGCAGGCAAGCCGGCAGCGGAACCAACGCAAGCCGCGTCCGCCAGGCAGCCTGCATCGCCACAGGCGGATGCCAAGGCGCCACCAGCCCCGGCAGCCGCACCCGGGCCATCGGCAGCCCAGGCGCCAGCAGCCAGCCCGGCCGCAACGGCCAACGCCCAGCCCAGTCGCGCGCCCGCTGCGGAGGCGCAGGCCAGGACCGCTCCGCGCGAGTCCGACATGCTGGCGGAGCACCGCCCGGCTGCCGCGCCGGTGATTCGCGCGCCGGCACCGATGGCATCGATGGCACCCATGCCGCCGATGGCTTCCGTCGCGCCTCCGGCCCCGGTCGCGCCTATCGCGCCGCCGGCGCCGGCTCCCGCCATCGAGCCGCCGCGCTTTGCGCTGCGAGCCAGCCCGGCACCGCAGGCCGAGACGGCGCGCGCACCTGCGGCCAGGGGACAAAAACTGGCGGCATGGACAATGAGCCTGCGGGAAGAACCTCAGTTGGCAGTAGAGCGCCTGATGTCGGATGCGCCAGGCACCGGATCCGCCGCCGGTGCGCCGCTTGCGCTGCGCATCACAGCGGCGGCACCCGCTAGCCCCGAGGTCCGGGCCTGGGTCGAACGGCTATGGCAAGCCGTGCCAGCCGAACGCCGCCCGCCGCTGCCTTACGCGGTACAGGCTGACAGCACGCTGCCCCCGGCCACCGTGCGCATCGAGCGACAGGCCGATAACGCGCCTTGACGGGCAACGCCGCGCGGCGGGCCGCGCCACCCTCAGCAAAGGGAGTCAGGTCTGCGCCGCCTCGCCAAGGCCACCGCCCAGCGAGGTGATCACGGCCATCAACTGTTCTCTCAGCCAGCGATTGGCTCCGTCGTTCTCGCCGCCCGCGTGCCAGTAAAGGTGCAACTCCAGTGAGGGCACCTTGAAGGGCAGCGACAGCAGCCGGTTGGCATAGGGTTCGTTGGCGATGCGCGCGTAGCGCAGCGGCAGCGTGGCCAGCAGGTCGGTGCAGCTCACCACGCGGCAAGCCGCGGCGTAGTGCTGACAGCGCAGACGCACCCGGCGCGTCAATCCCATCCGGTGCAGCGCCTGGTCCTCCAGGCCGGCACCACGCCGGCGCGAAGACACATGCACGTGTTCGGCGGCCAGGTAGCGGTCCAGCGTCAGTTCCTTCTTCACCAGCGGATGATCGCGGCGGGCCAGCACCACCATTGGGTCGGCCATGAAGGGCGCGTGGTGGATCGCGGGCGACACCGGCAGCAGGATATCGATGGCGGCGTCGAGCGTGCCGGCCAGCAGTTCGGACTCCATCTCGCGCCGGTCGAAGCGGATTGCCGCGATTTCCACCTGCGGCGCGACGGCGGTCACCCGCGCCATCAGGGGCGGCAGCAGGGTCGACTCCAATGCATCGCGCATGCCGATGGTGAATCGCCGCACGGTGGCCGCCGGATCGAAATGCGGCGTATCTTGCAGGGTGCGCGCGAACGATTGCAGCGCGGTGCGCACCTCGGCGGCCAGCGAGCGCGCCAGCGGCGTGGGCGCCATGCCCTGCCCGCGCCGCTCGAACAGCGGATCGTCGAACAGGTTGCGCAAGCGCCCCAGCGCATGGCTGACCGCGGGCTGGGTCAGGTTAAGCTGGCGCGCGGCGGCCGTGATGCTGCCTTCGCTATGGATAGCGTCGAACACCACGAAGAGATTCAGGTCGATCCGGGATAGCTGCATGGCAGGCATTCTGGCATGGAATGCACCGCATTGATACTGGCAAATCCAGAAAATTCATTTTTCTAATTACCTGGATTACGGTACAGTCCTCTTCAGTCGGCGCGAACCGCGTCCGCCGGTGCCGGAAACGGCGCGCAGCAACCCGCTGCGGCCCCACCGGAAACCGGCCTCATTCTGAGGTGGAGGAGACAACATGCAATTCGAGTACACGCCCAAGGTCAAGGAAATGCAGGCCCGCCTGCTGGCCTTCTTCGACAAGCACATCTATCCGAACGAAAAGCGTTTCTACGCGGAAATCCAGGCCAATCGCCAGGCCGGCAACGCCTGGGTGCCGACCAAGGTGATCGAGGAACTCAAGCCGCTGGCCCGCGAAGCCGGCCTGTGGAACCTGTTCCTGCCCCACTCCAAACGTGCCCCGGAAGGCCTGTCCAATCTCGAATACGCGCCGCTGTGCGAAATCATGGGCCGGGTGCCCTGGTCGGCCGAAGTCTTCAACTGCGCCGCGCCCGACACCGGCAACATGGAAACGCTGGAGCGCTACGCTTCGGAAGCCCTCAAGGACAAGTGGCTGGAGCCGCTGCTGCGCGGCGAGATCCGCTCGGCCTTCCTGATGACCGAGCCGGCCGTGGCCTCGTCGGACGCGACCAATATCTGCTGCAGCATCCGCCGCGACGGCGACGATTACGTGATCAACGGCACCAAGTGGTGGTCGTCGGGCGCAGGCGACCCCCGCTGCCACGTCTACATCGTGATGGGCAAGACCGATCCGGAAGCGGGCCGCCATGAGCAGCAATCGATGATCGTGGTGCCGGCCGATACGCCGGGCATCACCATCAAGCGCTTCCTGCCAGTGTTCGGCTACGACGACGCGCCGCACGGCCACATGGAAATCGAACTGAAGGACGTGCGCGTGCCGGCCGCCAACATCCTGCTGGGCGAAGGCCGCGGTTTCGAGATCGCCCAGGGCCGCCTCGGCCCGGGCCGCATCCACCACTGCATGCGCAGCATCGGCGTGGCCGAGCGCGCGCTGGAACTGCTGTGCAAGCGCGCCCTGTCGCGCGTCGCCTTCGGCAAGCCGGTGGCCGCCCAGGGCGTGACGCGCGAACGCATCGCCGAAGCCCGCTGCGAGATCGAAATGGCTCGCCTGCTGACGCTCAAGGCCGCCTACATGATGGACACCGCGGGCAACAAGGTGGCCAAGGCCGAGATCGCCATGATCAAGGTAGTGGCGCCGAACATGGCGCTGAAGGTGATCGACTGGGCCATCCAGGTGCACGGCGCCGCCGGTGTCTCGGACGATTTCCCGCTGGCTACGTGGTGGGCGCACCAGCGCACCCTGCGTCTGGCCGACGGCCCGGACGAGGTGCACCGCAATGCCATCGCCAAGCTGGAACTGGCCAAGCACATGGGCGTGAATTCGGACGAGATCAACATGCCGGTCACGCGCGGTTTCTAAGCCGCAACCCGCACCGTTGCCGGCCCTGCCGGCAACATGGAAAACGCGCAGCCTGTCTGCGCGTTTTTTTCTTCTGTGCTTAAATCGCGCGGTTCACCACGTGCCACGCCAGTGGTTGACGTGGCGGTCACCCCTTCGCAGCCAGGAGCCCCATCCGATGATCGACGTCTACAGCTGGCCTACGCCCAACGGCCACAAGGTTCACATCATGCTCGAGGAGTGCGGCCTCGAGTACAAGGTCCACCCCGTCAATATCGGCGCCGGCGACCAGTTCGAGGCCGACTTCCTCAAGATCAGCCCGAACAACAAGATCCCGGCCATCGTCGATCCCGACGGCCCCGACGGCCAGCCCATCTCGCTGTTCGAGTCCGGCGCCATTCTGCTGTACCTGGCCGGCAAGACCGGCAAGTTCCTGCCCGAAGATGTGCGCGGCAAGTACGACGCGCTGCAGTGGCTGATGTTCCAGATGGGCGGCGTCGGCCCGATGCTGGGCCAGGCGCACCATTTCCGCATGTATGCGCCCGAGAAGATCGAATACGCCATCAACCGCTACACCAATGAGGCTCGCCGCCTCTACGGCGTCATCGACAAGCAATTGTCGGAGCATGCCTGGCTGGCGGGCGACGCGTACTCCGTGGCCGACATCGCCACCTTCCCCTGGCTGCGCAGCTGGCAGAACCAGGGCGTGGAAATGGACGACTACCCGCACCTCAAGCGCTGGTTCAACGAGATCGCCGAGCGCCCGGCGGTCAAGCGCGGGGTGGAAGTGCTGGCCATGGAACGCAAGCCCATCCGCGATGAGAAGTCGCGGGAAGTCCTCTTCGGCGCCAAGCAATACCAGCGCCGCTGAGCATCCGCCCGAAGCAGCCCCGGGGGACCGCGCGCGCGTGGCGTCAATGCAGACAGACGGACCGCAGCGCGGCCTCGCCCACCACATGCGCCGGCGCCTGCAGGCAGCACAGCAGGCTCGCCACGGGATGGAGCGCATCGATCCGATACGTTTCATCGGGATCCGGCGCGAAGACCATGCCGGGCTGCAGGTAGGCCACCTCGCGCTCGGCATGCGGCCAGGGCGAATGCCACTGCAGGCACAGCGTCCCCTCATGGCAGGCCGCCCAGTTCAGCCCGCCCGCGCGCAGGCGCATCGCCCATTCCGGCTCGCCCTCCCCAAGCGAGACAAAGGCCGCGTTGACCCGCAGCACGCCAGGCGCGGAACGCGCCTGGCCTTCGGCCAGCCCTGGCGCGAAGCATCCCGAGCGCACCGACACGCCGCTCACCTCGATCGTCTCGGCGCCGGGTGTAGCCCGCCAGCGCTCCGCCTGGCCCGTGGCAAACGCATCGTAGCTGCTGGTGATGCCCGCCCCCACCAGCCCGACGGCATTGGGATCCAGGATGGCGCGGATCATTACGGCGTCCTGCAGCACCGCCAGATCCAGGCGCTCGGCCTGACGCAGCGCGTACAAGCCGCCGGCGGACAACAGCACGGGGGCGCCGCCCACCGGCGTCAGCTTGATGGTGCCGTACAGACAGGCCCACCACTCGGCACGGGCGGTGACGATACCTGACTGCATCGCGCCCTCCGGCAGGAAGATGTAGTCGCCGCTGCTGCCCAGCCCGGCGGCCTCCGGCACCACCCTCACCTGCAAACCGACGCGCAACTGCGAAGCGCTTCCGCCCGCCAGTATTTCGCCGCGCATCTGTGCGTCGAACAACGAAAAAATACGCATGGCACTTCCTTCTCCGCGTAGTGGAAAAATGCAGCGCCGCGCTTCCCCGTGGGTTGGAGTCCCCGATGTCGTGATGCCCAAGGCTTTGGTTGCCTGGTTTCTTGGTTTCTTGGTTTTCTGGTTTTGCCGCTGCCTGGCCGCCCGGTATCGGCTCGCACAGGTGCCCGGCAGCGTTCGTAACACTCGGAAAAGCTTTTACCGAGCACTCGCGGGCATCATCCACAGGTTTTCCGAACGCATGCCGCCTGCAGCAGGCGCCAACGTATTCGCCAATGGCAACCGCGATAAAAAACGGCCGAAACCTCTTCAAACGAGGGGCAAAACCGAGCGTTCCTGCCCATCGACCATGCCAGCACTCTGCGTGTCTCGCCCAGTAACCTATAGTGCGTCCTACTATAAAGCGTCGCCACAAAGAGGTCAATAACTTAGCCTCGACCCGTTCTCCATTACGCATAGAGCCATGGTCGGTGATCCTCTCAAGCTGTTTGGACTGCACCTTGCGGAGTTGCGCAAACAGCGTGGCTGGTCGCAGGAGAAGCTTGCTCTCGAAAGCGGAATGGCACGCTCCTACCTGAGCGGTATCGAGCGCGGGATGCGCAACGTTTCCCTGATCAATATCTGCGCGCTGGCAGGCACGCTCGGCGTAAGCGCCAGTGAAATGCTCAACTTCAACAGCGGTGACGGCCAGAGCGGCGCCCTCGTGCTGGAGCAGAAGTGCGCCGAGTTCAATATCACGCCGGCGCAGCGTGTCACCGTGCGCCATATGGCACTGATGACCGACACCGAGCAGGATGTGATCGCGTCGGTGGCGCGCACAATCGCCGTCCGGGCCATGCAGCAGACCTAGCGGCCCGGCGCCCAGAGCGCCCCGGGCCGCGCGCGGCAGCCAGGCTCAGCCGGCGGCGGCCGGCGCATCCACTGCCAGCAGTTCGGCAAAGCGTGCCGCGTCGAGGTTGGCCCCGCACACGATCAGCGCCACCTTTTTCCCCGCCAGTGTTTCGCGCAGCGGCCCCAGCAACGCCGCGGTGGACACCGCCGTAGCCGGCTCCGTGGCCAGCTTCATGTCGCGGTAGAGGATGCGCATGGCGTCACGTATCGCCGCGTCGGATACCCGCACCATGCCGTCGACAAACTGGCGGCACACGCCGTAGCTGTAATCGAGCGCATACGGCGCGCCCAGGCTGTCGGCAATCGTCCTGACCCGCTCCAGGGCCTGCGGCCGCCCGGCCTCGAAGCTGCGGTTCATGGCATCGGCGCCATCCGGCTCGGCCCCATAGACCCGGCAGGCCGGATTGATCTGCTTGACCGCCGCGGCGATGCCGCCGCACAGCCCGCCGCCGCCCACCGGCACCACCACCGCATCTAGCCCGCTCACCTGGCGCATCAGTTCCAGCCCCACGGTCGCGGTGCCCTGCGCGATCAGCGGGCCGTCGTACGGGTGCACCATGGTGCGCCCCTCCTGCTCGACCAGTTGCAGCGCGTGGTCGAAGGCCGCGTGTATGTCCGGTAACAACAGCACCTCGGCCCCGGCCTCGCGGCAGGCGGCCATGCGCGCCGGACTGGCGCTGGCCGGCATCGCCAGCTTGGCGCCAACGCCAGCCACCTTTGCCGCGTGGGCTACCGCCATGGCATGGTTGCCCGCACTGGCCGCCACCACGCCACGCGCGCGCGCCGCGCCGTCCATGCGCTCGATACTGTTGAGCGCGCCGCGCAGCTTGAAGGTGCCGGTGATCTGGAACAGTTCCAGCTTGAGCCATACCTCGGTGGCGGGATCGAGCTGCTGCATGGCGCCGGTCTGCCAGCGCCACACGGGCGTCTCCAGCACCTTGCCCTGGAGCCGGCGCGCGGTCTCCTGGATGTCGGGCAGGCTGGGATAGCGGGCGTGCGCGCGCAGGTCGGAAAGATCGGACATCGGGTGTTCTCCATCGAATCGGTTGGTCGCGTGCAGGCCCCATGGCCGTGCACGGCAAGGGAGGGACCACGGGCCACCGAGCACCAGCCAAAGCCGCAGCTCAGCGACCCCGGATAATTCGAATAATGGAGAACGAGAAGGAGGAGGACAGGCGGGACGTGGGCTGCCCGGCGCCCGCGCATGCAGCGGCGCCACCGGTAGCGGTGTCGCGGCAATGCGAAGAAGGGGCGGGCGATGTCGACGTCATGGACCGGCCAGTATGCCACAAGCGGTGGCCACCGCAAACACGGAGCAGGGCCGCGCCGACATGCGGTACGCGCCGTCGTTGAAGACGCGATTGCGGCGGCCGCGCGTTACACGCCCAGCATGCCCTGGCGCTCGATAAAGGCGATCACCTGGTCCAGCCCCTGCCCCGACTTCACGCTGCCCATCACGAACGGGCGTACGCCGCGCATCTTGCGCGCATCGCTTTCCATGATGTCCAGGTTGGCGCCCACATAGGGGGCCAGGTCGGTCTTGTTGATCACCAGCAGGTCCGACTTGGTGATGCCGGGGCCGCCCTTGCGCGGGATCTTCTCGCCGCCGGCCACGTCGATCACGTAGATGGTCAGGTCCGACAACTCCGGGCTGAAGGTGGCGGCAAGATTGTCGCCGCCGGACTCGATGAAGACGATATCGGCATCGGGAAACTTCGCCAGCATGCGGTCGACCGCCTCCAGGTTGATCGAGGCATCTTCGCGGATCGCGGTATGCGGGCAGCCGCCCGTTTCCACGCCCATGATGCGCTCGGCCGGCAGGGCCCCGGAGATGGTCAGCAGCCGCTGGTCTTCCTTGGTGTAGATATCGTTGGTGATGGCGACCAGGTCATAGCGCTCGCGCATGGCCTTGCACAGCATCTCCAGCAAGGTGGTCTTGCCGGAACCGACGGGGCCGCCCACGCCGACGCGCAACGGGGGATTCTTCTTGGTACGGGCCTGGGTCATGATGAGAGTCTTGTCCTGGTAATCGTCTGGTTGCCGCGGTGGCCCGCTCAGGAACGGAACAGCCGGGAGTATTGCGTTTCGTGCCGCGCGGACAGCAGGCCCAGCATCGGGGAAAAAGTAGACAGCATTGGCGGCTCGGCATCGGCGCGGCGCACCGCCTCGTCGACGGTTGCGAGCACCGCGGGATGCAGCCGGCGCAGGATGTGCTGCCCCGCCACCTGGCCCAGCGGCACCGCCTTGAGGGCGGCGGACACCTGGTTCTCGGCCCAGCTGAAGCAATAGGCCGCCAGCCCGTCGCGCTCGCCAACGTCCAGCGCCACGCAAGCCGCGGCGAAGGCGGTCGGCAGGCATACCGGCGACAGCACCGCGAGCTGCGCGCGCAGTGCGGCGTCGCCCCACTCCATCTGCGCCACCAGCCGGGCCAGCGACCAGCCCATCTGCTCGGTCTCCAGCCGCAGCTCCGCGCTCTCGCGCGTGGCGTGGAACCAGTTGTTCCATTCGGCCAGGCGCGTCGCGTCCAGTGTGCGCCAATGGCGATAGAGCAGCAGCCACACCGGTGCCTCGCACTGCGACTGCACATCCAGCAGGTTGCTGCGCACCCATTGCTCCGCGCTGCCGGCATCGCGCACGATGCCGCAGTCGATGGCCGCCTCCAGCCCTTGAGAATAGCTGAAGCCGCCGATCGGCAGCGCGGGGGAGGCCAGGTGCAGCAGGGAGATGAGCTGGGAGAGTTGGGTCATGGAACGACTGCGCACTGAAGGTCAGTGCTTGTGCCCGCAATGCTCGTCATGGACATGCGGCGCAAGATCGTGGTCGTGCTTATGACCATGTTCATGGCTGTGCGCGTGCCCGTGGTCATGCTCATGCTCATGCCCGTGATGCTCATGAAACACCGCCTGCGCCGCGGCGTAGTCCTCGGCGAAAGTGGCATCGTGACCGTGCTTGTGCCCGCCGCCGTAGGCGCCGGCCTCGGGCTCGAACGGCAGCTCGGCGCGCTCGGCCTGCACGCCAAGGCGGGCCAGCATGTCCGCCAGCACCGGGTCGTACTCCAGCCGCAGGTAGTCGCGCCCCACTTCCACCGGCGTGTGCCGGTTGCCCAGGTGATAGGCCGCGCGCATCAGCGCCTGCGGATCACTGGCTCCCACCTGCAGCACGGACTCCGGCGCGGCGAGCACCTCGACGAAGACTCCGCTCTCGGTGACCAGCAGATCGCCGCCGCGCAGCACGGTGCCGCGCGGCAGAAACAAGGCGACTTCCTCTCCGCTATCGAGGGTGGCGCGCAGGCGGCTCTTGCTGCGCTCGGCGAAAGGCAGCACCAGCTTGGGCGCGCGGCGCACCAGCACGGCGGCGATGCCATGCGGGGCGCTGAGGTGTTTGTCGATCTTTTGCAAAGGGGGCCTTCAAAAAAGGAAATAGCGCTGCGCCATCGGCAGCACGGTAGCCGGCTCGCAGATCAGCAACTGGCCGTCGGCCACCACCTGGTACGTCTCGGGATCCACCGTGACGTTCGGCTGCCAGTCATTGTGCACCATGTCGCGCTTGCTGACGGTGCGCGTACCGCGTACCGCCGAAAGCACCTTCTCCAGTCCATAGCGGCCGCCCACATCGGCTGCCAGCGCGGCCTGCGAGACAAAGGTCAGCGAAGACTTGTGCAGGGCCCGGCCGGCAGCGGCGAACATCGGCCGGTAGTGCACCGGCTGCGGCGTCGGGATCGATGCGTTGGGATCTCCCATCGCTGCCGCGGCGATCATCCCACCCTTGAGGATCAGGCTCGGCTTGACGCCGAAGAAGGCCGGCTTCCACAGCACGAGGTCGGCCCACTTCCCCACCTCGATCGAGCCCACCTCATGCGCGATGCCGTGCGTGAGCGCGGGGTTGATGGTGTACTTGGCGATGTAGCGCTTGACGCGGAAATTGTCATGCCCGCCGCGCGCATCTCCGGGATCGCCGGGCAGCTTGCCGCGCTGCGCGGCCATCTTGTGCGCGGTCTGCCAGGTGCGGATGATGACCTCGCCGACCCGGCCCATGGCCTGCGAGTCGCTGGAGATCATCGAGAAGGCGCCGAGATCGTGCAGGATGTCCTCGGCGGCAATCGTCTCGCGGCGGATGCGGCTTTCCGCGAAAGCGATGTCCTCGGCGATCGACGGGTCCAGGTGATGGCACACCATCAGCATGTCGAGGTGTTCGTCGAGCGTGTTGATGGTGTAGGGCCGCGTCGGGTTGGTCGACGACGGCAATACGTTGGGCTCGCCGCACACCTTGATGATGTCTGGCGCGTGGCCGCCGCCCGCGCCTTCGGTATGGTACGTATGAATGGTGCGGCCCTTGAACGCAGCCACCGTAGCCTCGACGAAACCGGCCTCGTTGAGCGTATCGGTATGAATCGCCACCTGCGTATCGGTGGCATCCGCCACGCCCAGGCAGGTGTCGATCGCCGCCGGCGTGGTGCCCCAGTCTTCATGCAGCTTGAGCCCGATGGCGCCGGCCTCGACCTGCTCCGTCAGCGGCCCCGGCTGGCTGGCGTTGCCCTTGCCGAGCAGGCCGATATTCATCGGATAAGCCTCGACCGCCTGCAGCATGCGCTCCATGAACCAGGGGCCAGGCGTCACGGTGGTGGCAAACGTCCCCGTCGCGGGCCCGGTGCCGCCGCCGATCATGGTGGTGACGCCGCTCATCAGCGCTTCTTCGATCTGCTGCGGGCAGATGAAGTGGATGTGGCTGTCGATGCCGCCGGCGGTGACGATCATGCCCTCGCCCGCGATCACTTCGGTGCCGGGACCGACGACGATGGTCACGCCTGGCTGGATGTCCGGATTGCCGGCCTTGCCGATCGACGCGATGCGGCCATCCTTGAGACCGATGTCGGCCTTGACGATGCCCCAGTGATCGACGATCAGCGCATTGGTGATGACGGTGTCGACGCAGTCCTTCGCCATGCGCTGGCTCTGCCCCATGCCGTCGCGGATCACCTTGCCACCGCCGAACTTCACCTCCTCGCCGTAGATGGTGAAGTCCTTCTCCACCTCGATGATGAGCCCGGTGTCGGCCAGCCGCAGGCGGTCGCCGGTGGTGGGGCCGAACATCTCGGCATAGGCCTGCCTGGAGATTTTCACGCTCATCACAGCGCTCCCATGATCTTGCCGTTGAAGCCGTAGACGATGCGCGCGCCGGCCAGCGCCACCAGCTCCACCGTGCGGCTCTGGCCCGGCTCGAAGCGCACCGCGGTGCCGGCGGCGATATTGAGCCGGAAACCGCGGGTGGCCTCGCGGTCGAAATCCAGCGCGGGATTGGTCTCGTAGAAATGGAAATGCGAGCCGACCTGGACCGGACGGTCGCCGGTGTTGGCCACCGTCACGCTCACCGTGGGGCGGCCGGCATTGAGTTCGATCTCGCCCTCTGCGGGCATCAGTTCACCGGGGATCATGCTGGTTTCCTTGTCGAGATCAGGCAACCATCAGGCCGACGCCATAGAGCGCCACGCCGGCGCCCGCCAGCCGTGCCAGCCAACCGGCCTGGCGGCGCAGCGCGCCGCCCAGGCCGATGCCGGCCAGGTGCAGCGTCATGGTGGCGACAGCGAAGCCGCCGACATAGGCCACCACCGCGGGCAACGCGCCAGCCGTGGCCGGCAGCTCGGCGCCATGCGCGTAGCCATGAAAGACGGCGAAGCCCCCGACGATGGCCATGCCCGCCCACGCCGGCAGCCTGGCACGCAGCGCCACCAGCACGCCGATCACCAGCAGCGATGCGGCAATCATCGGCTCCACCAGCGGCAGGCCGAGGCCGCTCAGCCCGAGCGCCGCGCCGGCCAGCATCAGTGCAACGAACACAAAAGGCATGCGCAGCGCCTCGCGCGGCGAGCGTGCTCCCAGCGCGCTCCACACGCCCACGCCCGCCATGGCGAGCAAGTGGTCCATGCCGGTGAAGGGATGCAGCAGGCCCGCCCACAGGCTGGCGCCGACCGTGGCGGCATCGTGGCCGGGATGGGCGAAGGCCGCGGCGCTGGCAAGCGCCAGCGGGACACCCGCCATGGCGGCCCTGGCGGCGCGCGAGCGATTGGAACGGTTCATGTCTTGACCTCGTGTTTTCGTTCAGTGGTTCGGCAGGCCTGGCGTGCGCAAGCAAAGCGCTCGCCCGTCTCAGACGATCGGATGATGCACAGTGACCAGCTTGGTGCCATCGGGGAAGGTGGCTTCCACCTGGATCTCGGGGATCAGTTCGGCCACCCCCTCCATCACATCTTCGCGCGTGAGCACCGTGGTGCCTTCGTGCATCAGCTCGGCCACGGTGCGGCCATCGCGCGCGCCTTCCATGATGGCCGCCGTGATCAGGGCCACCGCCTCGGGATAGTTGAGCTTGAGCCCGCGCGCGCGGCGGCGCTCGGCCAGCAGCGCGGCGGTGAAGATCAACAGCTTGTCCTTCTCTCGCGGAGTCAGTTCCATCTTGGTATTCCCGTAGTTTCTTGTTCTGCATGTCCGGTACGCGGCCGGCAAGCGCCTACGTCGCCCACAGCCTCAGCGGCCTGGCGGCAACGCCGTGGATGGGCTCGCGCAATGCGCTCCATGCGCTTACCATCAGATGCCTGACCGCCTCCATCTGCGCACCCAGCACGCGCAGCAGCAGCATGGACTGGCCATCCTGCTCAAACCGCGTCACGCCGGCACGCAGGTCCGGCCCATACGGCAGCCGTTCGGCAAGCGCTTCGGCCAGTTCCTGCGTGGCACCCTCGCCCACCGCCCACAGCGTGCCCATCACATTGAGCCCATCCAGCCCGGCCACCGCATGCCGCAGCGCGGAGCCGGCGTCCAGTTGCGCGCTTTCGATCCACAGCGGGCGCGTACCGCCATTCACCGTGGTCTCCATGACCAGCGATCCGCGCGCCCACGTTTCGCCGCTGGCCTGGCGGCCCAGCACGACGGCATCCCAGCCGATCGCGCTGGCGCCGGGCGCCACCGTCACGGTGGTGGCAAGGCGCGCGTGCGCGTCGTCGAATACGATGTTTTCCTGCGGCAGCCAGTCCACCCGCGCGCCGGCTTGCAGCGTCAGCGTGACGCGTTGCGCGGCCTCGCGGCCGAGCGACTTGTACCACTTGGTGGCGCCGGGCGTCGCCAGCACCGCATGGGCGCCCGCCTCCACCGTCACCTCGATCTCCAGGCTGTCGCCGCCGGCCACGCCGGCGGGCGGATGCAGGATCACCACGTGGCAGATCGCCCCCCCTGCGCCCTCTGGATAGAGCGGCTTTTGCACCAGCAATGGCCCCCGGTGGCGGCGCTCGGCCAGCACACTGCGTTCGCCGCGCGCGGCAAACCGCAGGCGCAGGCTGGCCTCCCATGCGGGCGGCACGGCAAGGGTCGAAGGAAAGTCTGGATGACGCATGGGCGATGGAAAGGCGGACGCTGCCGGTGATGCGTGGCGCGCTCGATGCGGGCATCATAGCGCGGGGTCGGTGCGGCTGGAAGCGGTATTGTCGGCGCGCGGCATCTGGCGGATTGGCATGCTCTTCGCTACTGCCGACGCAAGCTCTCTGCCCCGGCAGCCGCTTTATGTTCAGCCACGGCTCTCTCGCCGGACAAACCCACGACCTCCCTTACACCGCGATCAGCTCCCGCACCCCCTCCTCTTCCATTCTTGCCCCCTCCCCTCTCGCCACCACCTCACCGCGGCTCATCACGACGTAGTGATCCGCCAGATGCCGGGCGAACTCGTAATACTGTTCCACCAGCAGCACCGTCATGCCGAACTCGTCCACCAGCAGCCGCAGCGCGCGGCCGATGTCCTGGATGATGGAAGGCTGGATGCCCTCGGTCGGCTCGTCCAGGATCAGCAGCTCCGGCTCGCTCATCAACGCGCGGCCGATTGCCAGTTGCTGCTGCTGGCCGCCCGAGAGATCGCCGCCCCGGCGCTGGCGCATGCTGCGCAACACCGGGAACAACTGGTAGATCCGGTCGGGCACGCCGGCCGGGCGCTTCAGGCTCGCGGCGCCGATCAGCAGGTTCTCCTCCACCGTCAGGCGCGGGAATATCTCGCGTCCCTGCGGCACGTAGGCGAGCCCGGATGCCACGCGCTCGTACGGCGGCTTCTTTTCCAGCGCGTGCCCCGCCCAGCTGATGCTGCCGCTCCTCGTGGGCACCACGCCCATCAGGCATTTGAGCAGGGTGCTCTTGCCCACGCCGTTACGGCCCAGCAAGGTCGTCAGCTTGCCTTGCGGCACCTCGAAGGTGACATTGCGCAGGATGTGGCTGCCGCCGTAGAACTGGTTGAGTGCATTGACCTGCAACATGGTTTGGTTTCCTTTATCTACGCGTGCGCGCTTACCGGCCCAGATAGGATTCGATCACGCGCTCCTCGCGCTTGACGGCGTCGAGCGTGCCTTCGGCCAGCACGCTGCCTTCGGCCAGCACCGTGACCTTGCCGCTATCGCCGGCCAGCGCCGCGACAAATTCCATGTCGTGCTCCACCACCATCATTGAGCAGGTGCCGCGCAGGCTGTTCAGCAGCTGGGCCAGTTGCATGGTTTCCTCGTCGGTCATGCCGGCCACCGGCTCGTCGAGCAGCAGCAACTGCGGTTGCTGCATCAGCAGCATGCCGATCTCGAGCCGCTGCTTCTGCCCATGCGACAGCATGCCGGCCGGGCGATACGCTTCATCTTCCAGCCCCGTCAACGCCAGCGTTTCCTCGATGCGGCGATGCCCTTGCGCCCCCAGGCGCGCCCGCAAGGAAGAGAACCAGCGCTTGTCGCCCTTCATCGCCAGTTCCAGGTTCTCCCACACCTCGTGCTGCTCGAACACGGTGGGCTTCTGGAACTTGCGGCCGATGCCGGTCTGCGCGATCTTGGGCTCGGTCATGCGCATCAGGTCGATGCTCTGCCCGAGGAACACGCGCCCGCTCACATTGGCATTGCGTGGCCCGGTCTTGCCGGTGATCACGTCCATCATCGTGGTCTTGCCCGCGCCATTGGGACCGATCACGCAGCGCAGTTCGCCGTGGTCGATCGACAGCGTGAGCTGGTTGAGCGCGCGGAAGCCATCGAACTGCACAGTCACGTCTTCCAGGTAAAGGATGGGACCGTGCGAGACATCGATGACGCCGGGCTCCAGCACGCGGCCGAGGCCGGTGGTGCCCCCGCTTTCCGCCTGCTGCGCTCCGAGTGCGGCGTTCATGCTTCACCTCCGCTGCGGGTAACGTTGGCCGGCGCGCCGGCCGATGTGCCTTGTGCAACCGGGTGCCTGGCACGCATGCCGCGCACGCGCTTGATCAGGCCGATCACGCCGTCCGGCAGGTACAGCGTGACCAGCACGAACATCGCGCCCAGCAGGAACAGCCAGTACTCGGCGAAATAAGCCGTGAACATCGTCTTGGCGCCGTTGACAAGGAAGGCGCCGATGATCGGGCCGATCAGCGTGCCGCGTCCGCCCACGGCGACCCACACCGCCATCTCGATGGAGTTGGCCGGCGACATCTCGCCCGGGTTGATGATGCCCACCTGCGGCACGTAAAGCGCGCCGGCAATGCCGCATAGCACCGCCGAGAACGTCCACACGAAGAGCTTGTAGCCAAGCGGGTTGTAGCCGGAGAACATCACGCGCATCTCCGCATCGCGCACCGCCGTCACCACGCGGCCAAGCTTGGAGGTGACGATGTAGCGGCAGGCGATAAAGCCGGCCAGCAAGGCAAGGAACGTCAGCACGAACAGCGCGGTACGGGTTTCGGGCGCGGCCACGGCAAAACCGGCGATGCGCTTGAAATCGGTGAAGCCGTTGTTGCCGCCGAAGCCGGTCTCGTTGCGGAAGAACAGCAGCATCGCGGCATAGGTCATGGCCTGCGTGATGATGGACAGGTACACACCCTTGATGCGCGAGCGGAAGGCGAAGAAGCCGAACAGCCACGCCAGCACGCCGGGCACCAGCACCACCAGCAGCATGGCGTAGCCAAGATGTTCGGTGCCATGCCAGAACCACGGCAACTCCTTCCAGTCGAGGAAGACCATGAAGTCCGGCAGGTCGCTTTTGTAGACACCTTCACGGCCGATGGCGCGCATCAGGTACATGCCCATGGCATAGCCGCCGAGCGCGAAGAACAGCCCGTGGCCCAGGCTGAGGATGCCGCAGTAGCCCCACACCAGGTCCAGCGCGATCGCGGCCAGCGCGAAGCACATGATCTTGCCGATCAGCGTCAGCGCATAGGCCGACAGATGCATCGGATGGCCTTCGGGCAACAGCAGCGCGCACACCGGCACGCCGATGCCCGCCACCAGCGCGATCGCCAGCAGCGCCGCCCAGCCGCGGCCCGAGAACAGCGGCTGGCGTTCCGGCACCGCCAGCCGGAATCCGGTCGCGGATTGTTTCGATGTTGAAGTCTGCATCATGCCTCCGCGCTGCGCCCTTTGAGCGCGAACAGTCCTTGCGGGCGCTTCTGGATGAAGAGCACGATCAGCACCAGGACAAAGATCTTGGCCAGCACCGCACCGTAGAACGGCTCGATGAACTTGTTGATAAGGCCCAGCCCGAAGGCACCGATGATGGTGCCCGCCAGTTGCCCCACGCCGCCCAGCACCACTACCATGAAGGAGTCGATGATGTAGGCCTGCCCGAGGTCGGGCCCCACATTACCGATCTGCGACAAGGCGCAGCCACCGAGCCCGGCAATGCCCGCACCGAACGCGAAAGCGTAGCTATCCACTTTCCAGGTGCGCACGCCCACGCAGGCCGCCATGGTGCGGTTCTGCGTGGTGGCGCGCACGAACAGGCCCAGGCGGGTGCGGTTGAGCACGGCCCATGCCACCGCCACCACCGCCAGCGCGAACACGATGATGATCATGCGGTTGTAGGGCAACACCATCCCCGGCAGCCATTCAACGCCACCGCTCATCCAGGAGGGATTGGCCACTTCCACGTTCTGCGCGCCGAACAGCGTGCGCACCGCCTGCATCAGCAGCAGGCTCACGCCAAACGTCGCCAGCAGCGTTTCCAGCGGACGGCCGTAGAGATGGCGCAGCACCAGCCGCTCCAGCACGAAGCCAACCACGGCCGATGCCAGGAACGATGCTGGCAGCGCAAAAAGCAGGTACCAGTCGAAGGCACCGGCGAAATGCGCCCGGAATACGCCTTGCACCATATAGGTGGCGTACGCGCCGATCATCAGGAATTCTCCGTGCGCCATATTGATGACGCCGATCAGGCCATAGGTAATGGCCAGGCCCAGCGCGGCCAGCAGCAGCACGCTGCCCAGGCTCAGGCCGGCGAAGAGGTTGCCGATGAGTTCGGCGCGGCGCTGGTCGCCGCGCAGGGCATCGAGCGCCTGCTGGGCGGCGCCTCGCAGTTCGGCGTCGGGCTCGCGGTATTTGCCGGCTTCGTCACGCTCCAGCAGTGGCTGCAGCTTCTGCCGGCTTTGCGGATTGCTGTCGCGCCCGAGAATATGAATGGCTTCCAGCCGTTCGTCGCGATTGCCCTCGGCCAGCACGATATTGGCCCAGATCACATCGAGCTTGGCACGCAGGCCGGCATCGGCCTCGGCCTTGCGCGCGGCTTCCACCACCGGGCGCGAGGCGCTGCCGGGCTGGTCCAGCAGCGTGTTGACGGCCTGCGTGCGCACCGCCGCATCGGGCGATTGCAGCAGCGTGCTGCTGGCGGCACTGTCCACCAGCGCGCGCAGGCTGTTGTTAAGGGTCAGCGCTTCGAGCGCATCGGGCTTGACCGTGACCGGTTTGCCGCTGATGGCGTCCACCAGCTTGTCGCCGTCCTGGCGCACCATGCCGACGCCGGGCGCGTATTGCAGCGTATCGTCTTGCAGCGCCTTGAGAATGGGGCCCGCCTCCGCCACCGGCGCCTTGGTGAGCGCGGTGATGGCGGCAGTCTTGGCATCGAAGTCGTCTTCGGCCAGTGGCTTCAGGTCGGCCTGCGTCAGCGGCGCGGCCCACAGCGGGCACGCGGCGAGCAGCAGCAACGCTGCCAGCATGGCGCGCAACCGTGAAGCGAAAGAGAACGATAAGGGTCGGTGCATAAGGTTTGCGATCGCGCGCAGGAAGCGCGCGACCACCTTGGTCGGCGTGACGGGTTTTGCTTTGCGCCGCGGCCCTGAAGCGGCCCGCGGCAGTGAAACAAAGTCGGTTTGCTCCCCTCTCCCGAAGGCGGAGAACAAACACCGGACAGCTTGCGGGCGCGGTCTTCTCGACGCAGGCCCGCCCGCGGTCTTACATCACCTTGTCCGGCTTGCCTTCGTTACCCGCGATGAACGGGCTCCACGGCTGCGCGCGCACTGCCTTCGGCGTCTTCCACACCACCGTGAACTGGCCGTCGCCCTTGACCTCGCCGATCATCACCGGCTTGTACAGGTGATGGTTCTCGCCCATGGTCAACGTGAAGCCGTCCGGCGCCTTGAAGGTCTGGCCATACATCGCGGCGCGCACCTTGTCGGTATCGGTGGTGCCGGCCTTCTTCACGGCTTGCGCCCACATATGGATGCCCACGTAGGTGGCTTCCATCGGGTCGTTCGTCACGCGCTTGTCGCCGCCCGGCAGGTTGTTGGCCTTGACCCATGCCGCCCATTGCTTCTTGAAGGCTTCGTTTTCCGGGTTCTTGACCGACATGAAGTAGTTCCATGCGGCCAGGTGGCCCACCAGCGGCTTGGTGTCGATGCCGCGCAGCTCTTCCTCGCCGACAGAGAACGCCACCACCGGCACGTCCTTGGCCTTGAGGCCGGCGTTGCCCAGTTCCTTGTAGAAAGGCACGTTGGAGTCGCCGTTGATGGTGGAGATCACCGCGGTCTTGCCGCCTTGCGAGAACTTCTTGATATTGGCGACGATGGTCTGGTAATCGCTGTGGCCAAACGGCGTGTAGACCTCTTCGATATCCTTGTCCGCCACGCCCTTGCTCTTCAGGAAGGCCCGCAGGATCTTGTTGGTGGTGCGCGGGTAGACGTAGTCGGTGCCCAGCAGGAAGAAGCGCTTGGCGCCGCCGCCCTCCTTGCTCATCAGGTATTCCACGGCGGGAATGGCCTGCTGGTTGGGTGCGGCGCCGGTATAGAAGACGTTCTTGGACATCTCCTCGCCTTCATACTGCACCGGGTAGAACAGCAGTGAGTTCAGCTCTTCATAAACGGGCAGCACCGACTTGCGCGAAACCGAGGTCCAGCAGCCGAAGGTGACGGCAACCTTGTCCTTGGTGATCAGCTGGCGCGCCTTCTCGGCGAACAGCGGCCAGTTGGAAGCGGGATCGACCACGACCGGCTCAAGCTTGCGGCCAAGCACACCACCGCTCTTGTTGATCTCGTCGATCGTCATCAACGCCACGTCCTTGAGCGACGTCTCGGAAATGGCCATGGTGCCGGACAGCGAATGCAGGATACCGACCTTGATCGGCTCCTTGGACTGCGCCAATGCCAGCGGGCTAACACCTGCCGTTGCGAAGAATGCCGCGGCGGCTACCGCCGACAGTTTCAGCATGTCACGTCTTTTCATTGCAGCTCCCAGATTGTCGTGTTGGATAAGGAACAACGCACCCCGGGTACACCTTCTGCAACTAGCATGCCATGGCATACAAGCTTGTATACATGGTTGCACACACCGCCTGGCGAGCCTCCGGCGGCGGCCACGCGCCATGCCGCACCACGATAGTGCGGATACGTCACGCACCAAGCCAGTGCGGCGTCAGCGGCTGAATCAGATTGGGGCATCCGCCGGCGCGCATGCTGCGGCGTGACTTGCCCGAATCCCGAATCGGCTCTATGGTGGCCGTTCGCTTGCGCGCCGTGCCCTTGCCGCATATTGCGCAGACAAGCAGAAAACAGCACGACGGAGACAACCCATTGAACGCGTCAGCGGCGCCAGGGAACCAGATCGTCATCATCGGCGCGAGTGTGGCCGACATGTGCATGGGCATCCGGCTCAGGCAAGCCTGCATCGATACCTTCGTCGTCTTCGGGAATGCCGGCACGGTGGGCGGCACCTGGCGCGACAACACCTGTCCGGGCCGCGGCTGCGACATTCCCTCCCGCCTGCACCGCTTCTCCTTCGCGCCAAAGCCTGGACCGGTCCAGCGCATGCTTGCCACAGCCGGAAATCCCCGAGCGCTTCGGCCCGCTCGGGCACGTCCGCTATGGCACTGATCGCGCAGCACCTGGATTGAACGGAACCATCAAGCCGGCTTTTTGAACATCCCATCCCAACCAGCAACGCCTCCAGGCAAACCGATGACCACACTTCCGTCATACCAGCCACGCAGCGCCTGGGCCATGGCCTCGATGCTGACCTGGCTGTCGCTGATCAACTTCCTCGACAAGATCGTGCTGGGCATGGTGGCCGTGCCGCTGATGGCGGACCTGAAGCTGCCGCCGGCGGAGTTCGGCCTGATCGCCAGCAGCTTCTTCTGGCTGTTTTCGCTGTCCACCGTGCTGGTGGGATTTCTGTCCAATCGCGTGGCCACGCGCTGGCTGCTGCTGGCGATGGGCCTGTCGTGGGCCCTGCTGCAAATACCGCTGGCGCTGGCCACCTCGGCCATGACCATTCTCTTGTGCCGCATGCTGCTTGGCGCGGCCGAGGGCCCGGCCTTCCCGATCTCCGTGCATGCGTTATTCAAATGGTTTCCCGACCACAAGCGCAATCTGCCGGTGGCGGTGGTCAACCAGGGCGCGACGGCGGGCCTGCTGCTGGCGGGCTTGCTGATCCCGCTGGTGACGATGCATTGGGGATGGCGCGCCAACTTCATGATCCTCGCCGCCATCGGCGCGGCATGGAGTGCGATGTGGCTCTGCGTGGGACGCGAGGGGCCGCTGGCGCAGGCGAGCGACCGGCGCCCCGGCGCCGCGGCCATGCCCGTGCGGCTGCCCTATCGCCGCATCTTCCGCGACCCGACCGTGCTTTCCTGCCTGGCCATCGGCTTCTGCGCGTACTGGGCGCTGGCGCTGGGGCTGACCTGGCTGCCGGCCTACCTGGAGAAAGGCCTCGGCTTCGACCCGGTCACCACCGGGCGCTGGTATGCGGCCATCGTGGCCTCGGCCATGCCCGTCACGCTGATCCTTAGCTGGCTGTCGCAACGCATGTTGCGCGGCGGCGCGTCGTCGCGGCTGGCGCGCGGCGTGATCATCTCGATCGCCGCGCTGGTGGGCGGCTGCGTGTACCTGGTGATCGCGTCGGTAACGCTGGCCCCCGTCCCGAAGACCTTGCTGATTGCCGTGGCGGCATGCCTGCCCCCCGTGGGCTTCGCGCTGACGCCGGCGATGCTGGCGCAGATCGTACCGGAGGCCCAGCGCGGGAGCGTGCTGTCCATCCACACGGCGCTGATCACGCTGGCGGGCATCCTGGCCCCGGCCGTGGTGGGGCAACTGGTGCAGCGCCACGGCATGATCGGTGGCTTCGAAGTGGGATTCACGATCAACGCCATGCTGCTGATGGTGGCCGGCGTGATCGGCCTGTGCTGGCTGAATCCCGAGCGCTCGGCCAAGGCCCTGGCGGCGGCCACGCATGACATGACGGCGGCGCGCTCGCCCGCCTGAGCCCGGCCCCCGCTCAGCGGGCAAACCCCACCAGGCAGCGGCCGCCGCGCACCCGTTGCGGCGGTGGCCTTCAGTGATTACGAATAACGCCGGCTGATCGACTCAGCGACGCACACCGGCCGCTCGCTGCCTTCGCGCTCCACGGTGACTTCCCAGTTCGACTGGGCGCCGACCAGCGCGGGCGCGTTCGGCAGCGGCTCCAGTCGCTCCACCGACAGCAGCTTCACGCGGGCGCGCAGGCGGCTGCCCACCGGTACCGGCGCGGTAAAGCGCACACGGTTCAGGCCATAGTTGACGCCCATCTTGACGCCCGGCATGTCGATCGCGTTGTGCATGAAGGCCGGCAGCAGCGACAGGGTCAGGAAGCCGTGCGCTACCGGGCCGCCAAACGGAGACTCGCGCCGGGCGCGCTCCACGTCGACATGGATCCATTGATGATCGCCAGTGGCTTCGGCGAACAGGTTGACCTGCTGCTGGGTGATTTCAATCCAGTCGCTGACGGCCACTTCCTGGCCCTGCAGGCTTTCCAGTTCTTCGAGCGAAGCGATGGTACGCATGGTGTCTCCTAGTTGTTGTGATGGCCGGGATGGCCGGGATTCAATCGAGGTGCGTGCTGCCCCGGTGCAAGCGCTTTCAGGCTGGGCGGCGGCCGTACATACCCATGCCCTTGACGGTGCAGACCAGTTCGCCGCGCTGATTGGTGGCTTCCCACTGGGTGTGCACCACGCCGCGATCGGGCTTGGACGACGAGGCGCGCGCATCCAGCACGACCAGCGATACGCTCAGCGTGTCACCCGCGTAAACCGGCTTGAGCCAGCGGATTTCGTCCACACCGGGCGAGCCCATGCTGGCCGCCTTGCTGGTCATGTTGTCCACCAGCAGGCGCATCATGATCGAGCAGGTCATCCAGCCGCTGGAGATCAGGCCCTTGTAGATGCTCTTCTGCGCGGCATCCTTGTCGATATGGAAGGGCTGCGGATCATACTGGCGGGCAAAGGTGAGGATCTCTTCCTCGGTCACCAGGTGGGACCCCAGATCGCGCTTGCTGCCGACGCTAAAGTCTTCGAAATAGAGGGTGGGCATGAATGGCTCCGTCAACGAAAGCTATGGCGATGTCCATGTAGCGAGGACAATGCATAACAAAAAACCGCGCCTGGAACAACCGGCGCGGTTCTTTTACTCAACCTGGATCAGACCGTTTCCAGGAAACCGGGCTGTGTCGCAAAGCGGCCCAGGTGATGATCGACATCCCCGAAGGTCGTGTTGATCAGCGTCAGGCGCTTGAACATATGCGCCGCCGGCAGTTCGTCGGTGACGCCCATGCCGCCGTGGATCTGCACCGCTTCCTGGCCGACCGAGCGAGCCGCCTGGCCCACGCGTGCCTTGGCTGCGGAGGCGAAGCGCCGGCGTTCTTCCGGGCTGGCCTCGTCGAACTTGGCGGCGGCCAGCAGCGTGATCGAGCGCGATTGCTCGGCGTGGATGAACATCTCCACCATCCGATGCTGCAGCGCCTGGAAACGCGCGATCGGCACGCCGAACTGCTGGCGGGTCTTGGCGTATTCCAGCGTCGCCGCATTGAGCGCATCCATCACGCCCACCGCTTCCGAGCACAGCAGCACGGCGGCGTAGTCGGCCGCCTGCTCGATCAGCGCAAACGCGGCGCCTTCGGTGCCCAGCAGTTCGCCCGGCGCGTCCTTGAAGGTGATATCGGCAGCGCGCAGGTTGTCGATGGTGCGGTAGTCGGTGATGCTGACGCCAGCTGCCTTCGGGTCCACCAGGAACAGCGAAATGCCATTGGTATCGGCATCGGCGCCGCTGGTGCGAGCCGAGACAACCAGCTTGCCGGCTTGCGCGCCGTGAATGGTCACGACCTTGCGGCCGTTGAGCTTGCCGCCCTTGGCCGTCACGCGCACGTCGTTGAGCGCATAGCGTGCATGCGGCTCATTGAAGGCAACCGCCAGCTTCAGCTCACCGGCGGCGACCTGCTCCAGCAGCGCGTCCTGGCCGCCGGCCAGCTTGAGCGCGTATGCGGCAACCACGGTGGCGAAGTACGGCTCGACCACCAGGCCGCGGCCCAGTTCCTGCATCACCACCATCATGTCGACGGGCGTGCCCGAGAAGCCGCCCTGCGCTTCAGGCACCGGCAGCGCGGTCAGGCCGAGCTCGACCAGAGCGCCCCAGGCGGCATCGCTATGGCCGGCTTCGGCCTTGATGCCCTTCTTGCGGGTTTCGAAATCGTAGTCTTTGTCGATGAAGCGGTGGACGGCGTCAGCCAGTTGCTTCTGTTCGTCGCTGAGATTGAAGTTCATATCGCGTGTCTCCTCACAGCCCCAGGATCATCTGGCTGATGATGTTCTTCTGAATTTCGTTGGACCCGCCGTAGATGGAGGTCTTGCGATAGTTGAAGTAGTAAGCGGCGAGCGGCGCGGCATCGTCATAGCCGGTCACCGCGTGCTCGTGTTCGCATTCCAGGTAGGCGGTGTCGAACGGCTGGGCATAGGGGCCGACGGCCTCCACCATCAGTTCGGTCAGCATCTGCTGGATTTCCGTGCCCTTGATCTTGAGCATCGAGGCCTCGGGGCCGGGGCCCTTGCCGGCGCTCTCGCTCGACACCACGCGCAGCACGGTCAGTTCCAGCGCCATCAGTTCGATTTCCAGCGCGGCAACCTTGGCGCCGAACAGCGGATCTTCCAGCAACGGGCGGCCGTTCTTCTGCTGTTGCTTGGCAACGCGCTTGAGGAAACCCAGTTCGCGCTTGGAGTTGCCCACGCGGGCGATACCGGTGCGCTCATGGCCGAGCAGGTACTTGGCATAGGTCCAGCCGCGGTTCTCCTCGCCCACGCGGTTTTCCACCGGCACCTGGACGTTGTCGAAGAACACTTCGTTCACCTCATGCTCTTCGTCGAGCATGATGATCGGGCGCACGGTGATGCCCGGCGTCTTCATGTCGATCAGCAGGAAGGAAATGCCCTCTTGCTTCTTGGCTTCGGGATCGGTGCGGACCAGGCAGAAGATCATGTCGGCGTGCTGGCCGAGCGTGGTCCAGGTCTTCTGGCCGTTGACGATGTAGTGCTTGCCGTCCGAGGTCAGTTCGGCGCGGGTCTTCAGCGATGCGAGGTCGGAACCCGAACCCGGCTCCGAGTAACCCTGGCACCACCAGTCGGTGCAATCCAGGATGCGCGGGAGGTAGTACGACTTCTGCTCCTCGCTGCCGTACTTCATGATCACGGGCGCGACCATGGCCACGCCGAAGGGCAGCACGCCGGGTGCGCCGACGCGGGCATTTTCCTCGTCCCAGATATGGCGTTGCGTGGCGTTCCAGCCCGTACCGCCGTACTGGACCGGCCAGTGCGGCGCGGACCAGCCGCGGCCGGCCAGCAGCTTGTGCCAGCGCACCAGATCGTCGCGATTGGGGCGGCGGTGGTTCAGAATCTTGCTGCTGATTTCCGCCGGCAGGTTGGCCTCCAGCCAGCCGCGCACTTCGGCGCGGAAAGCATCGTCGGACGCCGAATAGTTGAGATCCATGCCCGTCTCCAGTGATGCCGGTGTGAGACCGGCAAATTGTTCTAGCTAGCGCGTCATGCGCCGGCAAGAGCACTGCCTCGGGCACAGGACGCTATTCAGTGAGCCGTCTGCTTGAGCGCATCCGGCACCACGAGCTGGAAAGTATCGATGCCTTCGTCGGCAAGCGCCTGCACTTCGTCCGGCGAAGCCGTTCCGCGGATCCCGCGTTCCGGCGCTTCGTCGTAATGCATGCGCCTGGCCTCTTCGGCAAAGCGTTCGCCCACGTCCTCGGTCTGCGCCAGCACCTGCTTTACCGCCTTCAGGTAAAGCGACTGCAGCGTTGCCGGCGCCGGGGCTTTCGCCTCGGCTGGCCTGCCAGCCGGCGCGGCGACCGCTCCCGAAAGATTCAGGCGCGGCGCGCTGGGCAGCCGGGTGATGGCATGGTCCTCGCAGACCGGACATTGGACGAGATTTTGCGAAATCTGCGATTGCGCATCGTCCTCCGAAGCAAACCAGCCCTCGAAACGATGGTCTTGCGCGCAGCGCAGGTCGAGCACCTTCATGATGTTTCCAGCCCGTCGAAAGCTATAGTATCCGCGAAACGGAATTTTGTGAACGGTCGTGCTAATTTTTTTGCGGCCATAACGGGGCCCTTGGTGGGAAAGCCTTGGGCGGGGGGGTGAGGAGGTATGGCTGCAATCACACGGCTAAAGAGGGATTTTACGCTTATGGGGGGTGGGATGCGTTGGGGCGCTGTTTCTTTGGGCGGCGATGGCTATTGCACCCGAAAGCCGTACGACATCATCTTGCGGGGCTGGTCGCTGTTTCTTTGAGCGGTGATGGCCCTTGGACCCAACAGCGTACGACATCCCCCTACGGGGGACGCCGGTCACTCTTCTTTGCTTCGGCAAAGAAGACTAACGAGAAGAAAGCCGACCCTGCCGGGGGCAGAGCAATCGCGGGTGCGAAGGGCGCTGGTTTCGTCGTATGGCCAATGGTTCTGCTGATATCTGCCGTTACCGGCCCGTACGGCATCGCAATAGCATGACCCATGGGTTTCGTGGTGGTGCCCCTGACCTCGTGTGCGGTGACCATTCTCACATCTGCCGTTACCGGCGCGGCCTACCACGACACATCACATGCCAATGGTTTCGTGGTGGGGCGGGCGCGGTGGTGATGGCCTCAGGCATATCACTCGGTGCCACCGCGCCCACGACGGAACCGGCGCGCCTGCAACTTCGTGGCCGCCCGCTCCGCGAGCGACAGACGGCTTGAAGCAAGTGATGTTTGCTACCGGGGCCGCACCACGCTTCCCGGAAATTGGCAGGTTCGTGGCCGCTCAAACTGGTAGCGGCAGAAGCCCGCCGGCACTCCGGGCCGTACGACGAAACCACCGATATTCGAAAGCCTTATTGCTCTGCTCCCGGCAGGGTCGGCTTTCTTCTCGTTAGTCTTCTTTGCCGAGGCAAAGAAGAGTGACCGGCGTCCCCCGCAGGGGGATGTCGTACGCACTTGGGTGCAAGAGCCATCGCCGCTCAAGAAAAAACCAAAGGAACAAAAACCGATGACTCCACCCTCAGCCAGCCCCCGCCCAATCCCCCTTTACCCCGGCAACACCTGCTCCCCCGCCTCCCATATCCCCGACACCACCTTCTCCAACCAGAAAGCCCCAATGATCGTCTTGACGTCGGTAATCCGCCCCGAACGCACCCAATCGATCACCTGCCCCGCCGGCACGATAAACGTCTCGAGGAATTCGCCTTCATCGAGCTGGGCGGGCCCAGCGGTCAGGTCCCGAGCCAGGAAGATATCGATAAACTCGGTCGAGTAGGAAATGACGGGATGGATCCGAGTGAGGTAATCCCAACGCCGCGCGCTATAGCCAGTTTCCTCACGCAACTCGCGCTCGCCACAGCGCTGCGCGCCCTCCTGGGGGTCCAGCTTGCCAGCAGGAAACTCAAGCATCACTTCACCAACGGGATAGCGATACTGCCGCTCCAACAGCACAGTCCCATCGTCGAATAGCGGAATCATCATCACCGCGCCAGGATGCAGTACGTATTCGCGCCCGGCATGCTTGCCGTCGGGCAGCTTGACGATGTCCTGCTTGAGCGTGAGGAATTTGCCTGTGTGCAGCGTGGCGGACGCCACGCAGGTTTCTTTCAGGCCCTGATCGTCGCCAGCGGCGATAGCACCGGCGTCCAGCATGTCAATCTTGTCGCTCATGAAAGCTCCGGGTCCGGACGCGGCCGGCCCGGGCGCCTTCGCTACCCGGCCTCAGGCCGCGCGATGTTTGACGAGATACTGCCAAGTGAAGCCCGGGAAGGCGAACACCAGCATCATGCAACCGGTGATGGCGTAGAACTGCCAGCCTTGCGGGAAGGCGTTGCCCAGCCCAGCCTCCACGGCGAAGCCGGCCAGACCGGCCCCCACATACCAGGCAAACAATTCGCCCGCCCTGATCCACAGCGGCTTTTTGACAAAGCGCAGCGGGATCAGCGCGAACAATCGCTGGTTGACAAACGGCAGGTTGGCACAAACCAATGCCAGCAAGATGACAAACCAGCCCGCCGTCGATGAACTCATATCGCTACGCCGCCGTCGCGCATCAGGACGCCAGCGTGGCGCGGATGGCCTGGTAGCACAGGTTCATCAGCGCTGCCGGGAACAGGCCCAGGGCAATGATGACCGCGCCGTTCAGGGTCAGCATCGAACGCAGGCCGAAGCTCGATTCCAGCTTGCGCTCGTCGGCCGGCGCATCGAAATACATCAGCTTGACCACACGCAGATAGTAGAACGCGCCGATCAGCGAGAACAGCACCGCCACCACGGCCAGCCAGGTCATGCCGCTATGGACCACGGCCTCGAGCACGGCCAGCTTCGCGTAGAAGCCCATGGTCGGCGGAATGCCAGCCAGCGAGAACATCATCACCAGCATCAGCAGCGCGTACCAGGGATTCTTGCGCGACAGGCCCTTGAGGTCGTCCAGCGTCTCGGCTTCGAAATCCTTGCCGGCGCGCAGCAGGACGATGCCGAAAGTGCCCAGGGTGGTGATCACGTAGGTCACCGCGTAGAACATCGACGAACCGTAGGCGCTGGCCGCGCCATCGGCCTTGCCGTCAGCCACGCCGGACAGCATGCCCAGCAGCAGGAAGCCCATGTGCGAGATGGTGGAATACGCCAGCATCCGCTTCAGGTTGGTCTGCACGATGGCGGTCAGGTTGCCGATGGCCAGCGAGGCCACGGCCAGTACAGTCAGCATCACTTGCCAATCCACCGCCAGCGGCAACAGGCCTTCCACCAGCAGGCGCAGCGCCATGGCGAAGGCTGCCAGCTTCGGCGCACCGGCGATCAGCAGCGTCACCGCGGTCGGCGAGCCCTGGTAGATGTCCGGAATCCACATATGGAACGGCGCCGCGCCCATCTTGAATGCAATGCCCGCCACCAGGAAGACCACGCCGAATGCCAGCATGGTGGTGTTGACCCGGCCCGACTCCACGACACGGAACACTTCGCCAAGGTTCAGCGAACCGGTCGCACCATAGAGCATGGACATGCCATACAGCAGGAAACCCGACGCCAGCGCGCCCAGCACGAAGTACTTGATGGCCGATTCGGACGTCACGCGGTTGTCGCGGCGCAGGGCCACCAGCGCGTAGGACGCCAGCGACAGCAGTTCCAGGCCCAGGTACAGGGTCAGGAAGTTGTTGCCGGTGATCATCACGATCTGGCCGCCGAGCGTGAACAGCGCGAGCATGTAGAACTCGCCGCTGTACATGTCGCGGTCAGCCAGGTAGCTACGCGTATAGACCAGCGTGACGAACAGCGCGCCGGAGGCGAAGGCCGACAGCACATTGGCCATCGGGTCCACCACCACCAGGTTGGCGAAGGCGTAGTGCGTGTCGCCGGCGGCCGCGTTCAGGCCAAACCAGACGGTCAGCACGAGCGTGGTGAGTAGCGACAGCGGATAGGCCACGCTGGAGCGGCCCTTGCCCCGGGCAAGGTCGATCCAGTTGACCGCGGCGATGGCGATCGCCAGGAAAATGATTGGCGCCACAGGTGCCAATGTCGAGGACGGTTGCATGTTTGTTTCTCTCCCCGATTACAGCTTCGACTGCGCCACGTGCGACAGCAGGTTCACCACGGAAGCGTGCATCACATCGGTGAAGGGTTTCGGATACAGGCCCATATAGAGCGTCATGATCGCCAGCAGGCCAAGCATGAGGAACTCGCGCTTGTTCAGGTCGACCAGTTCGGCCACGTGCTTGTGCACCACGTCGCCAAAGATCACGCGCTTGACCATCCACAGCGAGTAGGCGGCGCCCAGGATCAACGCGGTGGCGGCCAGCAGGCCAATCCAGAAGTTGAACTTGACCGCGCCCAGGATCACCATGAACTCGCCGACGAAACCCGAGGTAGCCGGCAGGCCGCAGTTGGCCATGGCGAAGAACACCGACAGCGCCGCGAACTTCGGCATGGTGTTCACCACACCGCCGTAATCGGCGATCTGGCGCGAGTGCACGCGGTCATACAGCACGCCGATGCAAAGGAACATGGCGCCCGAGATAAAGCCGTGGGAGATCATCTGGATGATGCCGCCCTCGATGCCGATCTCGTTGAAGATGAAGAAACCCAGCGTGACGAAGCCCATGTGGGCGATCGACGAGTACGCCACCAGCTTCTTCATGTCGGCCTGCACCAGCGCGACCAGGCCGATGTAGATCACCGCGACCAGCGAGATCGTGATGATGAAGGCGGCCATGCTATGGCTGGCATCCGGTGCGATCGGCAGCGAGAAACGCAGGAAACCGTAGGCGCCCAGCTTCAGCATGATGGCGGCCAGCACCACCGAGCCGCCGGTTGGCGCTTCCACGTGGGCGTCCGGCAGCCAGGTGTGGACCGGCCACATCGGCACCTTGACCGCAAACGCCAGGAAGAAGGCAATGAACAGCGCGGTCTGCTCGCTCATCGACAGCTTGGCCTGGTGCCATTCGAGGATGTCGAAGGTACCGGTCTTGCTGTACAGATACAGCAGCGCAACCAGCGTCAGCAGCGAGCCAAGCAGCGTGTAGAGGAAGAACTTGAAGGCCGCGTACACACGGTTCGGGCCACCCCAGACGCCGATGATGATGTACATCGGGATCAGCGTGGCCTCGAAGAACACGTAGAACAGCATGCCGTTGAGCGCGCAGAACACGCCGACCATCAGGCCCGACAGGATCAGGAACGAGGCCATGTACTCGGCCACGCGCTCGGTGATCACTTCCCAGGCGGAGATCACCACGATCACCGTGATGAAGGCGGTCAGCACCACGAACCACATCGAGATGCCGTCGACACCCAGGTGGTAGTTGATGTTGAAGCGTTCGATCCACTCCGACTTCTCGACGAACTGCATGGCAGCCGTGGAACGGTCGAAGTGGAATACCAGCGGCAGCGTAACGAGGAAGCTGGCGATGGAGCCGAACAGCGACATCCAGCGGACGTAGCCGGGGCTACGGTCGGAACCCGAGGCAAGGACCAGCAAGCCAAAAAAGATCGGCAGCCAGATAGCGAAAGACAGAACCATTTTCTTGTTTTCCTTACTTGGCGCTCACCGTGGCGAACGAGGTGCCGAACACCGTCATCGTCAGCAGGATCAGCATGCCCAGGATCATGGCGAATGCGTAGTGATAGATGTAGCCGGATTGCAGGTAACGGCTCACCGACGCGAACCAGCCCACCACACGTGCGGCGCCGTTGACCACGAGGCCGTCGATCAGGCCCTGGTCGCCGCCCTTCCACAGGCCGGTGCCAAGCAGACGGGCACCGCGGGCGAACACAGCCTCGTTGATTGCGTCCATGTAGTACTTGTTGTCCATCAGCGTGTACAAGCCCGAGCAGCGCTGCTTGATGGCCGCGGGGATATCCGGGCGCTTCATGTAGAAGAACCAGGACAGCACCACGCCGGCAATCGCCAGCCACAACACCGGCGTAGTCACCGAGTGCAGCGCCATCTCCACCCAGCCGTGGAAGCCTTGGGCCAGCTCTTCCATGGCGTGGTGGTTCTCGCCGACGAAGATCACGTCCTTGAAGGCCACGCCGTGCTTGAAGAAGTCGCCGAACAGCATCGGCTTGATCGTAAGGGCACCGATCACGACCGACGGAATCGCCAGCAGCACCAGGGGCAGCGTGACAACCCACGGCGACTCGTGCGGCTTCTCGCCCGGAGCCAGGCCATGATGATGGTCCGAGGTCGCTTCCTCGTCATCATGATTGCCCGCGTGATGCGCGTGGTGATCTTCCTTGCCGAAGCGTTCTTCCCCGTGGAACACCAGGAAGTACAGGCGGAAGGAATAGAACGCCGTGACGAACACGCTGGACAGCACCGCGAAGTAAGCGAAGCCCGAGCCAGCGATATGCGATTCGGCCACCGCCTCGATAATCGAGTCCTTGGAGTAGAAGCCCGCGAAGAACGGCGTGCCGATCAGCGCCAGCGAACCCACCAGCGACGTGATCCAGGTAATCGGCATGTACTTGCGCAGGCCGCCCATGTTGCGGATGTCCTGGTCATGGTGCAGGCCGATGATGACCGAGCCGGCCGCAAGGAACAGCAGTGCCTTGAAAAACGCGTGGGTCATCAGGTGGAACACGGCCACCGAGTAGGCCGAGGCGCCCAGCGCGACCGTCATGTAGCCGAGCTGCGACAGCGTGGAGTACGCCACCACGCGCTTGATGTCGTTCTGGATCATGCCCAGGAAGCCCATGAACAGCGCGGTAATGGCGCCGATCACCAGCACGAAGGACAGCGCGGTGTCCGACAGCTCGAACAGCGGCGACATGCGCGCGACCATGAAAATGCCGGCCGTCACCATGGTGGCGGCGTGAATCAGCGCGGAGATCGGGGTCGGGCCTTCCATCGAGTCCGGCAGCCACACGTGCAGCGGGAACTGGGCCGACTTGCCCATCGCGCCGATAAACAGGCAGATGCAGGCAACCGTGATCATCATCCAGTCGGTGCCCGGGAAGATCACCGTGGCGAGCTGGTCGCGCGCGGCGAACACTTCGGTGTAGTTCATGCTGCCGCTGTAGGCCAGCAGCAGGCCGATGCCGAGGATAAAGCCGAAGTCACCCACGCGGTTGACCAGGAACGCCTTGAGGTTGGCGAAAATGGCGGTCGGGCGGGTGTACCAGAAGCCGATCAGCAGGTACGACACCAGACCCACGGCTTCCCAGCCGAAGAACAGCTGCAGGAAGTTGTTGCTCATCACCAGCATCAGCATCGAGAAGGTGAACAGCGAGATGTAGGCGAAGAAGCGGTTGTAGCCGGGGTCTTCGCTCATGTAGCCGACGGTGTAGATGTGCACCATCAGCGAGACGAAGGTCACCACCACCATCATCATCGCGGTCAGCGAGTCGACCAGGAAGCCCACTTCCATCTTGAGGCTGCCGATCGTCATCCACTCGTACACGGTGGCATTGAAGCTCGCGCCGTCAAGGACGTCCATCAGCACGATGATCGACAGCAGGCAGGAGATCGCCACACCGAGGATCGTCACGGTGTGGGCCAGCGTGCGGCCGGCGCGCGTCTCCGAGGAGAACGTGCTGAAGAACTTGGTGCCGAACAGGCCGGCGATCGCTGCACCGGCGAGCGGTGCGAGCGGAATCGCCAGTAGCAGGTTGGGGTCGAGCGTGGTTGCCATAGGACGCTTAGTGGTGTGCGGTCGGAGAACGGTCTTGGTTCATAACGTAGAAACTCGGATCAGCCCTTGAGGGTGTCCATGTCGTCCACGTTGATCGTGTCCAGGTTGCGGAACAGCACGACCAGAATTGCAAGGCCGATTGCCGATTCGGCCGCAGCCACCGTGAGGATAAAGAAAACGAAAACCTGTCCTGCCAGGTCGCCCAGATAGTGCGAGAAGGCGACGAAGTTCATATTGACCGCAAGCAGCATCAGTTCGATCGCCATCAACAGCACGATGACGTTCTTGCGGTTCAGGAAAATACCAACGATGCTGATGGCGAACAGGATCGCACCGAGCACGAGGAAATGGGCGAGAGAGAGCACAGCGTTTCTCCGGGCTTTAGTTCTTGTTGGCGGCAGCCGCGGCATCCGGGCTGGCTTGGGTGCCGGCACGGGCTTCGCTGGGCATCGAGACCAGGCGCACGCGGTCCTGGCGGCGGGTACGCAGTTGCTCGCCCACGTCTTGCGACTTGTTGTCCTTGCGGCGGCGCAGCGTCAGCGCAACGGCGGCGATGATCGCCACCAGCAGGATGATGCCGGCCACTTCGAAGGCGTAGATGTAGTCGGTGTAGATCAGCTTGCCGAGCTCGGCGGTGTTGGAGTAGTCCGGGCCGTGCACGACGTTGTTCAGCGGCGTGGTCGTGCCGATGAAGTTGCGCACCAGCACGGTGGCCATCTCGGCGATGATCAGCGCGCCAACCACCGAAGCCATCGGGACATAGGTCCAGAAGTCCCGTCGCAGGTGCTCGATATCGATATCGATCATCATCACCACGAACAGGAACAGCACCATCACCGCGCCCACGTACACCAGCACCAGCAGGATGGCGAGGAATTCGGCCTTCAGCAGCATCCAGATCGCGGCTGCCGTAAAAAACGACAGCACGAGGAACAGTGCGGAGTGCACCGGGTTCTTCGCGGTGATGACTTTCAGTGCGGAGAGCACCAGCACCAGCGCAAAGACATAGAAGATGGTGGTCGTGAGTTCCATGGTCCTCGTCGAGCCTTCTGGCACAAGCCACCCCTGGTGGCCTGCCCTTGCGGCATCCTTTTCGTTGGCCCCACACGGGGCCCGATTCACTATTCGTTGGCAACGTCCGCCAGAATCGGCGGACGCGCCCTGTATCGCGCCGTATTAACGGTACTTGGCGTCCGCGGCCTTCGCCGCGGCAATCTGCGGCTCGTAGCGGTCGCCCACGGCCAGCAGCATGTCCTTGGTGAAGTACAAGTCGCCGCGCTTCTCGCCGTGGTATTCGAGAATATGCGTCTCGACGATGGCGTCGACCGGGCAGGCTTCCTCGCAGAAACCGCAGAAAATGCACTTGGTCAGGTCGATGTCATAGCGCGTGGTGCGGCGCGTACCGTCGACGCGTGCATCGGACTCGATGGTGATGGCCAGTGCCGGGCAAACCGCTTCGCACAGCTTGCAGGCGATGCAGCGCTCTTCGCCGTTCGGGTAGCGGCGCAGCGCGTGCAGACCCCGGAAACGCGGCGACATCGGCGTTTTCTCTTCCGGGAACTGGACTGTGATCTTGCGCGCGAAGAGATAACGCCCGGTCAGGGCCATGCCCTTGAAGAGTTCCTTCAGGAGCAGGCTGTTGAAGAAGTCCTTGATGGCGAGCAGCATGACGATTGCTTCCTAATGATTCCACGGGGCGCCGCCAAATGCGGCTGCGCCCCTGCTTTGGCCGTTCAATGCCAGATATTCCAGGGCGACCGGATCCAGATCGCCACGATGACCAGCCAGCCCACCGTCAGCGGGATGAAGATCTTCCAGCCCAGGCGCATGATCTGGTCATAGCGGTAACGCGGGAACGAAGCGCGGATCCAGATAAACACCGACAGCAGCAAAAATACTTTGATCAGCAGCCAGAAGAAACCCGGCACCGCGTTCGTGATGAAGCTCTCGAACGGGGGCGCCCAGCCGCCCAGGAACATCAGCGCGGTCATCGTGGAGATGACGATCATGTTGATGTACTCGGCCAGGAAGAACAGCGCGAAGCCCATGCCCGAGTATTCGATCATGTGGCCGGCCACGATTTCCGATTCGCCTTCGACCACGTCAAACGGGTGGCGGTTGGTTTCGGCCACGCCGGAGATGAAGTACACGCCGAACATGGGCAGCAGCGGCAGCCAGTTCCACGACAGTACGTTGATCCCCATGTTGGCGAAGTAGCCGGTGTTCTGCGAGTTGACGATGGCCGACAGGTTCAGGCTGCCCGACACCATCAGCACAGTCACCAGGGCAAAGCCCATGGCGATTTCATACGACACCATCTGCGCCGCGGCGCGCATGGCGCCGATGAAGGCGTACTTGGAGTTGGAGGCCCAGCCTGCCAGGATCACGCCGTACACGCCAACCGAGCTGATCGCCATCACGTACAGCAGGCCGGCGTTGACGTTGGCCATCACCACCTCGGCCTGGAACGGAATCACCGCCCAGATCGCCACGGCGGGCATCAGCACCATCAGCGGGGCAACCAGGTACATGCCCCGGCTGACCTGCGTGGGCATCATCACTTCCTTGAGCAGCAGCTTGAGCACGTCGGCGATCGGCTGCAGCAGGCCCAGCGGGCCGACCCGGTTCGGGCCGATACGCACGTGCATCCAGCCGATCAGCTTGCGCTCCCAGAGGATCAGGTAGGCCACGCACAACAGCAGCGGCACCACAATGACCACGGCGCGAATCAGGATCCACAGCGGCGTCCAGGCGCCGCCGAAGAGATTCTGTCCTTGCGAGGTAATCCAGTCGATCATGTTTCTTTCTCGCTCTTCTTATGCCGTGGCCGCCGGCTCGGCCGCGCCCTTCGCGGCGGCGGCCAGGTCGATGGCTTTCTCTACGGTGACGGTACCGAACATGGCGCCCAGGCTGGTCGCGGCAACGGTGCCGGCGGACACGCGCACGGTGCCGGCAGGCAACGCGGCTTCCAGGGCGGCCGGCAGCACCACGCTGCCCTGCCCTTGCGTCACGCGCACCGGGTCGCCCGCCTGCACGCCCAGCGAGGCGAACAAGTCGGCCGACAGGCCGGCTTGCATGGCGCGGCGCGCGGCTGCGGTCAGTTGCAGCGAATCGGCACGGCGCACGATCGGGTCCGCGTGGTAGATCGGCACATCGGCGATGCGCTCGATGCCGCCCGCGGCGGCGCTCACGCGGATGGCCGCGTCGGTGCCGTTGTTCAGTTGCGGAGCGACCGGCTTGGCCAGCACTTCGTCGCGCACGCTTTCGGCAGTCTCGTAGTCGAAACCAGGCGCGTCGAGCAGGTTGCCCAGCACGCGCAGCACCTTCCAGGCCGGACGCGAATCGCCCAGCGCACGGACGACACCGTTGAAGCTTTGCGGCAGGCCTTCGCAGTTCACGAACGTACCCGCGGTTTCGGTGAACGGGGTCACCGGCAGGATCACGTCAGCATATTGCAGCGCGGCTTCCGAGCGGAACGGCGACAGCACCACCACGGTACCGGCCTGGGCCAGCGCGGCCAGGGCCTGACGCGGGTTGGCAGCGTCGAACTCGGGTTCCGTGTTCAGCAGCACGTAGGCGCGGCGCGGCGTGTCGAACATGGCCTGCGCGTTGGCGCCGCCCTTCTGCGGCAGCGCACCTGCGATATGGCCGCCGACCGTGTTCGCGGCTTCGGTCAGGAAGCCCAGCGTGGCGCCGGTTTCGGTGGCGATCCACTGTGCCAGCGCGTGCAGCGCGGCGAATTGCGGGTGACGCACGGCCTCGTTGCCGAGGAACACGGCGCGGCGCTCGCCCGACAGCAGCGCATCGGCTACCAGCCTGGACTTGTCGTCGCCGTCGAAACCATCGGTGCCCGCCGGAGCGGCCACGCCCTTGGCGGCGGCGACGGCACGGGCCACGCCGGCCAGGGCTGCGGTCCAGCCGGACGGTGCAGCGTCGATGCGTGCGGCCAGCGGCATCAGCAGGTCATCGGCGCTGGCGCCGAGCACTGCCACGCGGGCGCCCTTCTTGCCGGCCTGGCGCAGACGCGCGGCCAGCAGCGGGTGATCCTTGCGCAGAGATGAACCGATCACCAGTACGCGCTGCAGCGCGGAGACGTCGGCAATCGGCAGGCCCAGCCACGGCGCGCCCTTGATGGCGGCCGAGAAGTCGGTCTGGCGCTGGCGGAAGTCAACGTTGTCGCTGCCCAGTCCACGCACCAGCTTACCCAGCAGGTGGAGTTCTTCCAGCGTGCTGTGCGGGCTGGCCAGCGCGGCGATCTGGTCGGCGCCATGGTCGCGCTTGATGCTGGCGAGGCCATTGGCCACGTATTCCAGCGCGGTCTGCCAGTCCGTTTCCATCCACTCGCCACCTTGCTTGAGCAGGGGCTTGGTGAGACGGTCGGCGCTGTTCAGGCCTTCGTACGAGAAGCGGTCCTTGTCGGACAGCCAGCATTCGTTGACGGCTTCGTTGTCCAGCGGCAGCACGCGCATTACGCGCTGGTTCTTGGTCTGTACCACCAGGTTCGCGCCCAGGCCATCGTGCGGCGACACCGACTTGCGGCGAGCCAGTTCCCAGGTACGGGCCGAGTAGCGGAACGGCTTGCTGGTCAGCGCGCCGACCGGGCACAGGTCGATCATGTTGCCGGACAGTTCCGAATCCACGGTCTGGCCGACGAAGGTCGTGATCTCGGAGTGCTCGCCGCGGCCCAGCATGCCCAGCTCCATCACGCCGGCCACTTCCTGGCCAAAGCGCACGCAGCGGGTGCAGTGGATGCAGCGGCTCATCTCTTCCATGGAGATCAGCGGGCCAACGTTCTTGTGGAAGACGACGCGCTTTTCTTCCTTGTAGCGCGATTCCGATGCGCCGTAGCCCACGGCCAGATCCTGCAGCTGGCACTCGCCGCCCTGATCGCAGATCGGGCAATCCAGCGGGTGGTTGATCAGCAGGAATTCCATCACCGACTTCTGCGCCTTGACCGCCTTCTCCGAATTGGTGAAGACCTTCATGCCAGGGGTAACGGGCGTGGCGCAGGCCGGCAGCGCCTTGGGCGCTTTCTCAACCTCAACCAGGCACATGCGGCAGTTAGCCGCGATGGACAATTTACGGTGGTAGCAGAAGTGCGGGATGTAGGTGCCCAGCTGGCGGGCGGCTTCCATCACCAGGCTGCCTTCAGCAACCTCAACCTTCTTGCCGTCGATCTCGAGTTCAACCATGTTCTGCCACGCTTAAGAGTAGGCCGGAACCATGCACTGCTTGTGTTCGACGTGATATTCGAACTCTTTCCAGTAGTGCTTGAGCATGCCGCGGACCGGCATCGCTGCCGCATCACCGAGCGCGCAGATGGTGCGGCCCATGATGTTTTCAGCGACGTTATTGAGCAGGTCCAGGTCTTCCTGGCGCCCTTCTCCGTGTTCGATACGATTCACCATGCGGTAGAGCCAGCCGGTGCCTTCACGGCACGGCGTGCACTGGCCGCACGATTCTTCAAAGTAGAAATACGACAGACGCAGCAGCGAGCGAACCATGCAGCGCGTCTCGTCCATCACGATCACCGCGCCCGAGCCCAGCATCGAGCCGGCCTTGGCGATCGAGTCGTAATCCATGTCGGACGCCATCATCATGTCGCCCGGCACCACCGGGGCGGACGAGCCACCCGGGATCACTGCCTTGATGCGCTTGCCGCCGCGCATGCCGCCAGCGAGTTCCAGCAGGGTCGCGAACGGCGTGCCCAGCGGGATCTCGTAGTTGCCGGGACGCTCGATGTCGCCGGAAATCGAGAAGATCTTGGAGCCGCCGTTGTTCGGCTTGCCCATCTTCAGGTAGTTTTCCGGCCCGATCGACAGCAGGAACGGCACCGCGGCGAACGTCTCGGTGTTGTTGATGGTGGTCGGCTTGCCGTACAGGCCAAAACTGGCCGGGAAAGGCGGCTTGAAGCGCGGCTGGCCTTTCTTGCCTTCCAGCGATTCGAGCAGCGCGGTTTCCTCGCCACAGATGTAGGCGCCGTAGCCGTGGTGGGCGTGCAACTGGAAGTTGAAGCCCGAATCCAGGATGTTGTCACCCAGGAAGCCAGCCGCGCGCGCCTCTTCGAGCGCCTGCTCGAAGATCTTGTATTCGTTCCAGATCTCGCCGTGGATGTAGTTGTAGCCCACGGTGATGCCCATCGCGTACGCACCGATGGCCATGCCTTCGATCAGCGCATGCGGGTTGTAGCGGATGATGTCGCGGTCCTTGAAGGTACCTGGCTCGCCCTCGTCGGTGTTGCAGACCAGGTATTTCTGGCCGGGGAACTGACGCGGCATGAAGCTCCACTTCAGGCCGGTGGGGAAGCCTGCGCCGCCACGGCCGCGCAGGCCCGAGGCCTTGACGTCCGCGATCACCTGCTCGGGCGTGATCTTCTCGGTCAGGATGCGCTTGAGCTGCTGATAGCCGCCGCGCTTGACGTAGTCTTCGAAGTGCCAGTTGCTGCCATCGAGGCCGGCCAGGATCAGCGGCTTGATGTGGCGGTCGTGCAGAGAGGTCATGTTACTTGTCCCCCTTGGCGGTGCCCTTGAGCTCGTCCACCAGCGCGTCCAGCTTGGCGTCGCTCATGTGGCTGCACATGCGGGTATTGTTGACGATCATCACCGGTGCGTCGCCGCAGGCGCCCATGCACTCGCCTTCCTTCAGGGTGAAGGTGCCGCACGGGGTGGTTTCGTTATAGCCGATACCCAGCTTTTGCTTGAGGTAGTCGCCGGCCCGTTCGCCGCCGGAGAGTGCGCACGGCAGGTTGGTGCAGACGGTCAGCTTGTACTTGCCGACCGGCTTGGTGTCGTACATGTTGTAGAAGGTTGCGACCTCCTCGACCCATACCGGCGGCATGTCGAGGTAGCTGGCAACGAACTGCATGACTTCCGGGGAGACCCAGCCCACTTCGCCCTGCGCCACGGCCAACGCCGCCATCACGGCCGACTGCTTCTGGTCAGCCGGATACTTGGCGATCGCGCGATCGATTTCCTTGAGAGCTTCTGCTGATAGCATGGTCGTTGCTGTAATACGCCGAGTCATTTGCGGAACTGCGCCGCCACATGGCACGCATCCGCAGGTTTGCAGCCGTCGCTGCCGTTGCGGCCCGCATGTCGCAGCATGCTGGGCCCACCGCGGGTTTCCCGTGGCCGGACACCGTGATTCGGGTCCTTGCCAGGGGCGCCCGGATCGTCGTCCGGGGCCGGCGGTACCAATTAGCGGTCGATCTCGCCGAAGACGATGTCCTGGGTACCGATGATCGTTACCGCGTCCGCAATCATGTGGCCCTTGGCCATTTCATCCAGGGCGGCAAGATGGGCAAAGCCCGGTGCCCTGATCTTCAGGCGGTACGGCTTGTTCGCGCCGTCGGAGATCGCATAGATGCCGAACTCGCCCTTGGGATGCTCCACCGCCGCGTAGGTCTCGCCTTCCGGCACGTGAATGCCTTCGGTAAAGAGCTTGAAGTGGTGGATCAGCTCTTCCATGTTGGACTTCATGTCCACGCGCGAAGGCGGCGCCACCTTGTGGTTGTCGGTCATCACCGGGCCGGGGTTGCGGCGCAGCCAGTCGATGCACTGCTTGATGATGCCGTTGGACTGCCGCATCTCTTCGATACGCACCAGGTAGCGCGAGTAGCAATCGCCGCCCACGCCCACCGGGACCTGGAAGTCCATGCGGTCATACACTTCGTAGGGCTGCTTCTTGCGCAGGTCCCACTCGATGCCGGAGCCGCGCAGCATCGGGCCGGTAAAGCCCATTTGCAGCGCGCGTTCCGGGCTCACCACGCCGATGCCGACCAGGCGCTGTTTCCAGATCCGGTTGTCCGTCAGCAGCGTTTCGTATTCGTCGACGTACTTCGGGAAACGGTTGGTGAAGTCCTCGATGAAGTCCAGCAGCGAACCCGAACGCGCCTCGTTCATGGCCTTGATGGCGCGTTCGTTGTGGATCTTCGATGCCTTGTATTGCGGCATTGTGTCCGGCAGGTCGCGGTACACGCCGCCCGGACGGTAGTAGGCCGCGTGCATGCGCGCGCCCGATACCGCCTCGTACATGTCGAACATGTCCTCGCGTTCGCGGAAGGCGTACAGGAACACCGCCATCGCGCCCACGTCGAGCGCGTGCGAGCCGATCCACATCAGGTGGTTCAGCAGACGCGTGATCTCGTCGAACATCACGCGGATGTATTGCGCGCGGACCGGCACGTCGAGACCCAGCATCTTCTCGATGGCCATCACGTAGGCATGCTCGTTGACCATCATCGACACGTAGTCGAGGCGGTCCATGTACGGCACGCTCTGGATCCAGGTCTTTTGCTCGGCCAGCTTTTCGGTGGCACGGTGCAACAGGCCGATATGGGGGTCGGCGCGCTGGATCACTTCGCCGTCAAGCTCCAGCACAAGGCGCAGCACGCCGTGTGCCGCAGGATGCTGCGGGCCGAAGTTCAGGGTGTAGTTCTTGATATCTGCCATTGCGCGTTCTCAGTGCTGCAAGCCGCCGTAATTCTCTTCGCGGATGACGCGCGGCGTTACCTCGCGCGGCTCGATCGTGACGGGCTGGTAGATCACCCGCTTCTGTTCGGGGTCGTAGCGCATCTCGACATAGCCCGATACCGGGAAGTCCTTGCGGAACGGATGGCCGACGAAACCGTAGTCGGTCAACAGGCGGCGCAGGTCGTTATGGCCCTCGAACACGATGCCATAGAAGTCGAACGCTTCGCGCTCGAACCAGTTGGCCGAGTTCCAGACGTCATTCAGCGACGGCACCACGGGCACGTCGTCATCCGGCGCGAACACACGTACGCGCAGACGCCAGTTGTGCGTCACCGACAGCAGGTGCGTCACGGCGGCGAAACGGGGACCATCCCAGGCGCCGTCGCCATAGGAGGAATAATCGACGCCGCAAACGTCGATCAGCTGCTCGAAGCGCAGCGACGGATCGTCGCGCAGCATCAGCGCGGTTTCGACGGAGTCTTCGGCCTTGACGATAAGGGTAATCTCGCCTACCGCCTCCACCAGTTTCTGGATACGCTTGCCCAGTACCTTTTCGAGCGCGGCCTTCAGAGTATCGAGGTTCGACATGTCAGCCCTTGCGCGCGATGGTGTTGGTGCGACGGATCTTGTTCTGCAGCTGGATGATGCCGTAGATCAGCGCTTCCGCCGTGGGGGGGCAGCCAGGCACATAGATATCCACCGGCACGATCCGGTCGCAACCACGCACCACTGAATACGAGTAGTGATAGTAACCGCCGCCATTCGCGCACGAACCCATCGAGATCACCCAGCGTGGCTCGGCCATCTGGTCGTAGACCTTGCGCAGCGCGGGGGCCATCTTGTTGCACAGCGTGCCGGCCACGATCATCACGTCCGACTGGCGCGGCGACGGGCGGAAAATCACGCCGAAGCGGTCCATGTCGTAGCGCGCGGCGCCAGCATGCATCATTTCCACAGCGCAGCACGCCAGGCCAAAGGTCATCGGCCAGAGCGACCCGGTGCGGGTCCAGTTGATCAGCTTGTCAGCGGTAGTCGTGACGAAGCCTTCATTGAGAACGCCTTCGATTGCCATATCACATCACTCCCAATCGAGCGCGCCCTTTTTCCAGATGTAGACGAAGCCCACGATGAATTCCAGCAGAAACACGCCCATGGCGAAGAAACCCGGCCAGCCGATATCCCGCAGGGCTACACCCCAGGGAAACAGGAAGGCGGTTTCGAGATCGAACAGGATAAAAAGAATAGCGATGAGGTAGTAGCGCACGTCGAACTTCATGCGCGCGTCCTCGAACGCTTCGAAGCCGCACTCGTACGGAGAGAGCTTCGCGGGATCAGGTTTGTTGGGACCGAGAATTCGGCCAATCGACATCAGTGCAATGCCGAGCACGACACCGAAGATGATGAAGATGAGGACGGGGAAGTAGGCTTCGAGATTCAAGGTACGGCCAGCCTTATCTGGAATGTTGTCAACAGCACCAGCGGTAAGCGGCGTCCTGTTGCCCACCCCAAGCGCCATTCCGTAGAAATTACGACGCCGCCTTGCGGACTGGCCGGGCTGCCCATCCGGGATACACTCCGGACGGACAACCCGATCAAGTTGTTTGGTGCCGACGGCGAGACTCGAACTCGCACAGCTTTCGCCACTACCCCCTCAAGATAGCGTGTCTACCAATTTCACCACGTCGGCTGGGGGAGAAACAATATTGCCTCGCGCCGGGCTTTTCAGGGCCCAGGGTTTTTACACCCTTCGGAACTCTGGCTGGGACTGCTTTGTCCTGGCTGGAGCCCCGTCGCTGGGGGATCGTTTCAAGCCTTGTATTCTAACCTAGAATTCCTGATTTGTTCAATGCACAACTGCAAAAATCTTCAAGAATCAGACACAAGGCAGGTTGATTATTTCGGTACTGCGGGCGCGGACGAATTCGAGGCCGCGGCACCCGATGCGGCAGCCGCGGCTGCAGGCGCCGAAGCCCCCGCCACTGCCGGTGCCACCTGCGGCGCGGAGCCCATCACACCCAGCGATGCCGCCGGCCGATAGTTGCCCAGCAGCGTCAGGCTCAGCGTGCAGATGAAGAACAGCGTCGCCAGCACGGCGGTGGTACGCGACAGGAAGTTGGCCGAGCCGGTGGCGCCGAACAGGCTGCCCGAGGCCCCCGAGCCGAACGCCGCACCGACATCGGCGCCCTTGCCATGCTGCAGCAGCACCAGGCCAATCACGCCAAGCGCGGATAGTACCTGCGCCACTACCAACAAAGTTTTGAAAATTGCCATTTGGTTCGATTCGCTTGCCTGATCAGACCCTATGAGCGGCCGGCATTCAGGCGTTGCCGATCGCGAGGAAATCGTCCGACTTCAGCGAGGCGCCTCCGATCAGCCCCCCGTCGATGTCGGGCATGGAAAATAGTTCTGCCGCGTTGTCCGGCTTGACGCTGCCGCCGTACAGCATGGCCATGCGAGCCGCAACCCCTGCATCGCGCGCTGCCACCTGGCCGCGCAAGAAGGCATGCACGGCCTGGGCCTGCTCGCTGCTTGCGGTCTTGCCGGTGCCGATTGCCCACACCGGCTCATATGCCAGCACGATACGCCCAAGCTGCTCCAGCGACAGCGCTTCGAGCACGGCGCCAAGCTGACGGCCAACCACCGCCTCGGTCTCGCCGGCCTCGCGCTGCGCCAGGGTCTCGCCCACGCACACCACCGGCACGATGCCGAATTCGAGTGCGCGCAGCGCCTTGGCCGCCACCGTGGCATCGTTCTCGCCATGGTAGCTGCGGCGCTCCGAATGCCCCACGAGGGCGTACGAAACACCGAACTCGGCCAGCATGGATGCCGCCACTTCGCCCGTGAAGGCACCGCGCGCCTCGGCGGATACGTCTTGAGCGCCCCAGGCCACATTGGAGCCGACCAGCAACGACTGGCACTGTGCCAGGTAAGGGAACGGCGCACACACCGCAAGGCGGGCACGTGCCGGTACAGCCTTGATACCTTCCAGCAGGGCCGCGTTGGCGGCCAGGCTGCCGTGCATCTTCCAGTTGCCGATGACGAGCTTTTGTCTCACAGGGCGCCCCTCTCAATCAAACCGGCTATTGTAGCGCGGGCCAGGGCCCTACGCCACCGAAGGGGCCCGAAATCGGCCAGGAGGCTCCCGCGCCCAGGCGATCCCGGGGCCCGCCCTACCCTGCCATCCCGCCGGGGCGCGCAGCCCCAGCTCCGCCCGCTTACCAGGTCAGGACGATCTTGCCGATGTGCTCGCTCGATTCCATCAGGCGATGCGCGTCCGCCGCCTGGGCGGCCGGGAAGGTCTGGTGGATCACCGGCTTGATCTTGCCCGCGGCCAGCAGCGGCCAGACGTGCTGGTGCAGTGCTTGCGCTATCTCACCCTTGAACGAAACCGGGCGCGGACGCAGCGTCGAACCGGTAACGGTGATGCGTCGGCGCAGGATGTCGCCCAGCGGGATCTCCGCCTTTGCGCCGCCCAGCAGCGCAATGATCACGATGCGGCCGTCGTCGGCCACGCAGGAAAGCTCGCGCGCCAGGTAGGGGCCGGCCACCATGTCGAGGATGACGTCCGCGCCGCGGCCACCGGTCAAGGCCTTGACCTCGGCGACGAAGTCTTCGGTCTTGTAGTTGATGGCGCGGTCGGCGCCCAGTTCCTCGCAGGCACGGCACTTGTCTGCGCTGCCAGCCGTCACGAAGACCTTGTGGCCCAGTGCCTTGGCAATCTGGATGGCGGTCGTGCCGATGCCGCTGGAGCCACCCTGGATCAGCAGGGTCTCATCCTTGCCCAGCGGGCCGCGGCCCAGGTAGCCGCGATCGAACACATTGCTCCATACGGTGAAGAAGGTCTCGGGCAATGCCGCCGCCTCGATATCCGACAGGCCGGCCGGCACCGGCAGGCATTGCGCCGCGGGGGCCACGCACAGCTCCGCGTAGCCACCGCCCTGCACCAGCGCGCAGACGCGATCGCCCAGCTTCAGGCCGAAGCGGTTGTCGGTGTGCGACAGGTCGCCGCCGGCAACCACCCCCGCCACTTCCAGGCCCGGCAGGTCGGACGCGCCGGGCGGCACAGGATAGTTGCCGGTGCGCTGGAATACGTCGGGGCGGTTGATGCCGGCCGCGCTCACGCGGATCAGGATCTCTCCCGCCTTGGGCACGGGATCGGGACGTTGCGCCAGTTGCAGGACTTCGGGGGCGCCGTATTCGCGGATTTCGATGGCTTGCATTGCTGCTCCTTGCTTTTCGCATGCGGCGGGCTCTCGCACGCATGACGGGGGATCGATCTGCTCTGCCGCCGCGCAGCACTACAAACGGGCCGAGCGGGCCGCCGGTGGCGGACGGGACTGGCGGCAGTGTAAACAAAAAAACGGCTGGACATCGCCAGCCGCTTTCTCTGCTACGGATACTACGAAACGCTTACTGCTGTTGCTGATCCGCCGAAGGCGTCGTCGGCGCAGCCGGCGCAGCCGGTGCGGCCGGAGCAGCAGGTGCTTCGCTGGTGTTGGCGATCGGGCTGATGCTGCCACCCTCTTCGGCCAGCGCAGCCTTCAGGGACAGGCGCAGGCGGCCCTTTTCGTCGGCCTGGATCAGCTTCACGCGAACGTGCTGGCCTTCCTTGAGCCAATCCTTGATGTCCTTGACGCGCTCGTTGACGATCTCGGAGATGTGCAGCAGGCCGTCCTTGCCTGGCAGGATGTTGACGATGGCGCCAAAGTCCAGCAGCTTCAGCACGGTGCCGGCGTAGATCTTGCCCACTTCGGCTTCCGCGGTGATGCCTTCGATGCGGCGCTTGGCTTCGGCCATGCCATCGGTCGAGGTCGAGGCGATGGTGATGGTGCCGTCTTCCTGGATGTCGATGGTGGTGCCGGTTTCCTTGGTCAGCGCCTGGATGGTCGAGCCGCCCTTGCCGATCACTTCGCGGATCTTGTCCGGATGGATCTTCATGGTGATCATGCGCGGTGCGTGCTCCGACAGCTCGGTGCGCGCATGGCCCATCGCATCCTGCATCTTGCCCAGGATATGCAGGCGGCCTTCCTTGGCTTGCGCCAGCGCGACCTGCATGATTTCCTTGGTGATGCCCTGGACCTTGATGTCCATCTGCAGCGCCGTGATGCCGTTGTCGGTACCCGCGACCTTGAAGTCCATGTCGCCGAGGTGGTCCTCGTCACCGAGGATGTCGGTCAGCACGGCGAACTTGTTGCCTTCCAGGATCAGGCCCATGGCCACGCCGGCCACGTGCGCCTTGATCGGAACGCCGGCGTCCATCAGTGCCAGGCAGCCGCCGCACACCGATGCCATCGACGACGAGCCGTTGGATTCGGTGATTTCCGACACCAGGCGAATGGTGTAGGCAAATTCGTCATCCTTCGGCAGGACCGGGATCAGCGCGCGCTTGGCGAGGCGGCCGTGACCGATTTCGCGGCGCTTGGGGCTGCCCACGCGACCGGTTTCGCCGGTGGCGAACGGAGGCATGTTGTAGTGGAGCATGAAGCGGTCGCGGTATTCGCCGGCGAGCGCGTCGATGATCTGCTCATCGCCCTTGGTGCCCAGCGTGGCAACCACCAGCGCCTGGGTTTCACCACGGGTGAAGATGGCCGAGCCGTGGGCGCGCGGCAGCACCGACGAACGGATCTCGATCGGGCGCACGGTGCGGGTATCGCGGCCATCGATGCGCGGCTCGCCCGACAGCACCTGGCTGCGCACGATCTTGGCTTCGATGTCGAACAGCACGTTGCCCACTTCGACCTTGTCGGCTTCCACGCCGGCTTCGGCCAGCTTGGCCGTCACGGAGGCGTAGACTTCCTTGAGCTTCTGGCTGCGCGCCGACTTCTGGCGCAGCTGGTAGGCGTCCTGCAGCAGCGGCAGGGCGATCTCGCCAACCTTGGCGATCAGCGCTTCGTTCTTCGGTGCGGCGGTCCAGTCCCACTCCGGCTTGCCGCCGTCGCGCACCAGCTCATGGATGGCGTTGATGGCGGTCTGCATTTGCTCGTGGCCATAGACCACGGCGCCCAGCATCACTTCTTCCGACAGCTGGCGGGCTTCCGACTCCACCATCAGCACGGCGCGCTCGGTACCGGCAACCACGAGGTCCAGTTCCGATGCGGCGATCTGCGAGCGGGTCGGGTTCAGCAGGTACTGGCCGTCCTTGTAGCCAACGCGCGCTGCGCCGACCGGGCCGCTGAACGGAATGCCCGACACTGCCAGGGCAGCCGACGCGCCGATCAGGGCGGGGATATCCGCCGGCACTTCCGGGTTCAACGACAGCACGTGGATGACCACTTGCACTTCGTTATAGAAACCTTCCGGGAACAGCGGGCGCAGCGGACGGTCGATCAGGCGCGAGGTCAGCGTCTCGTTTTCCGACGGACGGCCTTCACGCTTGAAGAAGCCACCGGGGATCTTGCCGGCGGCGTAGGTCTTTTCGATGTAGTCGACGGTCAGCGGGAAGAAGTCCTGGCCGGCCTTGGGCGACTTGGCAGCGACAACGGTGGCGAGCACCACGGTGTCTTCAATGTCGACGATCACGGCACCGCCAGCCTGGCGGGCAATCTCGCCAGTTTCCAGGCGCACCTTGTGCTGGCCCCACTGGAATTCCTTGACGATCTTATTGAACATGGTCATGAGCGTTCCTTTAATTCGCGCTTGCACGCTTGTGCAACGCCCGCGTTAGCAGCCGCGGGCGAACTGCCGGATCATCGTCGGTCGCAGTTGCAGGGAAGTGCTATGCCATTCCAGTGCGGCACCTGCTCAGTTGGTGCTCAGGTGGATACCGCCCTGGAATGACACAAAACCCCGTTTCCTTGCCCGACTCCGGTATTTGAATGACTGCAGACGAATCACTGCAGAAAAAGCTAAAGAACGAAGTAACTTACTCCGTTGCACGTCTTGGCGCAACGGGCGCCAGCCCGGGGGGCATGGCGCCATCAAGTGAAATAAAAATCACTTTAAGCGATTCAAGGCATCGACCTTCCGGCCGCAAAAACAAAATGCCTGCATCAGCGGGGCTGACGCAGGCATTCGTGGCTCACGCGAAGGCGTGCAGTGCATCCATTCGTGCTGCCATCCGGACGATCCTGACTGCTTACTTACGCAGGCCGAGCTTCTCGATCAGCGAACGATAACGGTCGGCATCGTTGGCCTTGAGGTAGTCCAGCAGGCGACGACGACGGCTCACCATGCGCAGCAGACCGCGGCGGCTGTGGTGATCCTTCATGTTGGCCTTGAAGTGGGGGGTCAGTTCGTTGATGCGGTTGGTCAGCAGGGCAACCTGGACTTCCGGGCTACCGGTGTCGTTGGCGGCGCGTGCGAACTGCTTGATGACTTCGGTCTTGCTGTTGATTTCGGCTACTGCCATGGTGATTTCCTTTTCACTTGCGAACGCTACAGCGCGGAATGTGCCGTATGCGTCGTGCCTTTGATGTTGCTGTCAGGCAATTTCCGTCCTGGCCGGACCGATTGAGCAACCGGTTGGCCGTGACAGCCGGCGATTATAGCGGAAATTGGGATGGGGATGGAATTTGCCCGGTTGCGGGCTGGTTGCCCCCGCCGAATCCCCGCTAAAACCTCTCCATCTTGCAACTGGTGGACAGTGTAGTCTGGGCGGACTTCAGCTTCCTGACAGTCCGGAACCCATACCCCGATCCTTCGTTATCGAACCGCACATCCCCGCCCTGCCGCTCCATCACGGAAACATAAAGCGGCTGCAGCACCTGATGGTCATCGGCCCGGATAGTCGCCTCATGAAAATCGTTGACATAGCGCATACCCTCGAGCGCCCGCGCCACCTTGACGGCATCCGTCGACCCTGCCTTCTCGATCGCCCGGGCCAGCATCTCCACCATCATCTGCATGCGCAGGTGCACGTAGTCGTCCTTGGGCTCCGGGTAGCGCGCCCGGAACGCCTGGTAGAACGCATCCGAAGCCGCGCCGCCCACGTTCGGATGCCACTCGGCCACCGCCAGCACCCGCCCGACCCCGGCATCGCCCATGGCCGCCGGCGCGCCCAGGCCGTTGCCATAGAACGTGTAGAACTTGGCTTTCAGTCCGCCTTCGCGCGCTGCCTTGACCATCAGCGTGAGATCGTTGCCCCAGTTGCCCGTAATCACGGCGTCCGCGCCACTGGCCTTGATCTTGGCGATATATGGGGCGAAATCCTTGATTTTGCCGATCGGATGAAACTCATCGCCCACGATGTGCAGCTCAGGGCGTTTGGCGGCCAGCATCTCGCGTGCCGAACGAGCCACCTGATGGCCAAAACTGTAATCCTGGTCGATCAGGTACACGCGCCGCACGCTGGTATCGGCGCGGATGACCTCGGTCAGCGCCTGCATGCGCATGTCTGCACTCGCATCGAAGCGGAAATGCCAGAAACTGCAGCTTTCGTTGGTCAGCGCGGGATCGACCGCGGAATAGTTGAGAAAGAGCACGCGCGCCTCGGGCTGGCGCGCGTTGTGCCGATTGATGGCGCCCACCAGCGCGCCAGCCACCGCCGAACTATTGCCTTGCAGGACAAAGGGGATATTCCTGTCCACCAGGCCGCGCAACTGGATCAGGCTCTCGTCGACATTGCCCTTGCTATCGAAGGTAACGAGTTCAAAGGGACGCGGGCCCTCGGCAGTCTTGACGCCGCCACGCGCGTTGACGCGATCGATGGCAATCCGCAGGTTGCGCACAACGGCATCGCCCGCGTTGGCAAAGGGACCGGACAACCCCTCGATCATGCCGAGACGGATCGGCTCCTGCGCGCCGGCCCCTGCCGCTACCGCGAGCAAGCAAGCTGCCAGCCATCGTTTACACCACATCGAGAGACCTCCCGCTAAAGCGCTGCATGGTAAGCCAGGGAGCAGGCAGAGGCAAATGGGCGCACCTTCGCGGCAAAACGCGGAATTGAGCGAGAATAGCCCAAGCGGCGGCAAAAATAGAGGAAGTTGAAGGGGAGAACGCAGGACCAGCGGTCGCCGGCTCCTGTATTCGGCCCCAAGCCGGCGCATACCGGCGCGCGGACGCTAGCACCAGAGCTTTTGCCAGTGCTTCGTCCAGTTGAAGTGAAAGCGCTGCGCGAAGGGGGCGAGAGTCATCGGCTCCAGCGTGCTTCGAAACGCACCGTTCTTGCTGCCCTGCTCCGCCACCGGGTCTTCGAGCCAGAGGACGAACTCTATCAGGCGGAGGTCGTGGCGCAGCACGCCGCCGCCATCGAAATGGAAATTGAACATTGACGGCCAGTTGCCTGCTTGGGCTCGCGGGGCTTGCCGAACTGCTGTTCTATATACCAGATCACGCCCGCCCCCTCGCCAACGGGCCTGACCAGCGCCGGTGAGGTGTGAGCGGGGCCGATCGTGGAGCGTGCGCGGAACGCAAAACGCCCGCCGTCGTCCTCGTGGGAACGCGGCGGGCCGATTAAAGCCCCGCTGCCGCCTAGGCCGCGGGCTTACCGGTCAGATCGGGATCAGATCTGCGGGTTGATCTTCTGCACGGCCTTGTCGTGCAGCTTGTTCAAGGCAGCCAGGTAGGCCTTGGCCGAAGCGGCCACGATATCGGGATCGGTGCCCACGCCGTTGACGATGCGCCCACCCTTGGACAAGCGGACCGTTACCTCGCCCTGCGCCTGCGTGCCGGCGGTAATGGCATTGACGGAATACAGCACCAGTTCGGCGCCGCTGTTGACCTTGCCTTCAATCGCGTGCAGCGTGGCATCGACCGGACCGTTGCCCTCGCCTTCCCCGGTCAGCTCCTGGCCGTCCATATTGAACACCACGCGCGCATGCGGGCGCTCGCCGGTTTCGGAGTGCTGCGACAGGGAGATAAAGCGGAAGTGCTCGTTGACGTCGTGTGCCTCGTCGGAAACGATGGCCATGATGTCTTCGTCGAAGATCTCGGACTTCTGGTCGGCCAGTTCCTTGAAGCGAGTGAAAGCAGCGTTGACTTCGCTCTCGCTTTCCAGTTCGATGCCGAGTTCCTGCAGGCGCTGCTTGAAGGCGTTGCGGCCCGAGAGCTTGCCCAGCACGATCTTGTTGGCGGTCCAGCCCACATCTTCGGCGCGCATGATCTCGTAGGTATCGCGCGCCTTCAGCACCCCATCCTGGTGGATACCCGAAGCATGGGCGAACGCGTTGGCGCCGACCACGGCCTTGTTGGGCTGCACCACGAAGCCGGTGATCTGCGATACCAGCTTGGAGGCCGGCACGATCTGCGTGGTGTCCACACCGACGTCGAGGTCGAAGTAGTCGCGGCGCGTCTTCACCGCCATCACCACTTCTTCCAGGCTGGTATTGCCGGCGCGCTCGCCCAGGCCGTTGATGGTGCACTCGACCTGGCGCGCGCCGCCGAGTTTGACCGCTGCCAGCGAGTTGGCCACCGCCATGCCGAGGTCGTTATGGCAATGCACGGACCAGATGGCCTTGTCGGAATTGGGGATGCGCTCGCGCACCGAGCGGATCAGCCCCGCATAGCCCTCCGGCACGGCATAACCCACGGTATCCGGCAGGTTGATGGTGCTAGCGCCTTCACGAATCACGCCTTCAAGCACGCGGCACAGGAAATCCATGTCCGAACGGCTGCCGTCTTCGGGCGAAAACTCGATATCGTCGGTGAACTGGCGCGCAAAGCGTACCGCCAGGATGGCCTGTTCATAGACCTGGTCCGGCGTCATGCGCAGCTTCTTTTCCATATGCAGCGCCGAAGTGGCGATGAAGGTATGGATGCGGAAGGCGTTGGCCGGTTTCAGCGCCTCCGCCGCGCGCGCGATATCGCGGTCGTTGGCGCGGGCCAGCGAGCAGATGGTCGAATCCTTGACGACCTGCGCGATGGAGCGAATCGCTTCAAAGTCGCCGTTGGAGCTGGCCGCAAAGCCGGCTTCGATCACGTCGACCTTCAGGCGCTCCAGCTGCCGCGCGATGCGGATCTTTTCCTCGCGGGTCATGGAGGCGCCTGGCGACTGTTCGCCGTCGCGCAAGGTGGTGTCGAAAATAATGAGTTTGTCGGACATGAGTGGGGCTCCTGGGCTTATCTTTGTATCTGGCGAATCAAGTTGCTGTCTCGGCATTCGCCGTCTTGTTTTGCTGTGCTGCTGTATTGGTGCTGAATGCAAAACGCCCCGGCGTGCAGTGATGCAGGCCGGGGCGTTTTATGAATCCTGTGTGACTTGGCGCGAGGGTCTTGGCTTCCCTCAGCGCAAACGCGTCCCGACCTGATGACCTAGTAGGCCACCTAGAATGGTGCGGGCGAGTAGGGCTTGGCGCGAAATCATGTCAGCGACTATAGCCGAGATGCCGGGCGTGTGCAATATGATCGCGTGAATCGGGGTGATCGCCGGGAAGAAAGGCCCCAGGGGCGCCCTGCCCCTGGGATGCCAGGCGTCAGGCCTTGGGCGGGATGCGCAGCTTCTGGCCGGGATAGATCTTGTCCGGATGCGACAACATGGGCTGGTTGGCCTCGAAAATGGTGGTGTATAGCGCACCGTTGCCATAGGCCGTCTGGGAAATCGCCCACAAAGTGTCGCCCTTGACCACCGTATGCCATGTCGACTCGATCGAGTCGACATTGACCGACATCTTGTCCTCGACCTTCTCCACACCCTGGACATTGCCGCAGCACAGGACGATCTTCTCGCGGGTCGCCTGATCCGGCGCCACGCCGAACACCGTCACCAGCGCCTGTGCACCGTCAACCTGCACCATCAACCCGGTGGCATCCAGGTTCATCTGCTTGATGTAGCCCTCGATGGCATCGCCAGCCGCGCGGTTGGCCGCGTCGACGTCCGCCGACGGTGCATCGGCCGGCGCGGCCTTGGCTGCGCTGCCGCCGAACAGTTTCTCTCCTGCTTCCTTGATGAAGTCGAGCATGCCCATGAGAACCTCCAGTTGGTCAGTGATAAGTGGACAACAGTGGATACAGCAAACCACGGCAAACCGCACCGCTAGCCTGCGCCCCGGCCTTGCGGGCCAGACAGCGCAGAGTTCTGGAAAACAAAAAGTAAAAAGGCGCCGTAGCGCCTCTTTACTGACCTGCCGTCAGGAACGTTCATTCCCGCCGTCCCGCGCCGTCCGGATGCCTGCCGGCTTGCCATGCAACGCATGCCAGCCCCATAGCAGGTAACCGGAAATGGCGTATGCCACGAACAGCCCGAACAACGCCACCGGCGGATCCGTCGAGACCACAACAAACAGCACCAACACCAGCACCATCATGCCGAAGGGCACGCGGTAGCGAACATCGAGCGCCTTGCCGCTGTAGAACGGCGCGTTGGAGACCATCGAAAGCCCGGCATACAGCGTGATGCCGAATGCCACCCACGGCATCCACAGTTCCTTCACCGGCAGCTTGTTGTCGATCACCAGCCAGACAAAGCCGGCCACCAGCGCCGCCGCCGCCGGGCTGGGCAGCCCCTGAAAGAAGCGCTTGTCGACCACGCCGATGTTGGCGTTGAAACGTGCCAGCCGCAGTGCCGCGCACGTGCAGTAGACAAACGCGGCGATCCATCCCCACTTGCCCAGGTCGTGCAGGATCCACTCGTACATCACCAGCGCCGGCGCAACCCCGAATGAGGTCATGTCCGACAACGAGTCATATTGCTCGCCGAACGCGCTCTGCGTGTTGGTGATGCGCGCCACGCGGCCGTCCATGCCATCCAGCACCATGGCGGCGAAGATGGCGATGGCCGCGCTGTCGAAGCGCATGTTCATGGCCTGCACGATGGCGAAGAACCCGGCGAACAGCGCCGCCGTGGTGAACGCGTTGGGCAACAGGTAGATACCGCGCCGGCGCGGGCGCACATACTCGATATCGTGATCGTCGCCGGCTTCGTCGTCGAAGTCGTCGGGTTCGTTGCCGCGCAGCTGATTGTGGCGGAAAGGACGCAAGTTCGTCACGTTGCCATTGCTAACGCGCTTGTTGCGTCGGTTGAAAGCACCCATGCCTGTTCTCCAGTGGGTCCGGTGTATTCCGGCCTGGCCGGATTAATCCAGTTCGGCCAGGATGGTCGACGAGGCCGACACTTTTTCGCCAATGGTGACGCGCGGGCGTGCATCCACCGGCAGGTAGACGTCGACGCGCGAGCCAAAGCGGATGAACCCGTAGCGCTGGCCACGCGAAAGCGTTTCGCCAACCCGGGTGTAGCAGAGGATTCGGCGGGCCACCAGGCCAGCCACCTGTACCAGCGTCACCACCTTGCCGTCAGCGGCACGGCGGATGACCACAGCGTTGCGTTCGTTCTCCAGCGAGGCCTTGTCGAGGTCGGCGTTGACGAACTTGCCGGGGAAATACTCGACCTTCTCTACCTTGCCATCCACGGAGACGCGGTTGGAGTGTACGTTGAACACGTTCATGAAGACACTGATCTTCAGGGCCTCCCGTCCTGCGTAGGGATCCATGGTCTTCTCGACCACCACGATACGGCCGTCGGCGGGAGCCAGGACTGCGTTCGGCTGGGCCGGGATGGGCCGCGGCGGATCGCGGAAAAACTGCAGCACGAACAGCGTAATGATCCACAGCGGCAAGGCCCACCAGAAGCCAGCGCTGACCTGCACCAGCAGCGAGATGACAAAGGCGCCGGCCAGGAACGGCCAGCCTTCACGGGCGATCAGCGGATGAGGATAGTTCATGCAGTGCTTGGATAGAGGAATAAAGTCTGACAAGGATAACAAAAAGCCGTTCAGTCCCCGCCCGAATAACCCCTCGAAGCGGGGATATTGCGCGGAATACTGAACGGCTGCGGCCCGCGCCGTCAGTAGCGGCGGGCCGTCGGGCTGCAATACAGCTTAGTTCTTCGACTGGTCGACCAGCTTGTTCTTTGCGATCCAGGGCATCATGGCGCGCAGCTTGGCACCCACTTCCTCGATCTGGTGCTCGGCCGTCAGGCGGCGGCGCGAGATCAGGGTCGGGGCGCCGGCCTTGTTTTCCAGCAGGAAGCTCTTGGCGTATTCGCCGGTCTGGATGTCGGTCAGGCATTGCTTCATGGCCTTCTTGGTCTCCTCGGTCACGACGCGCGGGCCGGTGACGTATTCGCCGTATTCGGCGTTGTTGGAGATCGAGTAGTTCATGTTGGCGATGCCGCCTTCATAGATCAGGTCGACGATCAGCTTGAGTTCGTGCAGGCACTCGAAGTAAGCCATTTCCGGCGCGTAGCCGGCTTCCACCAGCGTCTCGAAGCCAGCCTTGATCAACTCCACCGTACCGCCGCACAGCACGGCCTGTTCGCCGAACAGGTCGGTTTCGGTTTCTTCGCGGAAGTTGGTTTCGATGATGCCGGCGCGGCCGCCGCCGTTGGCGGTAGCGTACGACAGGGCGATGTCACGGGCGGCGCCGGACTTGTCCTGGTGCACGGCGATCAGGTGGGGCACGCCGCCGCCTTGGGCGTAGGTCGAGCGCACGGTGTGGCCCGGGGCCTTCGGCGCGATCATGATCACGTCGAGGTCGGCGCGCGGGATCACGGCACCGTAGTGCACGTTGAAGCCGTGGGCGAAGGCCAGCGCTGCGCCTTGCTTGATGTTGTCATGCACTTCGTTCTTGTACACGTCGGCGATCTGCTCGTCCGGCAGCAGGATCATGACAACGTCGGCGTCCTTGACGGCGTCGGCCACTTCCTTGACTTGCAGGCCAGCGTTGACGGCCTTGTTCCACGATGCGCCGCTCTTGCGCAGGCCGACCGTCACCTTGACGCCGGAGTCGTTCAGGTTCTGCGCGTGGGCGTGGCCTTGCGAGCCGTAGCCGATGATGGTGACGTTCTTGCCCTTGATCAGGGAGAGGTCGGCGTCCTTGTCGTAAAACACTTTCATGATAATTCCTTCGATCTTTCGTTTTCGTGTGTCGGGTTGGCGGCTACCGCCCGGCTAGTGCCGGCACCGGCGCCGCCGCTGGATACTGCAATCGGGTTCAGACCTTCAGGATGCGCTCGCCGCGGCCAATGCCCGAGCCGCCGGTACGGACGGTCTCGAGGATGGCGGCGCGGTCGATGGCGTCGAGGAAGGCATCCAGCTTGCCGCCGTTGCCGGTCAGCTCGATGGTGTAGGTCTTCTCGGTAACGTCGATGATGCGGCCGCGGAAGATGTCGGCGGTGCGCTTCATTTCCTCGCGCTCCTTGCCCACCGCGCGCACCTTGACGAGCATCAGCTCGCGCTCGATGTGCGCGCCTTCGGTCAGGTCCACCACCTTGACCACTTCCACCAGGCGGTTCAGGTGCTTGGTGATCTGCTCGATCACGTCGTCCGAACCACTGGTGACGATGGTCATGCGCGACAGCGAAGCGTCTTCGGTGGGTGCCACCGTCAACGTCTCGATGTTGTAGCCGCGCGCCGAGAACAGGCCAACCACGCGCGACAGCGCGCCGGGTTCATTTTCCAGCAGGACCGAAATAATATGTCGCATTACAGGTCCTCCGCGCCAAGCAGCATTTCGGAGATACCCTTGCCGGCCTGCACCATCGGCCACACGTTTTCAGTCGGGTCGGTCTGGAAATCAAGGAACACGGTACGGTCTTTCAGGCGGAACGCTTCGCGCAGGGCGGGCTCGACATCGGCCGTCTTTTCGATGCGCATGCCGATATGGCCATAGGCCTCGGCCAGCTTGACGAAGTCGGGCAGCGCATCCATGTAGGAGTGCGAGTAGCGGTTGTCGTACTCGATTTCCTGCCACTGGCGCACCATGCCGAGATAGCGGTTGTTGAGCGCGCAGATCTTCACCGGGGTGTCGTACTGCAGGCAGGTCGACAGTTCCTGGATGTTCATCTGGATCGAGCCTTCGCCGGTGATGGTCACCACTTCCTTCTCGGGGAAGGCTTTCTTGATGCCCATCGCGTACGGCAGGCCCACGCCCATCGTGCCCAGGCCGCCGGAATTGATCCAGCGGCGCGGCTCGTTGAACTTGTAGAACTGCGCGGCCCACATCTGGTGCTGGCCCACGTCCGAGCAGACAAAGGCGTCGCCGTGGGTCAGTTCCCAGATCTTTTCCACCACGTACTGCGGCTTGATGATCTCGGATTCGCGGTCGTACTTGAGGCAGTCCACCGAACGCCACTGCTCGATCTGCTCCCACCACTTGGCCAGGGCCTCGCGCTTGGGCTTCACGTCGCTGGCCTGCAGCTGCGCGATCAGTTCCTGCAGCACATCCTTGACGTGGCCCACGATGGGAATGTCGACCTTGACCCGCTTCGAGATGGAAGACGGATCGATGTCGATATGGATGATCTTGCGCGGCTGCGAGGTGAAGTGAGCCGGATTGCCGATCACGCGGTCGTCGAAACGGGCGCCGATGGCAATCAGCACGTCGCAGTTCTGCATGGCCATATTGGCTTCATACGTGCCGTGCATGCCGAGCATGCCGACGAACTGCTTGCTGGTGCCAGGGAACGAGCCGAGACCCATCAGCGTGTTGGTGACCGGATGGCCGGTCAGCGCGGCAAGCTGGCGCAGCTCCTCGCTGGCGTTGGCCAGCACCACCCCGCCGCCTGCGTAGATGAACGGACGTTCGGCGCCCTGCAACAGCGCGAGCGCCTTGCGGATCTGGCCCGAATGGCCCTTGTTCACCGGGCTGTACGAGCGCATGTCGATCGACTTGGGGTACTCGTACTTGCAGGAATTGCGGGAAACGTCCTTGGGAATATCGACGACAACCGGGCCAGGACGGCCGGTCGCGGCGATATAGAACGCCTTCTTGATGGTCGAAGCGAGATCGCGGACGTCCTTGACCAGGAAGTTGTGCTTGACGATGGGGCGGGTGATGCCGACCGTGTCGCATTCCTGGAAAGCATCCTGCCCGATGGCGTGCGTCGGCACATTGCCGGTGATGATCACCATCGGGATCGAGTCCAGGTAGGCCGTGGCAATGCCCGTCACCGCATTGGTGACGCCGGGACCGGAGGTCACCAGGGCGCAGCCCACCTTGCCGGTCGCACGCGCATAGCCGTCTGCGGCATGAACCGCGGCCTGCTCGTGGCGCACCAGGATGTGCTCGATCTTCTTTTGCTTGTAGAACTCGTCGTAGATATACAGCACTGCGCCGCCGGGGTAGCCCCAGACGTACTCGACGCCTTCTTCGGCAAGTGCGTGAACGAGAATTTCCGCCCCGATCATTTCGGGTGCGGCAGATGAATTGCTGTCTGCGTGGAATTCCGCGCTGGGCATGTTCATTTCAGTCCTTTGCAATTTTCGGCAAAAAATTGTTCGGATGCTCTCTGCCGGGCTTGTGGCACGGGTTCAAGCGGTGCGCGTCTGCATGGAAGACCGCCTCATAAGCGGCCGGATGAGACAACCACTGATGTCGTGTGAACCAGCGATGATACTGTATTGGATCAGGCTGGTCTACGGGCTTTTTTCATCCCGGGGGCTTCGCGCAAGATTCGGGAACGCGCTACCCACTACCTACCCCGCGCCTGAATGACCACAAGAGAGAACAAGGATGGTCACAGGGGGGGTTATTTGCTAGCATCCCACCATTTTGGACGTGCAAGAAGCCGTTTCCTGCACATCCGTCGGCCAAGGCCCCACCGTCTGTACCCCGCCTGCATGGCTACCGATCAGGAACTATCCGACTTTCTCGCCAGCGTCGAGCGGCGCGCCTTCAAGCAGGCCGTGTTTGCGGTGCGCGACGACGAAGCCGCCCTGGACATTGTCCAGGACGCGATGATCAAGCTCGCCGAAAAATATGGCGACAAGAACGCCGCGGAACTCGCGCCGCTGTTCCAGCGCATACTGCAAAACACCATCCACGACTGGTTCCGCCGCCAGAAAGTGCGCAATACCTGGGTCACGCTGTTCTCCAACCTGCGCGACGACCGCGAAGGCGAGGATAATGACCTGCTCGACACTTTCGAGGCCGAGATCGGCACCGAATCCGCCGAGAGCAGCGCCGACAAGGTCGAGCGCGCCCAGACCATGCACATCATCGAACAGGAGATCCAGCGCTTGCCGGCACGTCAACGCGAAGCCTTCCTGATGCGTTACTGGGAGGATATGGACGTCGCGGAAACGGCTGCTGTCATGGGATGCTCCGAAGGCAGCGTCAAGACGCACTGTTCCCGTGCCACGCACACACTGGCGCAGGCATTGCGAGCGCGGGGGGTCCGACTATGAGCACGAGAAACGAAAAAGAAATCAACGAACGCCGCCTGGCACACGAGATTCGCACGGCACTGGATGCCTCGGCGAATACGCTGCCCGACAATGTGACCGACCGGCTCGCCGCCGCGCGGCGGATAGCGCTGTCCCGCAAGAAGGCGCAGGCCGCCGTTGCCGCGCCGCAACTGGCCACGGCCGGGATGCACATGGTCTCCTTCGACGAGGATGACTCGCCGCTGCATCGCGCAGGCGCATGGCTGCGCCGCCTCGGACTGGTGTGGACGCTGGTGGCCCTGGCCGCCGGACTGATCGGCATTTACCACTGGCAGCAGCAGCAGCGCGTCGATGAGCTCGCGGATGTGGATGCCGCCATGCTGCTCGACGATCTCCCGCCCACAGCCTATGCCGACCAAGGCTTCCACGTGTTCCTGAAGCGCGGCCAGTAACATGACCAGCGCCCACCTCAACCCCGACGCACCGCGCCGGCGGCTGGCAGCCTTGCTGCTGGCCGGGATGGCTGCCGCCGTCACTTTGTACCTGGGGCCGCTTACGTGCCACGCACAGGGTGGCCGCGCGCCCGCTGCCGCCGCCGTCGCAAACGCCCATCCGGCCTGGGAGGAACTCAACCCCGTGCAGCAGCGCGTTCTGGAGCCGCTGGCCGGGGAGTGGAACACCTTCCCCGAGTTGAACAGGCGGAAATGGCTGCAGATCGCAGAGCGCTATCCAAAGTTTTCGCCCGCCGAACAGGCACGCCTGCAGACGCGCATGACCGAATGGGTCAAGATGACACCCCAGCAACGCCGCCTGGCCCGCGAAAACTACCAGATCACGCGTTCGGTGCCGGCCCAGAAGAAGGCCGAAGCCTGGGACAAGTACCAGCAGTTGCCGGAAGAGCAGAAGAAGAACCTGGCGGCGGCCGAGAAGGTGCCGCGCCGTCCGGGCGCAGTCAGCGCACTGCCTTCGGGCAAGCGGCTGCCCGCCGAGACCACGCGGCAATTGCACCTGGAAAAGAAGGCGCCGGCCGGCGCCACCTCGAACGCCAGGCGCACGCCGGCACCCAAAGCCGCCCCACCGGCGCCTGAGCCCCAATCCACCCCGACGGCGGTCGCCGCGGCCCCGGCGACGGACACCCCGCGCGAGGCCGCCACCGAAGCCGCCGCCAGCAGTGCCGCCAGCCCCGACGAGCCGGTGCGCCGCTGAGAACCTGCGGTAGCGCTGCCCGTACTGCCATACCCTGACGATCCCGGCTTTTGGCATAATGCCGCTTGTGCTGCCCCAGCCGCGCTTGTTTCCAGCCTGGCGGCCCTGCTTCGCCGCCCGGCTCGCCGTGGACGCCGCTGCCGCGAATGACTTGGGAGTCATGGGATCCCCCCGGATCCCATCATCCGGCAGCCTTATTTACCAGGCGGCGCGCTGCCCGCTCAGGCATCACCGCCGAGCCGGCGCCGGACCCCGCCGTTTTCCCGTCTGATCGCCATGCCTGCCGTCACCACGCCCAAGTCCAACGCCAAGCCGGCTGCATCCGCCGCGCCAGCCAGCCCCGTGGGGCCGGGCCAGGCGCCGACGATCCGCCGCCGCATCGCCTGCATGCTGTACGAGGGCGTGTTGCTGTTCGGCGTGCTGAGCGCCTCTACCGGGCTCTACCTGCTGGCGCGCCCTGGGCTGCAGCAACTGGGCCTGGATGGCCGCTTCACCATGCAATGCTGGAGCTTCCTGGTGCTGGGCTGCTATTTCGTCTGGTTCTGGCAGCGCAACGGCCAGACCCTGGCCATGCAGACCTGGCGCATGCGCGTGGAGACGGCCGCGGGAACGCCCCCGCGCTGGCCGCAGGCGGCGCTGCGCTACCTGCTGGCATGGCTGTGGCTGCCACCTTCGGCGGCGGCCGGCCACTTCCTCGGCCTCGTCAAGGGCCCCTTCATCGGCGTGCTGTGCGCCGGACTGCTGCTCTGGATCCTGCTGGCCTGGCTGGACCCCAGGCGGCAGTTCCTGCACGACCGCCTCGCCCGCACCCGCCTGACCGACCTGCGCCCGCCCAAGCCATGAACCTGTCGGCCGCCGCCTTGCGCCGCACCGCGGTGGCATTGCAGGCCGCCGCAGCACTGGGCTGCGCCACCGCACTCCATGACTGGTATGACTGGTCCCTTGCCCCAGCCCTGCTGGCCGGCATCGGCGTGGTGCTGGCGGTGCTGGGGCTGGCCGTCGCCGGCGCCTTTGCCATTTCCCTGCGCGGCATCGGCGAGCCCGCCGAGACCCGCCCGCCGCTCCCGCACGCCTTGCTGGACACCCGGCCGTCGCCGTTGACGCTGCCGCGGGCGCTGGCCTGCTACTTGCGCGAATACGCCGCTGTGTTCCGCATGTTCAACTGGCTGCAGCCATTCTGTTCGCACCGGCGCCTGCGCCCGGCCAATGCGCCGAGTTCGCGTCCGCCGCTGCTGCTGGTGCACGGCTACGGCTGCAACCACGCGGTCTGGCTCGATATGCAGCCCGCCCTTGCGGAGGCCGGCTATCACTGCGAGGCGATCGACCTGGACCCGGTCTTCGGCGACATCGATCACTATGCCCTCGAAGTAAGCGCCGCCATGGCACGCATCGCCGCCACCACCGGCCAGCCTCCGCTGCTGCTCTGCCACAGCATGGGCGGCCTGGCCGCGCGTGCCGCGCTGGCCGGCAGGGGGGCGCCGCCGCCGTGCCGCGGCATCGTCACGCTGGGCACCCCGCACCACGGCTGCGCGCTGGCCCGCTACGGCGGCGGTTTCAACGCGCGCCAGATGCGCTGCGGCAGCGCCTGGCTGCGCGCGCTGGCGGCGCGGGAAACGCCCCGCCAGCGCGCCGCGCTGGTGTCGATCTTCAGCTGGCACGACTCCATCGCGGGCCCGGCCGGCACATCCTGGCTGGAAGGCGCCCATCACGTTCCCCTGGCCGCCATCGGCCATGTCAGCCTGTTGCGGCACCCGCAGGCCACGCAGGCCGTGTTGCGCGCGCTTGCGCAGTTGTCGGCGGTGGCGCCGGCGGCCTGAGCCGCCGGCGGACGTTGCCGGGTTTCGATTTCGGCACTGTTGGCCTTTGCAGCCAAGGGCTGTCGCCGTTTCTTGTACGGCGCTGGTTTTTTGAAGCCCAAGCCCGGCACGCAGCGTCCCTCATCGCGCATGGCATCCTCGCAACGGTCATATGACGTTCATGTTTCCGTCACTGCTCCGTCACGCGCTGCTGGCCCAATGCAGCCATCGTCGCTACCGGGGCCACCATGGTTCAAGCTCTTCGTTCTGCCTGCGGACGTCTGGCCAAGGCCATGTATCTGCTGGGCAGCCGCACCGCCGAGTCTCAATCCCTGCCCGCCGCGCTGGCCGCATTCATGCCACCGGGCAGTACCTTGCAGCAACGGCCTCCCGCGCGTACCGCCACCTCTCCCGCCCCCGCCGCCCCGCCGGACACCACAGTCCAAACCCCGCACCCTTCCCACCCGATCCGCCATTACCGTGCCATCTGGCTGTCGGACATCCATCTCGGCACGCCCGGCTGCCAGGCCGACTACCTGCTCGACTTCCTCAAGCACAATGAATCGGACCAGCTCTACCTGGTCGGCGACATCATCGACGGCTGGCAATTGCGCCGCGGCTGGTACTGGCCGCAAAGCCACAACGACGTGGTGCAGAAGCTGCTGCGCAAGGCGCGCAAGGGCACCGAGGTGATCTACGTGCCAGGCAACCACGATGAGGTGGCGCGCCAGTTCGACGGCCTCGCCTTCGGCGACATCACGGTGCGCGAAGACGCCATCCACGTCACCGCCGCCGGCCGCAGGCTGTGGGTGGTGCATGGCGACCTGTTCGATGGCGTGGTGCAGCACGCGCGCTGGCTGGCCTACCTGGGCGACTCGCTCTACACGCTGATCCTGGCCATCAATCGCCACTTCAACCGCATCCGTGCCCGTCTCGGCTTCCCGTACTGGTCGCTGTCGCAATACCTGAAGCACCAGGTCAAGAACGCGGTGAATTACATCAACTCGTTCGAGCAGGCGATGGTGGACGAAGCGCGCCGGCGCGGTTGCGACGGCGTGGTGTGTGGCCATATCCACAAGGCCGAGATCCGCGAGGTGGACGGCCAGCTCTACTGCAACGACGGCGACTGGGTGGAGAGCCTGTCCGCCCTGGTGGAAACCCAGGACGGCGAGCTGCAGATCGTCTACTGGACCACCCTGCTCGATGCACCGGCCACGGCCAGCCGCCGCGCCACCGCCACGGCCTGACGCGGCTCGATGCGCTCGCCAATCAACTTGATCGCCCTGGCGCCGCCGGGGCCCGTCACCCACGCGGCCCGGCCGCAAGGAGCACGCATGAAGATCCTGATCGTCACCGATGCCTGGGAGCCGCAGGTCAATGGCGTGGTGCGCACACTCAAGTCCACCCGCCGCGAGCTGATCGCGATGGGACACACGGTGGAACTGATCACCCCGCAGGAATTCCGCACCATTCCTTGCCCGACCTATCCCGAGATCGCGCTGTCCCTTTTTGCCGGCGCCAAGGTCAGGGAGCGTATCCGGTCCTTCGCGCCGGACGCCCTGCACATTGCCACCGAGGGACCACTGGGGCTGGCGGCGCGCCGCCATGCGATCCGTGAGCGGCTGCCCTTCACCACGGCATACCACACGCGCTTCCCCGAGTACGTGCAGGCGCGCTTCGGCATCCCGCTGGCGTGGACTTATCGCTTCCTGCGCTGGTTCCACGGCCCGGCGCGCGCGGTGATGGCACCGACACCCGTGGTGTTGCAGGACCTGCGCAGATTCGGCATCACGCACGGCGTACTGTGGACCCGCGGCGTCGACCTGGATGTGTTCACCGCGCAGCAGGTCAACGTGCTCAACACGGCGCACCCGATCTTTCTCTATGTGGGCCGCGTCGCCGTGGAAAAAAACGTCGAGGCCTTTCTCGCGCTGGACCTGCCGGGCTCCAAGTGGGTGGTCGGCGACGGGCCGGCACTGGCGTCGCTACGTGCGCGCTATCCGGGTGCCAGCTACCTCGGGGTGCTGAGCCAGCAGGAACTGGCCAAGGTGTATGCTTCAGCCGACGTCTTCGTATTCCCCAGCCGCACCGATACGTTCGGGCTGGTCTTGCTCGAAGCGCTGGCCAGCGGCCTGCCGGTGGCCGCCTATCCGGTGACCGGGCCGATCGATGTGCTTGGCGACAGCGGCGCCGGGGTGATGCACGAAGACTTGCGCGAAGCTTGCCTGGAGGCGCTGCGCATCGACCGTGCCACCGCCCGCGCCCATGCCGAGCGGTTCTCGTGGCGTGCCGCCTCCGAGCAGTTCCTGACTCACCTGCAGCCACTGCCGGCCGTGCGCGCGGCGCTGAACGGCAACGCCGCACGTACCACTTCCGAACATGCCGACTCCGCATCGCCCGCCGTCCGACCCGCACCGCCCGCCAGCGCCCCAGACCTCGGCGCCAGCCCAGGACTCGCCGAACAACGACTACACGATTGAGCAGAATCCCCACAAAGGCAATCGCGGCCTGGCACGGGCCTGGCATGCCGGCATCAATTCGCTGTCCGGCCTGCGCTATGCGGTGCTGGAAGAGAGCGCATTCCGCCAGGAACTGACGCTGGTGGCCATCCTGACTCCCTGCGCCCTGCTGCTGCCAGTCGGCATTGTCGAGCGCATCCTGCTGCTGGGCACCTTGCTGCTCGTGCTCATTGTGGAGTTGCTCAACTCCAGCGTGGAAGCCGCGGTCGATCGCATCTCGCTGGAGCGCCACAGCCTGTCCAAGCGCGCCAAGGACTTCGGCAGCGCCGCGGTGATGCTGGCGCTGGTGCTGTGCGGCGGCACCTGGCTCGCCATTGCCGGACCGATCGTGGTGGACTGGCTGCGGGCGCTGGCAGCCTGAGGGTGGGCGATTCGGACGCCAGACAGGGCGTCCGTGGACGATACGGCATTGCGGCAAACGGTGATTGCTTATAATCGCCTTCAACTTACCGAATTGCCGCTCGCCCGGTCGCCCATGGAACCCAAACAGCAAACCGGCCCCCGCCGCACCCGGGACCGCATCCTAGACGTCTCCCTCCGCCTGTTCAACGAACTTGGCGAGCCCAACGTCACGACCACGACCATCGCGGAAGCCATGGAGATCAGCCCCGGCAATCTCTACTATCACTTCCGCAACAAGGACGACATCATCAACTCCATCTTCGTGCTGTTCGAGCAGGAGATGGAGCGCCGCCTCAAGATGCCCAACGACCGCAAGGCCACGCTGGACGAGAGCTGGGGCTACCTGCAGTACATGGCGGAGTTCATGTGGACTTACCGCTTCCTCTACCGCGACATCAACGACCTGCTGGCGCGCAACCGCATGCTTGAGACCAACTTCAAGCGCATCGTCGAGCAGAAAAAGCGCTTTGCGATGGAGATCTGCCGGCAGTTCCAGGAAGACGGCGAGATGGAAGCCACGCCCGAGCAGGTCGATGCCATCTGTACCAATATGGTAGTGGTAGCCACTTACTGGCTGTCATTCCAGTTCGTCCAGCATCCGCGCCAGTACAACGATCCCGAACAGATTCGCGGCTACCTGCACGGCGCGAGTTATCACATCTTCTCGATCCTCGCCCCTTACCTGCGCGGCAAGGCCCGCCAGGCGTTCGACGTGCTGGCCCAGGAATACGCCGCCGCCAAGGCGGCACAAACAGCAAAGGAGAAAAAGTGAAGTCCGTTTGTATCTATTGCGGCTCCAGCCCCGGCAACCGCCCCGAATACGCCGCCGCGGCGCGCAACATGGGCAAGCTCCTGGCCGAGCGTGGCCTGGCGCTGGTCTACGGCGGGGGCAAGGTCGGGCTGATGGGTATCGTGGCCGATGCCGTGCTGGCACACGGCGGCACCGCGATCGGCATCATTCCCGATGCGCTGATGCAAAAGGAAGTCGGCCACCGCGGCCTGACCGAGCTGCACGTGGTGCGCAACATGCACGAGCGCAAGCAGATGATGGCCGACCGCGCCGATGCCTTTATCGCCATGCCTGGCGGTGTCGGCACCTTCGAGGAACTGTTCGAGACCTTCACCTGGCTGCAGCTGGGCTATCACGCCAAGCCGGTGGGGCTGCTCAATGTGGCGGGCTTCTACGACAGCATGCTCGGCTTCATGCAACACGCCGTGGACGAAGGCTTCCTGAAGCAGGTCCACAATGACCTGCTGCATGTGGCGCCTACGCCCGAAGGCATCCTCGACAAGCTCGCCAACGCGCCGCGCTTGCTGGTGGACAAGTGGCAGGAGAAGCGCGAGGAGACCTGATGATGCTCCCGGCGGCCGGACTCCGGCCGCCGGGGACTACATCGGCTTGAGGCCAAGCGCATTCACCATGCCGCGATAGCGGCTCAGCTGCGCTGCCTGCCAAGCCTCGGCCTCCTGTTCACTGCCCGAGCGCATCACCGTGCGCCCTTCCGACTCCAGCCGGGCCCGCAGCTCCGGCTGGGCCAGCGCCTGGCCGATAGCCAGGCGCAGCTTGCGCACCACGTCGTCGGGCGTGCCTTTACGCACGTAATAGCCGCCACCGATCACGTACTCGAAATCCGACAGCAGCTTGCTGTCCCGCAGGGTCGGGATATGCCGCAACTGCGCGGGCAGCGTCTTGGAAAAACTGCTCACCACCTTGATCCGGCCCTGCTTGGCCATGGCATCCATGCTGACCTGATAGGGCAGCACCGCGAAGTCGACCTGGCCACCGGCCAGGTCCTGCAGCGCGGGCGCGGCGCCCTTGTAGGGCACGTGCAGGAATTTCGCGCCGGTGCGCTGGCCCATATATTCCGTCAGCACGTGGTAAAGCGAGCCAACGCCAACGCTGCCATACGTGAGCGGCTTGGCGCCCGGCTTGCGTGCCAATTCGACGAATTCATCCAGTGTCCTGGCCGGCAGGTCACCGCGCACCAGGAGCACGATGGTGGCCTCGGTGATGGGCTGCACCAGCCGGAAGTCCTCGGGCTTGTATTTGGCGGACGCGTTCAGCAGCGGCGTCAGGATGACTTCGTTGGCGGAGCCATGCAGCATGGCGTAGCCGTCCGGCGGGCTGTTCAGCACGCGCATGGCGCCCAGCACGCCGGTGCCGCCCGCCACATTCTCGACCAGTACCTGTTGGCCAAGCGCCCGGCTGATGGGTTCGCTGAAGATGCGCGCGGAAACGTCGCTCGCGCCGCCGGCAGGATATGGCACCACCAGGGATACCGGCTTGAGCGTGGGATAGGCAGGGCCCTCGGCGAGTGCCGGCAAGGCGATGCACGCCATGCCGAGCACGGCCGCCAGCCATCGCATCGCACCGCGCGCCCCTTGCCGGTTCCATCCGCTGCCGGGCATCAAGCTGTTCATCGTTCCCTCCATCTTTGTCTCTGGCTTTTTAGTTTTTGTGCACGGCGGCCCTAGCCAATCCGGCGCCGCCAGTCTAGCAATGGCATTCTGGCCGCAGCAATGACAAAGAGAGGGTGAAATCGTTGCACGCAACGCAACGATTCCCGAAGCACGCCGTCCGCATCAGACCTCCGGAAAGTCCTTCACCACATGGCGCAGCATATTGCTCGCCGCGGGCGAGAGATGGCGCCCGGCGCGCGTAATGATGTGGTTGCGGCTGTTGTTGAGGATGGGATTGGCCAGGGGCAACGAGACCAGTTGCTTGAACTGTGCGCCCTTGAGCGGCACCGAGCGCGGCGTCATGATAAAGCCAAGCCCGAGCGCAGCGAACTCCCACAGCACCTTGAAGGAATTGGTGACCAGCATCGGCTTGAGGCTGATGTGCTCGTCCAGCTCGGCGGCCTGGATATGCTTGCGCACGCCGAACGACTCCACCAGCGTGGCGCCGGCATGCGGGGCAAGGTCGGAAAGCTTCAGCGCCTTGCGCGACTTCGCCAGCGGATGGTCGCGGCGCACGTGCACCCGGATCGGCGAGGCGCGCGAGAAGTGCGAGCGCAGGCGCACGTCGTTGGGCGGCTGGAAAGCGAAGCCGATATGCGCTACGTCGTCCACGATGGCGCGCACGGTGTCATCGGTGCCCGCCACCTGCATGCCGTAGGTCACCTGGGGATATTTGCGCATGAAGCCCTGCAGCACCGGTTCCAGCAGCAGGTCAACAAAGCCCTCGCCAAACACCAGGTTCACATGCCCGCCGCGCGCGTTCTTCAGGTTATTCACCTCCGCCAGGAAGGTGTCCTGCAGGTCCTGCTGGCGCCGCGCAAAGAGCGCCATCATGTGCCCGGCATCGGTGGCGACCACGCCACGGCCACAGCGCTCCAGCAGCGTCAGGCCGGCATCCTTCTCCAGTTTGGCGACCGCGCGGCTCACAACCGACGGATCCAGTCCCAGCACCTCGGCCGCGCCGCGCACGCTGCCGGTCTCGATGATCTGCAGCAGGCACAGAGCGCGCCTGCGATCCAATACGTCTTCCAACATTCACTCCTCGCGGGCGGCTGGCGCCGCCTCTTTTGCACAGGCAAGTATCGTTGCATGCGGCACAACGTTCCGGGTATTCGATTGTCATGGTTCCAACGGTCGGCAAGACTGAGAATCGGCGTTTTCCCTCACTTTTCCCTCACTTTTGCCGGAGACGCCGCATCATGACCCTCACGCCCCCGACCCTGGCCCCGCTTTCGGGCCCACTACCTGAGGAACTGCTGGCCCGGATGCGGGCGTGGCGGCACGATATTCACACGCACCCCGAAACCGCGTTCACCGAGCACCGCACCTCGCGGCTGGCCGCGCAAGCGCTGGCGAACATGGGCCTGGAAGTGCATCAGGGGCTGGCCGGAACCGGCGTGGTCGGCACCTTGCGGCGCGGCACCGGCCCCACTATCGGCCTGCGCGCCGATCTTGACGCCCTCGATATGCATGAGCTTGGCGATGCGCCGCATCGCTCCGCAATCCACGGCAAGATGCATGGCTGCGGCCATGACGGCCATACGGCCATGCTGCTGGGCGCTGCGCACTACCTGTCGCAGGACGAGGGCTTCAGCGGCACCGTGCATTTCATCTTCCAGCCGGCGGAAGAAAACGAGGGGGGCGGGCGGGTCATGGTGGAGGCTGGCCTGTTCGAGCAGTTTCCCTGCGACGCGGTGTTCGCACTGCACAACTCGCCCAACCTGCCACTGGGGACGTTCTCCACGCGGACCGGGACGATGACGTCCAACTCCGATACCTTCGAGATCGCCATCGTCGGCAAAGGCTCCCACGCGGCACAGCCCGAGGCGGGTATCGATCCCATCGTGGTCTCGTCGCAACTGGTGGCGGCGCTACAGGCCATCGTCAGCCGCAATGTCAGCGCGGTGGATTCGCTGATCGTCAGCGTCACGCAGATCCACGGTGGCGACACCTGGAACGTGATTCCCGAGCAGGTAGTGCTGCGCGGCACCTGCCGCTCGTTCCGGGCGTCCACGCGCGCCAGGGCCGAGGCACGCATGCGCGCGGTCTGCGAAGGCATCGCCATGGCCTCGGGGGCGAAGATCGAACTGCGTTATTTCGCGGGCTATCCTGCCTGTGTGAACACGGAGCGGGAGATGGAGATGGCGGCCAGCGCGGCGCGCCGGGTGGTGGGTGCGCCGCGCGTCGATACGAACTGCCTGCCGCGCACGGGATCGGAAGATTTCGCCTATATGCTGGAGCAATGTCCGGGCGCGTATGTGTTCCTCGGCGCCGCGCGAGAGGGGGACAACCCGCCACTGCATAACCCGTACTACGATTTCAATGACGAGATCCTGCCGCTGGGCGCTGCGTACTGGATCGAGTTGGTGCGGCTGGTCTTGAAGCCGGGGCAGTAGCATCGTCCGGGTCCGCTCAGAACGATGCATCCGACTCCCATCGGAAAGATTGCTCTTGCCCGGCATGCGACAGCCGTGCCTGCGGGGCGTTTCGACGGAGAATTTTCGCGCCAATAATCAGATTTTTCCCAAGAAAAGTTAGTCGTCAATCTTTTATAAAAAAGGGGCTTTTGGCCAGCACAATGGCGTTGTACGGTCTCTATCAGAACGATGAGCCCGGCCCCCTCAGGAAAGCGCTCTCTTCCTCCGTATCCCGCCGCCCCAGCACTGCATTGCGATGCGGAAAGCGTCCGAAGCGCCCGATCACCGCACGGTGCCTGATCGCCCACTCGACCACGTCCACCCTGCCCTCGCTCTCCTCGCGCAGCGTTGTCATCAGCTGCACGGCGATGTCCTGGTCGGCAAGCGCTTCGGAGTGCTCGAACGGCATATAGCAGAACATGCGATGGAATGGCGTTGGCAGCAGGCGATCGGCGCCGCTCACCACCATCTGGCGGGCCGTCGCCAACGCCTGCGCGTCAGAGGCGAAGCTGCGCGGATCGCGGCGAAAGACGTTGCGCGGTACTTGGTCCAGCACCACGATGCGCGCGCAGGCACCCTCGGGAGTTTGCACCCAGCCGGCATGGGCGCCGGCGTGCGTCGCTTCCCACAGCGGCAGGAAGGCTGCGCGCATGGTGGCGTCGAAGTCATCGGACTTGGTGAACCACTGCGCGCGCGAACTGTTCCACTCTGGCGAGCCGGCCGCGCCAAACCAGAAATCAAGCACGCGCCCGGCGTCGGTGGGCAAGTCAGTGACAGCGTCGAGATTCGTATTGGTCATGGCGTATTGGCGGATAGCCCGATCGATGGCGCATTGCCGTCAACGCGGTACATTGCGCATCCAGTCGGCGGTACCGAAGAAGGCCTGCATCAGGCGCAGTTGCAAGTCTTCGGGCAGGCCCACGTCCTGCATGGCCAGCGCCATGCAGCGCATCCACTGGTCGCGCTCGCTGGTGCCGATCTCGAACGGCATATGGCGCGCGCGCAAGCGCGGGTGGCCAAAGCGCTCGATAAAGTGATTGGGGCCGCCCAGCCAGCCGCACAGGAACCAGAACAGCTTGTCCCGCGAGCCATCCAGGGAGGCGGGATGCATGGAACGGAGCCCCTTGAACTCGGCTTCGAGATCCATCAGGTCGTAGAAACGATCGACGAGTTCACGCACGCGCGCCTCGCCGCCGATCAGCGCATAGGCGGTGACTTCGGTGGCGGCGGATTCTTCAGGTTTGGATTCGGTACTCATAAGACACTCGGGAATTCTTGAGGCACGGGCTGCACGAGCGGCGCGGAAACCGCTCAGGCTTCGCGCAGCGTGGCCAGCGCAGGCTGCCGCAGCACCTCGCGCAAACCCAGCCAGCCGCCCGCGAAAGCGCACAGCATGCCAGAAAACACGCCGGCGGGCACGATCCAGCCATTGAAGCGGAACGGGAAATCGAATACGAACTGCGACAACCCCCAGCCCACGGCAATCGCGCCCAGGCTGGCCAGCAGGCCCGCCAGGCCACCCACCACCAGAAACTCGGCGTACTGGGTCTGCCGCACCATCGCCGCGGACGCGCCCAGCGCCTTGAGCAGCCCGGCATCGCGCTTGCGCTCGTCGCGCGCGCCGGACAGCGCCGCGTAGAGCACGGTGACACCGGCCGCCAGCGTGAATACAAACAGGAACTCCACTGCCGCGATAACTTGGTCGAGCACGTCCTGGATCTGGCGCAGGATCAGGTCGGTGTTGACCACCGTAATGTTCGGGAATGCCGCCACCAGCTGGTTGCCCAGCGCGGCCTGCCGGGCCGGCAGGTGGAAGGCGGTGATGTAGGTCTGCGGCATGCCCTGCATGGCGGCGGGCGGCAGGATGACAAAGAAGTTCACCCGCATCGAGCCCCAGTCCAGCTTACGCAGCGACGTCACCGGCGCCTCCACCGACTGCCCGGCCACATCGAAGCGCAAGGTATCACCCAGCCGGATCCCCAGCGTCTTGGCGATGCCCTCCTCCACCGAGGCCCCGGCCTTGCCGCCGCCGAGCCAGTTGCCCGCCACCACGCGGTTGCCAGCCGGCAGCGCGTCGGTATAGGACAGGTTGAACTCGCGCTCGACCAGGTTGCGGGCACGGCCATCCGGGAAGCGCTCGGCGCGCACCGGCTGGCCGGCGATATGCGTCAGGCGTCCGCGCACCATCGGGTACAGCAGGTCGTCGATGCCGGCGTGCTGCAGCATGCCGGTCAGGGGCGCGCGCTGGTCGGGCTGGATATTGATGATGAAACGGTTGGGCGCGTCCGCCGGCGTGGCGTTGCGCCATGAGGAGATCAGGTCGTTGCGCGTCATGCCAAGCAGCAGCAGCGCCATCAGGCCCACCGCCAGCGCGACCGTCTGCAGCACCGTGACGCCGCGGCGGCGCTCCAGCACCGCCAGCGCGAAGCGCCAGCCCACGCTGCCGCGCGCCAGGCGGCCGCCGCGCATCAGCCGGGCCAGCAAGATCAGCAAGCCAAGGGCCAGCAAGGCGAACACGGCGCCCGCGGCCACGAAGCCGCCGGCGGTGGTCAGCCCCAGCTTGAGATCGCGGGCGGCCACCAGCAGCAGCGCCACGAAGGCGCCAAGGCCCAGCCCGTAGGCGATCCAGGTCGACACAGGCGGCGCGCCGATGTCGCGTCGCAGGACACGCAGCGGCGGCACCCCGGTCAGCGCCAGCAGCGGCGGCAGCGCAAAGCCAGCCAGCAGGACGATGCCCGCCAGCAAGCCCACCACGGCCGGCAGGACCGAGGGCTGCGGCAACGTCACGGTAAGCAGGTTGCCCAGCGAGAGCAGCAGCCCGTAGTGCGCCAGGTAACCCAGCGCCACGCCGGCGGCCGCGCCGCCGATGCCCAGCAGCAGGAACTCCAGCCCGAAGGCCAGCAGGATCTCGCGGCGCGACAGGCCCATGCACTTGTAAACCGCGCAGGCGTCGGTATGGCGCTGCATATAGCGGCGCGCCGACATGGCGATCGCCACCGCCGCGATCATCGACGAGAGCACCGCCACCAGCGACAGGAAGCGTTCGGCACGATCCAGCGTGGCGCGCATTTGCGGCTGGCCGGATTCGAGCGACTCGACACGGGTGTTGCGCAGCGCGCGCTTGTCGATCTCGGCGACTGCCCACTGCTGATAGGCCTGCGCGGCGGCGTCGGGGCCGGCTACCAGCAGGCGGTATGTGACCCGGCTGCCCCAGCCGACCAGCCCGGTGGACTCCAGGTCCGACAGCGGCAGCATCACACGCGGCGCGAAGTTCATGAAGCCGGCACCGCGGTCCAGTTCCTGCGTGATGATGCGTTCGATGCGAAAACCGCGACTGCCCAACTGGATGGTGTCGCCCAAGGCCACGCCGAGCGAATCGAGCAAGGCCTCGTCCACCCAGACCGTGCCTGCCGCAGGAATGCCGGTGGCTGGCGCATCCGGCCCGCCACGCTCACCCGCCACCTTGACCTGCCCGCGCAGCGGGTAACCGGTGCCAACGGCCTTGAGCGCGGCCAGTTGCGAAGCGGCCTCCGCTGGCACCGCGCCGGCCGTGCCCTGCGCGGCTGCCTTGGCCGGCGCGCGCGCGCTCGCCATGCTGGGAAAGGTGACGGTCTGCGTCGTGACCAGGCCCGCCTGGGCGGCGTGGCCGGCGAAGACGGCATCGAACGGCTGGTCGGACACGATCAGCACATCGGAGGCGATCATCTGGCGCGCATCGCGCTCCAGCCCGAGCCGCATGCGGTCGGCCAGGAAGCCCACGCTGCTGAGCGCCGCGACGGCCAGCACCAGCGCGAAAAGCAACAGGTTCAGTTCGCCGGCGCGCCAGTCGCGCCGCGCCATGCGCAGCGCCTGGCGCCAGGGCGAGAAGCGCGCCGGGCTGGCGCCGGACGGCATGGCGGCGGCGATGGCGGGAACAGTCCGGGAAGCGGGTTCTGAAGACATGGATCAGTTATCTCTTGTCCGTGCACGAGCATCATGGCGGCCTGCCGGGCAGGCCGCGCGGGTATCGATGATATCGGGAGATATCGGCAAAACAGCAAGCGGCAAAACAGCAGGTCCGGGCGCCTCGCCATGCTGACGGCGGATGGCTGGCGGACACTCGCCAACCGGATCAGGGCCAGATTATGGCGGCACTAGTGCCTGGGCTGGCGCCCGGCCGGCGCAGTGGCCGGCGCACGCTTGGCCAGGGCATCGCGCAAGCGGCGCACGCCGCGCCACAGCTTGGGCAGCAGCCACACCGCCACCAGCAACAACAGCGCCAGCACCACCAGGAAGACCACCGGCAGGAAAAACGCCAGCAGCAATCCGCTGCTGGCGGCTACATCTTCGCTAAGTGAGGCAGCCCAGTTCGAAAACGGTTCCGGGGATACATTGATCAGCGCGCGCGTGCCGGCCTTGGCAGCGTGGGCGGTACCGGCCAGGGTGCCGCCCACCAGCCCGGCGGCGACCATCCACTGCGGATCAAGCTGTCCGAACGCCGCGGCGGCCAGGATCGCACCGGCGGGAATGCGGATAAAGGTCTGGATGGTGTCCCAGAAGGAATCGAAGCCGGGTACCTTGTCGGCCACGAATTCGGCCAGGGCCAGCACCGCGGCCAGCGCGATCACCCACCACGACTCAAGCGCCTGCAGGCCGGGTGGCAGGTGCAGCCAGCCGGCGCGGCCCAGCGCGCCGGCCGTGAAGACGGCCAGGTAGAGGCGAAATCCGCTGGTCCAGGACAAGCCCGCAGCCAACGCGGCCGTTTCTAGCATGGCACTCCTTGCAGGGTCAGGGCGGCCGGCATGTAGCCCCGCCCATGACTGCAGTTTAATACGCGGGCACGCAAGCGGCCGGAAACCGGCCCTGGCCCGGCACCGGCGTCAGCTGCCTTCCTTGCCGTCGGGGCCGTACCAGGGGAGTGCCTGCTGGGGCGTCAGGATGCCATCGGGCTCGGCCATGGTGTAGCCCGGCAAGGCCTCGATACGGCGCGCGAAGGCAGGATCCGCCATCCGCGCCAGCAGCGCGTGCGCCCAAGGCGCGATCTGGTCGTTCTTGCGCAGCGCCAGGTAGTACGCCTCGCGCGTCAGCGGCACGAAGGCCAGCCCATGGGCCTCGGCATTCATGCGCAGGCCGAACCCCACCTCGGCGCTGCCGGCATGCACCGCTTCAGCCACTTTTTCGTTGCTGAATTCGGGGGTTTCGTAACCGACGATCTGGTCCGGAAAGAGGCCGTGGGTGGCCAGCAACTGGTCGAACAGCATGCGCGTGCCCGAACTGCGCTGCCGGTTGACGAAGCGCGCCCGGGTACGGGCCAGGTCGCGCAGGTCGCGGATCTGGCGCGCCAGGCCGGGCGTCACGATCAGGCCCTGCTCGCGCCAGGCGAGCCGGATCAAGCGCACGGCAGCCGGACGCAGCCATTTGCGCAGCGTCACATGCGCCACCGAGCCGGCGGTCTGGATCGGCGAAACGTAGAAGCCGGCCACCTCGGACTGCCGCTCCTGCAGGCAGATCAGGCCCTCCACGCTGCCGCAGAACACAGTATCGAGCTGCAGGCCGCCCGGCTCGTCATGCAGCGCGTCCGCCAGGACCTCCATGGCGGGGTCGTGGCTGCCGGAAAAACGGATGCGGGTCTGCGGCTGGGCGGCATCGTCGAGATCCGCCAGGAAATCCACCATCGCCTTCTGCACGATCGGATCGATGGATTCACGCAGGCGCCCTTCCGCGCGCAGCAAACGCTCGCCGAACAGCGTCAGCGTGGCACCCCGGCCACGCTCCATGTCCAGCATGCTGCGCCCGAGCATCTCCTCCCACGACCGCATCACGCCCCAGGCATGCCGGTAGGACAGCCCGATCTCGCGTGCCGCGCGATGCAGGGAGCCGGTCTCGCGCACGGCCTTGAGCAGCTGGAACACCTTGCCGTTGGAGCGTGGATTGTCATCCACGGCCACTACCGGAAACAGATCAAAGCGGAATGTCATATGAAACGCTTTTCATATTTACTTTAGAGATGTGGCTCATCGACAATCGAATGCCTTGATTTCCACGGTATTCGCCGCATTCTCACCGATCCTGTGAGTTGGTGGCAATTCTGTTTCTAAAAACATAAGACACGGAGCGACCATGCCGGGCTCAACCATCTCTTGCCTTTTTCATCACATCTCTGGCCGTACCGCCGCTTCCCTGGGCTTGGTTTGCCTGGTCACGCTGAGCGGCGCCACTGGCGCGCTCGCCGGCGAACTCAAGCTGGCTACCACCACCAGCACCGAGAACTCGGGCCTGCTCAAATTCCTGCTGCCGAAGTTCGAGCAAAAGAGCGGCGTCACGGTGAAGGTGATCGCGGTGGGGTCGGGCAAGGCGATGAAGATGGGCGAGATGGGCGACGTCGATGTGCTGCTGGTGCACGCGCGCAAGATGGAAGACGAATTCATGGCCGCGGGCTACGGGGTTAATCGCCGCGACGTGATGTACAACGACTTCATCGTGGTTGGGCCTGCCGGCGACCCGGCCAGGCTGAAGGGCGAGAAAGACGTTATCGCGGGCTTCAAGAAGATTCCTGCGGCCGGCAGCAAGTTCATCTCGCGTGGCGATAATTCCGGCACCGACGTGATGGAGAAGGATTACTGGAAGCAGGCCGGCATCGAGCCCAAGGGGCAGCCGTGGTATGTGAGTGCGGGGCTCGGGATGGGGGAGGTGTTGACCATGGCGGCGCAGATGCCGGGATATACCCTGTCGGACCGGGCCACCTATGGCGCGTATCGCGCCAAGACGGGGCTGGCCATTTTGCTGGAGGGCGATCCGAAAATGTTCAACCCATATGGGGTGATTGCTGTTAATCCAGTTAAGCATCCGGGGACCAACTATGCGGATGCGATGAAGCTGGTGGAGTGGGTTACCTCCAAGGAGGGGCAGGATGCTATTGCGGCTTACAAGGTGGAGGGGGAGCAGTTGTTTTTTCCTAGTTACAAGGGGAAGTGACGGTGGGGGGGTTAGGAGGAACGCAACCGTTGGCTCTTTTTGCGGGATTGGGAATTGGTTTGGGCGGTGTTGGTTGTTGTACCCAACGGGCCTGTCAGGAATTTTGTGTTTAGGGCATAACATGTCGCTAAGGAGCATGTCATGCCACGTAAAACGAAGACCAGTCAGGCTGCCGACCGTGAGCTGCCGACCATTCCCGAGGAGCTGATTGCCCATTTCGTAAAGGGCCCCATGAC
>NZ_JBFTOX010000019.1:0-127692 GCF_056398185.1 Cupriavidus sp. 05L310
GCGATGTGAGTTTGGCCCCCGGCCGCTCTTTTTGCCTGCCGACGAGGAGGGGGTCGCCCCATCCGGCGCGCCTTCTTTGCCTACTTTCTTGGCAAGACAAGAAAGTAGGTCGCCCCCCGCAGGGGGGTGAAACCGCCTTTGACTTTAAGGTTTTAAGCCTTTGAAGTTAAGCAGTTGCAATTGCAACCCCATCAAACAAAAAAAACAAAACACCCAAATCCCAAAAGGACCAAAAGGAGACACCCCATGCCCCAAATCGACATCCACAAACTAGCCGACGAAGCCCGCTTCAACCGCTTCCACGCCCAAATCCTCCTCTGGTGCGCCCTCATCATCATCTTCGACGGCTACGACCTCGCCGTCGTCGGCATCGCACTCCCCTCCATCATGAAAAGCATGGGCGTCGACGCCACCAGCGCCGGCTTCATGGTCAGCTCCGCGCTATTCGGCATGATGTTCGGCGCGATCTTCATGGGCACCATCGCCGACCGCATCGGACGGCGCCGCGCCATCGCCATCTGCATCCTGCTGTTCAGCGTCTTCACCGCCGCCGCGGGCTTCACCAGCGATCCCGTGACGTTCAGCGTCACGCGCTTCCTGGCGGGCCTGGGCATCGGCGGCGTCATGCCGAACGTGGTGGCGCAGATGACCGAATACTCGCCGCGCAAGATCCGCGGCACCATGGTCACGCTGATGTTCAGCGGCTACTCCGTAGGGGGCATGCTGGCCGCCCTGCTGGGCAAGGGCCTGATCGAGAGCTACGGCTGGCAGTCGGTGTTTATCGCCGCAGGCCTGCCGGCGCTGCTGATCCCGTTCATCCTGAAATCCCTGCCGGAATCGATGCCCTTCCTGGTCAGGAAGGGCCAGATCGACACGCTCAAGGCCATCGTTTCCCGGCTGGAACCAGGCTACCGGCCGCACGCCGGCGACCAGTTCGCCCTGCCCGCCGGCGACAAGGCCGGCGATGCGCCCATCGGCAAGCTGTTCCAGGACGGACGAGGCTTCAGCACCGTGATGTTCTGGGTGGCATTCTTCATGTGTCTCTTCATGGTCTACGCACTCAGCTCATGGCTGGCCAAGATGATGGCCAGCGCCGGCTACAGCCTGGGCTCGGCGCTGACCTTCGTGCTGGTGCTTAACTTCGGCGCCATGGTCGGCGCCATCGGCGGCGGCTGGCTGGCCGACCGTTTCAATATCAAGTACGTGCTGGTCGGCATGTACGCGCTGGCCGCCGTATCGATCACGCTGCTGGGCTACCCGGTACCCACCCCGCTGCTGTTCGTGCTGGTGGCGCTGGCCGGGGCCTCGACCATCGGCACGCAGATCGTGACCTATGCCTATGCCGGGCAGTTCTATCCGATGGCGGCGCGCGCCACCGGTATTGGCTGGGCATCGGGCATCGGCCGCAGCGGGGCGATCCTGGCGCCGATCGTGATCGGTGCGCTGGTGGGCATGTCGCTGCCGCTGCAACAGAATTTCATGGCAATCGCCATTCCGGGGGTGATCGCCATGATTGCGGTCCTGCTGATCGATCATCGCCGCTCGGCCTCGGCGCAACACGCATCCGCCCTGGCAGAGCAGGCACAAGCGCCCGGCCAGGCTGGCGGGCAGCGCATGGGTCCCGGAGTACAGCACTCCGGCTGAAGGCCGCGCATCCAATGTGCGGCGGCAGACATTCGGCGCCCGATTCCAGGTGCAGATTTAGCCCTGTACGTGAGTGGCCCCCAAGCGGCGCCGTACCTTCGCCTCGCCATGCTCTTTCCCGAGCTGGCGAGGCGCCTTTCGCCGGATGCGGCAAGCGGTGCTTGTCATGCCGACATGTCATTTCGCCAGCCGCGCCCCCGGCCATGCCCGCACGAGCAACGCCCCGATGGCCGCCGCCGTCGACAACGCCGTGACGGCCATCCATCCCCACCGCGCCAGCATCAGGCTGCCCAGCGCGGCACCGGCCGCCATGCCCACGAACATGCCGACGAACAGCACCGCATTCAACCGGCTGCGCGCGCCGGGCTCGATGCCATAGACGATGGTCTGGTGCGCGACCAGCGCGACCTGCACGCCGAGGTCGAAGCCCAGCGCGCTGGCCGCGATCAGCCACAGCCGTGCGTGCGGCGCCAGCAACGGCGAGAACAGCATCCCCGCGAACGAAACCGCGGCCAGCGCGGCGCCCAGGCGCGTGACCAGCTCGGGGCCCTTGCGGTCGGCCAGGCGGCCGGCCAGCGGTGCGGCGAGCGCGCCGGCTGCGCCGGCCAGGCCGAACGCGCCAGCAGCCGCGCTGCCCAGATGAAACGGCGCGCCATGCAGCATGACGGCCAGCGTCGACCAGAACGCGCTGAAACCGATTGACAGCAGCCCCTGCGCCAGGGTCGCCCGGCGCAGCGCGCCATGCTTGCGCCACAGGCTGGCCAGCGAGCCCAGCAGCGCGCTGTACGCGAGATGCGTGGTGGGCTTGAAGCGCGGCAGTGCGCGCCATGCCACCGCGCCGATCAGCGCGATGCTGGCCGCCGCGATCACGAACATGATCCGCCAGCCGAAGTGCTCCGCCACGAAACCACTGAGCACGCGCGAGAGCAGGATGCCGAGCAGCAGCCCCGTCATCACCGTGCCGACGACCTTGCCCCGGTGCGACTCCGGCGCCAGCGTGGCGGCCGCCGGCACGATGTCCTGCGCCATCGTGGCGGCCAGCCCGATCGCCAGGCTGGTGGCCAGCAGCAGTCCGATGCCTGTGGCGGCGCCGCTGGCCAGCAGCGCGGCGCTGAGCACGGCGGCCTTGGCCAGGACGATGCGCCGGCGGTCATAGCGGTCGCCCAGCGGCGCCAGCAGCAGGATGCCCAGGGCATAGCCCAGTTGCGTGAGCGTGGGGACCAGCCCCACCGCCCAGTCGGACGCACCGATATCCGGACCCAGCACGCCCAGCATGGGCTGGCTGTAATAGAGCGATGCCACGGCCAGGCCGGCGCCGGCGGCAAGCAGCAGGACCAACCGGGCGGGCAAGCCGGTGGCGGCACCCGTCTCGGCCGCCAGGACCGCCGGAGCCCTGGCCGGGTGTGTGGCGACATTTGCATCTGTAACGCGAATGGATGACATAGCGGAAACCCTCGGATCGAAAACGAGACTGGAGTTTGCCGGCCCCTGGTTCAGCGCGGTAGTACTACACTCTGCACAATTGCTATGCGTCCGACGTATGACCAACTTGAAACCGCCCTCGCCCGCCACGCCAGCGCCCGCCTCGACCGACCGCATCGAACTGATGCAGACCTTTGTGCGGATCGTCGAAGCCGGCAGCCTGTCGGCGGCCGCCGCGCAGATGGGCACCACCCAGCCCACGGTGAGCCGCCGCCTGCAGAACCTGGAGCGCTCGCTGGGCCTGCGCCTGCTGCAACGCTCCACGCATGCGATGAAACTCACCGAGGACGGCGAACGCTGCTTCGGGCGCGCCAAGGAACTGGTGGCGGGCTGGGAAGCGTTCGAGGCGGACTTGCGGGGCGCCGGCGACGAACCGGCGGGCACGCTGCGGGTGGTGGTGCCACACGCGTTCGGCCAGCAGCAGCTGGTGGGGCCGCTGGCGGCATTCCTGCGCCGCCACCCGCGGGTGACGGTCGAATGGCTGCTGCACGACCGGACACCGGACTTCATCGCCGAAGGCATCGATTGCGCCATCCACGTGGGCGAGGTCAGCGACCCGTCAGTAGTGGCGATCCGGCTTTCCGAAGTGCCCCGCATCGTCGTGGCGGCGCCATCGGTACTGGAAGCCAGGGTGATGCCCTCGCATCCGAATGAGCTTGCCGGCTTGCCCTGGCTGTCGCTGCGCACCTTCTACCGCAACGAGGTGTCGCTCACCCATGCGGCCACGGGCGAGACCCAGCGGTTGGCCTTCCACCCGCGCGTCGGCACCGACAGCCTGTATGCGCTGCGCAGCGCCGCGGTCATGGGGCTGGGGGTTTGCGTGGCGTCGGCGTGGCTGATGGCGGACGACATCGCGCAGGGACGCCTGCTCCACCTGGTACCGCAGTGGCAAGCTTCCTCGCTGCCCATGCAACTGGTCTATCCCTACGCGAGCTTCTATCCCGCCAAGCTGCGCCGCTTCGTGGAAACGATGCGGCAGACCGTACCGGCGACGATGGCGAGCAGCGCGGTGCTGGCGCCCTGAGCGGAGCCGCCGCGCCCCGGAACAAGCCCTCCCCGCGCGCGGTCGAACTGATCAAGCCGTGAGGAAAGCGGGAGGTCGCAATGTCCAGGTCCCTTTGTTTCGCCGCCGCCGCTTTGGCCGCATTGTCCGGCGCCGGCGCCCTGGCGACGCCTCCGGGCGGCAGTCTCTCTGTCAGCTTCATTGATCCGCAGAGCTACACCGACGCCGCCTACTCCCACCCGTATGCAAGCGAGAAGGATCTCGCCGCGGTGGAAAGCGATATCACGCGGCATCTGACCCGGCTGGCCGAGCGCAAGCTCGCCCCGGGCGACTCGCTCAAGATCGAAGTGCTGGACATCGACCTGGCCGGGCGCTTCGAACCGTTTCGCTTCAACGGGCAGGAAATCCGCGTGGTGCGGGATATCACCTGGCCGCGGATGACGCTGCGCTACACCCTGAGCCATGACGACCGCATACTGGCAAGCGGCGAGGAACGGCTGGCCGACATGAACTTCATGATGTCGGTAAATACGTACTCGAGCAGCGACCCGCTGCGCTATGAGAAGCCCATGCTGGATGACTGGTTCGACAGGCGGATCGTCAGGCACTAGCCCCCTCTCGCGCGGCGCCTGGCGCACATGCCTGCGTGCAGGCGCCCTATGCAGTTGATCAAGCGATGGCGAGCACGATGCCAGCGGCACCGCGCCCGGCTTCAGTGATTACTTGCGCACGCAATCGGCACCAGAACCATCCCTGGTTGTCGAATAATAGTTGATCGCCACCCCGGGATCCTTTCGGCAGTTCATGAACTCGATCGTCATGAATCTCGCCCAGCGCCGGCTCTTGTCATTAGCATCGGGATGTACAGGGTTGTTGAAACGGCAGTACTGAATATTACCGTCCCTTGGGTAGAGCTGAGAAATATTGGAAATCTTCCCCGAGATAATATCCTCGCACGCAGGGAAACCTGACGAATCCCAGCCGGAAGGCCCCCAAACCGACGGCGCAACGGAGTACGGCGTGAGAGGACACATAATATCGATAGCGTAGCTGCTGTAACCCAGCACCAGCGACTTCTCCGCACGGCGATCGCCGACCTGATCCATCGGGAAATGGCAATAGCGCGACCAATCGCCACCGGGCAACGCAGGAGGGAGATCAACATCATTGAAAAAATCGAGCGTATATTCTTCCACCTTTTTCTTGATCAACCCGTTGCGATAGGAGTAAATCATATTCAAATCGCAAAGCGGCTCGTGCATTGTTTTTCCTTCGGGGTCGACGGGCTGCTCGACGGGCTTTCCGTCAAAGCCTATGCAAGTGCCAATCTTACCCCTCTGTTCGCCGTAGGTCGGATTCAAGGAGTTGCCCAACATCTCGGACAACGGATAATTCATGTCCTTGCGCCGCTCGTTCGGCCACTTGGGCAGACTATTCAGGTAGGCCGCCGACGTTTCCACCAGATAAGCCTTGTCCAGCGAATCCCATATCCCAGCGGAGTATTTCGCCACCAGGGAATTATAGATATTATATTGCTGCCCCATGACGGGCTGATTGAAACTCGGATCAGGAGAACCATTATAAAGATTGCGCGGATCCGGATATTTCAAAGTCGCCTGCCGCATCGAACTATAGAAAATACTCAGCCGATCATTTGGCAGCCCCTTGATCGCCACATCATCACCTGAGATCTCGACAGAATTGGTAAATATGCCATCGAGATTTGCCAGCGCCTTGTTCAAACCTGTCTTGGTGCAATCAGACGGAAATGAAGCCCCAAATCGCCTCACATATTCAATTATGAAGTATTGACTGGGGAACGGCTTATTTCCATGTGCGCAGTCGAAAGACGTCACATAGACAAGCGAGTTATAGGACGAATTGATTTTTGAACTATTATCGAATATCTGACTGGCACTTTGCTGTGCGATATTCTTGAGGTAGATCGCCTCGAACTTCTTTATGTAGGAAGTCAGATCCTGCAACGTCGCGGAGATATTATCCAGCTTGCTATTGATCTGATCCAGCCGCGAGATGATTTCCGGACCCAGCTGCGCAATCGGGTCTTCAGGCTTGTTGAACAGATCGAACGCCTCGAAGAGGCTGGTCATGCCAGCGACTGCCGCCTTGGCGTATTTTCCCTCCGCCAGGCTAAGAGCTATCTCGCCCCCGTTCTTGACCCCAAACGCGGCAATTGACGGCCACGTGGTGGAATCCGTCTCGGCCGATGCCAGTGCGCGCTGGTTGCCTGTGGAGACACTGGCAGCCGGGGATTTCATGTAAGGAGAATTTCCGGAATCGATTGCCTGCAGCAATTCAGAAAAGACTCCTTCATGTTTCCGAACATCGGAAATGGCCGATCCCTTGCCTACGAAATACTGGCCGAGGCCAAGGTAGAAATCATAGATACTGCCCTCGGACTTGGTCAGCGCAGTTAGCTTGCCGCGGATCTCTTCTTCGTCAAGCGGGCTGAGCTGGTTCAGTTTTCGCCCCACGTAGAACCCGGTGGTTTCCGTGCTGATGATCGGGTTCGTGCTGATCGCACAGTGACTGTCGGGCTCGATCCTGAATGCAGTGGCCCCCAGGAACCTACCGCTTTCGTCACTCGCAATCAGCGTGTAGTAACCGCGAGAGACCTGGCTTACCGGGATATCCCCGGCGCAGAACCCGTCTTCTTGCACACATGCAAGAAGACCCGCTCCGGAAAAGACATCTGTAGTGTCCGATTCCTGTAGCACATCCACTTTCACCGTAGATGTCAGCGGCACGGCCGAAGACGAGAACTTCAAGCGGGTGGCCATGTTTCCGGTGCAGGCTTGCGAAGCGGTCAGTCCCGGACTTGCCTCGCCGGGGGCGTCACCACCACCACCACCACCACAGCCGGCCAGCATCGAAATGCCAAAGATGAGTGCAACTCGTTTCAACACAAACCCTCCCGTCAATGTCAAGAAAATGAATTAATTTCAGTGATAAGCACTCAGGAAACCGCCCAATGAAGCAATCAAGTTAATCACTGGATTGGGCGTGGACGACTTCTGGAGCCATGGCTTCCGTGACAGACAGGCGCCGTCTATCTCATCGGCGCCAACGTGGCCTTGATCCCGTTGACGGTCTTGTCGGAAGGCATGCCCGGGCCACTGGAATTGCAGGCCATCGGGGTTGCTATCGCGGTGGAGGCAATGAGCTGGCTGACGCAGGCGGATAGGAACCGAGTGCCTATATCAGCACCGATCCTATCCAAATGAATCACCGAAAAACTGACAAATGCTGACATGACCCTGCCATGTCAGGCTCGTCGGGCGCTGCTTGCGCACGGCATGTGACATTGGTTAAAGGGGTGGAACAGCCCCTTCAGGCAGGAACAGGACGGGATTGCGCCGATGTAAGCGACTGGATGCCTGCGAGACCTGACTCGCGACATTGCCGATAGGACGCCTGGGACTCAGAACCGAGTTTTTCAGGCCGTGCTCAGGGCGAGGCGAGTTTGGGTCCCCGCCGCTCTTTCTGGATCGGTGACGAGGCGTCTTTCGCCCCGTCCCGATCGCCTTCCCTGGCTACTTTCGCAGCTGCGAGAGAAGAATGGGGCGCACCGCCCACAAGGGTGGTGAAACCGCCTTTGGCTTTAGGATTTTGATTTTGAAGTTCAAGCCGTTGCGGTTACCTCCTGCCTCAAACCCCATCCGGAATCCTCTCAAGGTCCTTCATCCACACAACAGACTCCGAATCACTAGGCGCCCGCCAGTCCCCCCGCGGCGACAGCGACCCACCCGACCCCACCTTCGGCCCATTCGGCACGCAAGACCGCTTGAACTGGCTCGTCCGGAAAAACCGGTCAAGAAAGATCCCGAGGTTCCGCTTGATATCCGCCACCTTGTACTCATTACGCGCCACATGCAGCCCCTCGGGCCAGCTTCCCTTATCGCGATCGCCCCAGGCGCTCATGGCAAGAAACGCAATCTTGGTCGGCGTAAATCCAAACCGCAACGTGTAGTACAGATTGAAATCCTGCAGCTCATACGGACCGATGAAATTCTCGGTCTTCTGCTGTGGCGCATCGGCCGAGTCGCCCGGCACCAGTTCGGGACTGATCTCCGTCCCAAGCACATCGAGCAATACGTCAGACCCCGCGTCGCCAATCTGTCCCGTCTCCGCTACCCAGCGGACCAGATGCGAGATCAGCGTCTTCGGCACGCTGCCGTTCACGTTGTAATGCGACATATGGTCGCCAACGCCATAAGTACACCAGCCAAGCGCAAGCTCGCTGAGGTCGCCCGTGCCGATCACGATAGCGTGGCTGGAATTGGCAAAGCGGAACAGGTGGTTAGTACGCTCGCCCGCCTGCACGTTCTCGAACGTCACGTCGTACACGGGCTTGCCGGACGCATACGGGTGCCCGAGATCCTTGAGCATTTCGGTGCAGCTCGGCCGGATATCGATCTCCTTCGACACGCAGCCCACCACCTCCATCAGCTTGCGCGCCTGGAGCAGCGTGCGGTCGCTGGTGGCGAAGCCGGGCATGGTGATGCCGAGGATATTGGTGCGAGGCAGCTTCAACCGGTCCATGGCCTTCGCGCACACGAGCAGCGCATGCGTTGAGTCCAGCCCGCCGGAGACACCGATCACCACCTTGGAGATGCCGCTGGCCGACAAGCGCTGGACCAGCGCCTGCACCTGGATGTTGTAGACCTCGCTGCATCGCTCGTCCCGGCGCCGGGCGTCGGATGGCACGTAGGGGAACCGCTCCACCGTCCGGCGCAGCGGCAAGGCCTTGTCCAGCACCGTATCGACGGCAAACGGAATCACCCTGAACTTCGCGACCTCCGCGCCATGGCGCCGCACCGAGTGGCCGAAGGTGGTCTGGTGCATCCGCTCGCGCGACAGGCGCTCCAGGTCGACGTCGGCAAAGGTCAGGTGCGAGCTGTCCGCGAAGCGTTCGGACTCGGCCAGCAGTTCGCCGTTCTCGTAGATCAGCGCCTGCCCGTCCCACGCCAGGTCGGTGGACGACTCGCCCTTGCCGGCCGAACTGTAGACATAGGCCGCGAGACAACGCGCCGATTGCTGGCTGACCAGTTGATGCCGGTAGCCGGACTTGCCGACCACGATATTGGATGCCGACAGGTTCACCAGCACGGTGGCGCCCGCCAGCGCCGCGAACGACGACGGGGGAATCGGCACCCAGACGTCTTCGCAGATCTCCACGTGGAAGCGGAAAAACGGAATGTCCCGCGCTTCGAACAGCAGGCCGGCGCCAAACGGCACCTTGTTTCCGTCCAGCAGCACTTCGCTCACCGCCGCGCTGTCCGCCGCGCTGAATTGCCGTGCCTCGTAGAACTCCCAGTAATTCGGCAGGTAGGACTTCGGGACGACACCGAGCACCTGCCCGCCGGCGACCACCGCCGCGCAGTTGAACAACTGATGCTCGACCCGCAGGGGCAGCCCGACCACCAGCGTGGTGGCAATGGTCCTGGAGGCAGCCACGATCTCTGCCAGGGCAGCCTCGCACGCATCGAGCAAGGCCCGCTGGTGAAACAGGTCGTCGCAGGTATAGGCGGACAAGCCGAGCTCCGGGAAGGCCACCAGCGCCGCGCCCTGGCTGGCGGCTTCCCTGGCCAGCGCAATCGTCCCGGCTGCATTGAAGGCGGGATCGGCCACGCGGCAGACAGGCACGCCCACCGCCACGCGGGCGAAACCGTGGGAATAGATATTCAGGAACTTGTTCGTCATGTCACTCATGTCAGTCATCCTTGCGCTGCGCGTCGCAGCGTCCCGGCGCCTGCCAGGCGCCGGAGCGGGTTGTGCGGTACATGACGCAATTCTACGATGCGCGTCCTGCCGGCGCTGAAGTCTGCCGGCGCGCAACGGCACAGGCACGGCCGGGACGGGCTGCGCCCGGCGCCGGACTTCGCGGCGTTTTCAACGAGCGGGAAGGAACGACCGGTGCCGGCAGGCAAGCGCTACTCGCCGCGGGCGATCTGCCGCCCCACCGTTGCCAGCAGCATCTCCAGGTGGCTCATCTCGATCGGCTTCACCATATGGGCGTGGAAGCCGGCGACATGCGTATCCTCATGGTCGGCCGGTTGCCCGAACCCGGTCATCGCGACGAAGACCGTGCCGCGCAGTTCCGGCTGGGCCCGCAGCATCTTCAGCAATTCGAAGCCGTCCATGACGGGCATGGCGATGTCGATCAGCGCGAGGTGCGGCGAAAAACCGGTAGCGATCGCGTGGGCCATTTCCCCCTCGTAGGCGACCGACACTTCATGGCCCAGCATCTGCAGCAACATGGCGAGACTGTCGGCCGAATCCCGGTTGTCATCCACCACCAACACGCGCAATGCGCCGGTCCGCGGGGACGTATCGGCAGTGGTGTCCGCGGGCTGATGCTTGATACAGGGCATCTGGATGGTAAATGTGCTGCCCTTGCCCAGCCCCGCGCTGGAGGCCCGGATGGTTCCGCCATGCAATTCCACCAGCGAGCGGCACAGCGACAGGCCAATGCCAAGCCCGGCATTCTGGACTTCGCTGATGGGGCTGTGTTGCACGAACAGGCTGAAGATATCTTCCAGCGCGTCCTGCTGGATGCCGCAACCCTGGTCGGATACCCGCAGTTCAAGCAGGCGGCCGGTCACCTCGCCGCTGATGGCGATGCGGCTGCCCGCCGGCGAGAACTTCGCGGCGTTGTGCAGCAGGTTCTGCAGGACCTGCACAAGCCGGGTGAGATCGGCCCGGAACGCCACGGGCTCATCAGGCAGGCTGACGTCGACGTGCTGCCCGCGCAAGTCCAGCACGGGCCGGGCGGATTCGATGCCACGCGCCACCACGTCGCGCAGGTCGACATTGCTCAGCCGCAGTCCCACTTTGCCCGAGGCAATGCGTCCCACATCCAGCAAGTCGTCGACGAGCCGCGTCAGATGGCTGATCTGCCGGTCGATCATGTCCCGGCAGCGCGCGGCATGGGGACTGAGGCTGGTGTCCAGCCGCATCAGGTTGATGGCATTGCGTACCGGTGCCAGCGGGTTGCGCAGTTCATGCGACAGCGTCGCGAGGAACTCAATCATGCGGCGGCTCGACGCTTCGATTTCTTCCAGCCGCCGTCTTTCGCTCATGTCCCGGACCACCTTGGCAAAGCCGCTGACGGCCTGGCTCTCATCGTAGATCGGTGTGATCGTCACGTTGGCCCAGAACAGCGTGCCGTCCTTGCGCACCCGCCAGCCCTCGTCTTCGAAGCGCCCTTCCGCCCGGGCGCACCGCAACTCGTAGTCCGGCCAGCCGCTGGCAACGGCCTGGGGCGTGTAGAACACCGAGAAATGCTTGCCAATGACTTCCGCCGCCGCATAACCCTTCATCCGCTGCGCGCCCGGGCTCCAGCTCGAAATATGGCCGGTCCCGGTCAGGGTGAAGATGGCGTAGTCCTGGATGGCGTCCACCAGCGCGCGGTAGCTCGTCTCGCTCGACTCCTCGACTTGCGGGGTGGGCGAAGCTGACGAGGAGGGAGCATTCAGGCTGCTGGGCTCTGTCATGGCGGATTCGTGAAGCTTTGCAGGGCGGATGCCCTGGCGGCGCAAGCTTGCCGGTGCCGCCCTGCTGCAATGAGCGGCGGCGTGGCCGGGATGCGCGGGATGCAAAATTGTGACACGGTTTGGGCAGCGCAGCCAGATTAGGCGAGATGCCGGCCGGCCCCACCCCGGTACTGTATATTCATACAGTTCGCCGCAGCAGCATGTTCATCCCGTGATTTCCCCTACCAAGTGCGTCATCCCCTACACCGGGAGTTGCCTCCTTTCCGAGCCCGCCCGCCGCGCCTCCGACACAGGAGCGAGGCCGATGACGTACACCGTCGCCGTGCGTGCCTTGTGTGAATTCACCGCCAAGCAAGGCGATCTCGACGTGCGCTTCACGCCTTCGCCTACCGCCGCCGACGGCATGGCCGCCCATGCCCTGGTGCAGTCGCGGCGCGGCGCCGCGTACCAGTCCGAGATCAGCCTGCAGGGCGAGTTCAGGAACCTGCGGGTGCGCGGGCGCGCCGATGGCTACGATCCCGACCGGAACCTGCTGGAAGAAATCAAGACGGTGCGCGGCGATTGGACCGCGCTGCCCGAGAACCATCGGCAATTGCACCTGGCCCAGGCGAAGATCTATGCCTGGCTGCTATGCGAAAAGCTCGGACTCGCCGGCATGCAGGTGGGCGTGGTCTATTTCGACGTGGCGAGCCGGCAGGAGTCGGGCTTCAGCGAGCACTTCGGGGCCGGGCAACTCCTGGCTTTCTTCGAAGAGAAGTGCGAGCGCTTCGTCAACTGGGCCTTGCAGGAGAGCGCGCATCGCGCGGCGCGCGACCAGGCGCTGCAAGGCATGGCCTTTCCCCATGCCTCGTTCCGGCGCGGGCAGCGTGACCTGGCCGAAGCCGTCTATCGCGCCGCACGCTCGGGCCGCTGCCTGCTGGCGCAGGCCCCTACCGGCACCGGCAAGACAGCAGGCACCTTGTTCTCCATGCTCAAGGCGGTACCCCAGGGCCAGATCGACAAGGTGTTCTACCTGACCGCCAAGACCACCGGCCGCCAGATGGCGCTGGACGCCGCGCGGGGACTGCGCGACGGTAACGCCGGCCTGCGCCTGCGGGTGCTGGAGCTGACCGCGCGCGACAAGGCCTGCGAGCAGCCGGACCGCGCCTGCCACGGCGAATCGTGCCCGCTCGCGCGCGGGTTCTACGACCGCCTGCCGGCAGCACGGCAGGACGCCGCCGGGCAGGCCCTGCTCGATCGCGCAGCCTTGCGGCAGATCGCGCTCAGCCACGATATCTGCCCGTACTACCTGGGCCAGGAAATGGCGCGCTGGGCGGATCTCGTGATCGGCGACTACAACTACTACTTCGACCGCGCCGCCATGCTGCATGGCATGACCACCGCCAACGACTGGCGCGTCGGCGTGCTGGTCGACGAGGCGCACAACCTGCTGGAGCGGGCGCGCAAGATGTACTCGGCGGAGCTGGATCCCGCGGTGCTGCCCGAACTGCGGCGCGGCGCGCCAAGGCCGCTCGCCAGCGCGCTGCGCCGGCTCTCCGGCCAGTGGAACCTGCTGGCGAAGGCGCAGGAGAGCGCCTATGCCGCGCACCCGGAAATTCCCGGCCCGTTTATCGCGGCGCTGGAGCGCACGGCATCGGCCATCCTGGACCAGCTCACCGAAGCGCCGGAAAGCGTGGGCCCGGCGCTGCAGCGCTTCTATTTCGATGCCCTGCACTTCTGCCGCCTGGCCGAGTCGCTCGACGCGCATTCGGTCTTCGATATCAGCAAGGAGGCTGGCGCCGCCGAATCCGCGACGCGCCCCGCCCGGAGCAAGACAGGCAAGGGCCGCCTTGCCGTGCGCAACCTCATCCCCGCGGCCTTCCTGGCGCCCCGGTTCGCGGCGGCCCATGCCACCACGCTGTTCTCCGCCACGCTGACCCCCGCGCGCTTTGTCAGCGACACGCTGGGCCTGCCACGCAACACGGTCTGGCTGGAAGTGCAGTCGCCCTTCCGCGCCGACCAGCTGGCGGTGCGTATCGCCGGCAATATTTCCACGCGCTACCGCGACCGCGAGCGCTCCGTGCGCCCCATCGTGGACCTGCTGGGCGCGCAGTACAGGGCGCGTCCGGGCAACTACCTCGCATTCTTCAGCAGCCACGATTACCTGCGGCAAGTGGCGGACGCCTTTGAGCAGCGCTGCCCGGATATTGCCGTGCGCCGGCAGTCGCGCGCCATGACCGAGGCCGAGCAGGCCGAGTTCCTGGCGGCCTTTGCGCCCGGAACCTGCGCCATCGGTTTCGCGGTGCTTGGCGGCTCCTTCGCGGAGGGCATCGACCTGCCGGGGGACCGGCTCATCGGCGCCTTTATCGCCACGCTCGGCTTGCCGCAGGTCAACCCGGTCAATGAACTGACCATGCGCAGGATGCAGTCGGCATTCGGCTGCGGCTACGAGTACGGCTACCTCTATCCCGGCTTGCAAAAAGTCGTGCAGGCGGCCGGGCGCGTGATCCGCACCGAGGCGGACCGCGGCGTGGTGCACCTGATCGACGACCGCTTCGCGCGGCCGGAGGTGCGCGCCCTGTTGCCGGCCTGGTGGGAAGTCGCCATCGAAACCGGCGCAACGCCGGGGAGTGCCTAGCCTTGCGTAAGCCGGCACGCAGCCGTTACGGCGGCGAAACCAGGTGCCGCACCCGCGGCGGCGCCGGGCCGCGATGCAAGGCATGGACGCGGGCCTGGATCGCCTTGTCGTTGGCGCTGAAGCGCTCGTGCTGGCGCAGGTGCTCCAGCCACGACTCGATCACAAACGTTTCCACGTAGCGGCCGGGCGCTTCCATGTCCTCGAACAGGCCCCACGACAGCGCCCCGCCGCGCCGGCGCACGCGCCGCATTTCGCGGGCAGCGGCGCGAAACGCGGCGGCATCCGCCGGGTCGGTGCGGTACTCGACGGTGATCATCACCGGCCCGCAATCGTCGGCGGTCTCTTCGGAAAGCGGCACGCTGGCATCGTGCGGCGACGGCGTGAGATCCAGGTCCGGCGAATCGGCCAGACGCCAGCGCAAGGCCGCCACGGCGGCCAGCAGCATGCCCGAGCCGGCCACCTGCAGCGCCAGGTCCGTCCCCTTGAGCGAGGCTACCTGCCCCCACACCGCGCTGCCGGCCGCCATGGCGCCGAAGAACACCACCAGGTAGACCGCCAGCGCCCGTGCCTTCACCCAGCCCGCCGAACCGCGCTGCGCGCCGCCATTGAGCACGGACAGCACGACGATCCAGGCCAGGCCCGCGAACAGCAGCACGGCGGCGATCAAGGCGAAGCTCCTGAAGACCGACATGGCGAACAAGACCAGCGCGAAAATCACGCTGGCGCCAAGCACCAGCCGATCGGGCGAGAGCAGTTGGCGCAGGCGCGGCAGCACCAGGGCGCCGCCGATCGCCCCCGCCCCCACGCAAGCCAGCAGCAGCCCGTAGCCGCCCGGCCCCACCGCCAGCCCTTTGCGCGCCACCAGCGGCAACAGCGCCCAGCCGGCACTGCCGAACACAAAGAAGGCCACCGCGCGGACCAGCACCACCTGCAGCACCGGCGCCGCCTGCACGTAGCGCAGGCCCGCCCGCACGGCCGGGAGGAAATGCTCGGGCGGCAAGCGCCGCGTGAGCGGCGCCGGTTGCCACCGGTAGATCACCCACAGCACCCCCAGCACCGACACCGCGTTGATCAGGAATACCGCCGGCGGCCCGAACAGCGTCAGCACGACGCCGCCCAGCGCGGGCCCGATCGCCCTGCTGATGTTCACCCCCAGCGAGTTGAGCGCCACCGCCGACTGCAGCGCCGGCTTGGGCACCAGGTCCGGCACAATGGCCTGGAACGGCGGCGCGCTCATCGCCGCGCCAATGCCCAACAGGAAAGTGGCGGCCAGCAACACTGCGGGCGTTACCAGCCCAGCCAGCGCCAGCAGGCCGAGCGCCGCCGCCACCACCAGCATCCAGGCTTGCGCGAACAGCAGGTATTTGCGCCGGTCCACGATATCGGCCAGCACGCCGGACGGCAGGGCGAACAGGAACATCGGCAGCGTCGTGGCGGCCTGCACGAGCGCCACCATCAGTGGCGACGGGCTGACCGACGTCATCATCCAGCCGGCGCCGACATCATGCATCCAGGTACCGATATTGGACGCCAGCGTGGCCAGCCAGATGGCCCGGAACACCTTGTTGCGCAAGGGACTCCACGGCCCGGCGGCAGGCGCGGCTACCGCGGAGCCCGCATGGGAAAGCTCCTGATTCATCTCAGCTCCAGGTCCACGAAAGCGACACCCATGGATTGTAGGATGCGGTATGCGTGGCATGGGTCCCCGCGGGCATGCCGCTTTTCGAGCGCCGGAAATCACTGCCCGCGCGATGGCGCCTGAGCATCGGCTGACAGGCGTTGTCAGCCAGGCGGGCCCAGGTGCGCCGCGGGCTGCGGCCACGGGCGAACATCCGCTGCCTGGCGCGCCTCGCTCGCCGGAGCGAAGTCGGCCGGATCGAGCATGGCGGCAAGCACTTTGCCAAAAGCACTGAGGAGCACGTCGGAGGTCAGGCCGGAGGGGCCGGCCAGTGCCGGGCAGATAATCCAGGTGCTGTCGTCGCGCGTGAACACGCGCAGGGATTTCACCAGGTCGGCGGGCTGCAACTGCCGCTCTTGCACCGCCGCGCCGTCCAGCGCGAATGCACTGACAAAATCCTCGGTGTGCCGATGGCCCAGGCACACCACCACCTTTGGCCGCCAGCGCGCGCACATCTCGGCCAGGAAGCGGAAGCGTCCGCCGTACCGGCACAGGTCCAGGTAACGCTCCTTGGGCACCAGTTCGGGCTGGCCGCGGAACACCCTGGACCAGGGGGTCAGTCCATCGAGCTGCACGGGCAAGGGAAACAGGTTGAGCTTGAACTCGGCGCCGCAGGACGAATGCAGGCAGTGCTCGTAATACCGCTTCCAGTCGGCATCGGCATCGCGAAGGCCCAGCACCTCTGCGCGGGCGGCGGCCATGATGCGGGCAATGCGCTGGTGACTAAGCCATTTGCCCATGCTGCCCCGATGCGCTTCACGAAACGCGCGGTCCCACGACAACGGCGCCATGCGGGGCTCGAGCGGCGCTTTCAGGTGCTCGGACCAGGGATTCGGACTCCTGTCGCAGAACCAGACCGAACCCCGCGGATTCCCGCCCTCCATGCCGACATACGAAGCAAAATAAGTGTCCAGTTCCTGCCTTGCGAACACCGCGGTGTTTTCCATGCTGCCCCCCTGATTGCCTGGTGGGCCCCCCTTCCGCACTTGCCGCAACGTGCCGCTCAGCCAGGTAATGGCCGCGCGTGCCGTCGCGATCGTCATCCGGACGCCAGGCGCCGGCCAGGGCCGGCGCTATGTCATTCCGGTCGTCTCATCTGCTTTGCGCCTCGTCGAAATCGTCCTGAATAGCCTCTCGCCGCGGCCTGCTCCCTATTCGTCAGCCGTGTCGGCCCGGCCGCCGTTGCCGGACCTGAGCAACTCGGCGATCGTGGTCGCCGCGGCCGGTGCGAACTGCGTTACGCATGCGCGCGTCAGCGCCAGTGTGTAGGAAAACGCCATGGCGCGGTCCTCGAATGTGCGGTTGAGCATGAAGTGCGCGGCGGGCACCAGGCCGTCGGCCAGCTTTGACAGGCGGACGAGCGATCCCCAGCTTCCGTCCTCCACTTGCAGGATATCCACTTCAATGGCGTATCCCGCCTCGATATAGGTTCTGGCCGGTCCTGCCAGCCGGCGTTCCGGTTTGTCGGGCACCATCTCTCGCTCCTCCACGATACAGATCATTCCAACACCATCACGCGCACGCCGTGCGCGTCACCACCAGCCCCTGGCGGCGGGCTCCCCCCCGGCCGCCACGGGCTGCAATGCACGGGTCAGCCTCGCCTTCGGGTCGGCGCGCCGGCCACGCGGTTGACGGCAGGCGGCGGCGCGGTGGACTGGCGCACCACCAGGCCGCTGGGGAAACACAGGCGAATCGGCGCCAGGCCGGGTTGCGCCAGCCGCAGCATGACCCGGCGCACCATGGCCTCCGCCATGTCGCCAAAAGGCATGGCCACCGATGTGAGCGCGGGATTGGTGTACGAGCACATGCCGATATCGTCCATGCCAATCACTGAAACGTCGGCCGGCACCGACAAACCGGCCTGGTGCAAGCCCGACATCAGCCCGATCGCCATCATGTCGTTGACCGCGATCAGCCCGGTCGGGCGCGCCGTGGTGCGCGCCAGCCGCGCGGCCAGGACCTGGCCCAGTTCGGCCAGTTCGGCATCGCCATAGTGCGCGGCGGGCGGGCACTCTATCACCTCTGCCGTTTCCGCGATCCCGGCCTCTGTTGCCGCGGCCTCGAAGCCGGCAATCTTGCTCGCGCGGCTGACGGTGCGCCCGGCGGGCATGACGAATGCGATGTGCCGGTGGCCAAGGGCGATCAGGTGCGAGGCGGCCAGGTGGCCTGCCTGGAAGTTGTCGGGCGCGATATGGTCGATGCGCGCAGGCATGTTGGGATCGGCGCCGCCGTCGTAGCTCACCATCGCCAGCCCCTGGCGGGTCGCCGGCTCGAAATGCTGCTCGTCGGTCAGCGACGAGACGATGATCACGCCGTGCACGCCAAACGAGAGCAGGTCGTCGAGCATGCGCGACTCCTGCTCCCGGTCGCGGTTGGTGTTGCCCAGCAGCACGCGATAGCCGGTCTGGCGCTGCGCTTCGGCCTCGATCTTCAGCGCGAGCTGGCCGTACATCGGATTGGCGGTGGAAGGCACCAGCAGGCCCAGCATGGGCGTCTGCCCGGTCTTGAGCTGGCGCGCAACCTGGCTGGGGCGGAAGCCGAGCGTGCGGATCGCCTCCTGCACCCGCTCGAAGGTGGCGGGATTGAGCCGTTCGGTGCGTCCGTTGAGCACGTTGGAAACGGAGCTCACGGACACGTTTGCCAGTCTGGCGACGTCTTGTATGGTTGCCATTATCGGGTTCTCATGCCAGCTTCATCAGGCGGGGTAGCCATAGCGTGAGCGATGGCATCAGGACCAACAGCAGCAAAATCAGCAACAGCAGCGCCAGGTACTTCAGCATCGGCCCGGCGACCTGCTCCATGCGCGTGCCGGTCATCGCGCAGGTGGCGAACAGCCCCAGGCCCAGTGGCGGCATGAACAGGCCGAACCCCATGGCGATCACCATCACAGTGCCGAAGTGTAGCGGATGCACGCCGGCCTGCCCGGCAATGGGCGCCAGCAGCGGACCAAAAAGGATGAGCGCCGGCGCGCCCTCCAGGATGGTGCCAAACACGATCGTCAGCAGCACCGACACCAGCAGGAAGGCGGTACTGCCGTATTGCACCGCCAGCCCGGTCATGGCGTGCTGGAGCAGGCCGGGAAGTTGCTGGATCGACAGCGCGAATGCCAGGCTCGATGCCGTCGCGATCACGAACAGGATGCTGCCGGTCATGGCCGCGGCCCGCGCGAACAGGCGCACCACGGCGCGCACATCGAGCTCGCGGAACACCAGCACCCCCACCAGCAACGCGTAGACCACCGCAAAGGCGGACACCTCGGTCGAAGTAGCCATGCCCGATGTCACGCCCTTGCCGATCATCGCGATCATCAGCAGGGTGGCCAGCGCGCCGCCGGCCAGCTTGCGCCTGGACTTGCGCACCGGAAAGGCCAGGGCGGGATCGATGCGGCTGCCGCGGGCCACGGCGAGGACGATCAGGCCGAGCGTCATCACCGCGGCCGGGACCACGCCGGCCAGGAACAGGCCACCAATGGAGATGTTTGCGACAAAACCCATCAGGATCAGGTTGATGCACGGGGCGATGGTCTCCGCCATCACGGCGGAACTGGCGAGCACCGCCGCGGTTTCGTTGGCATCCTGCCGCGTGCGGCGCACCGCCGGCACCACAATGCCGCCCACCGCGGCAATGTCCGCCAGCTTGGAGCCGGACACCCCGGAGAAGACCGCCGTCGCCACGATGGCGATCAGGTTCATGGCACCGCGCACGCGGCCGAAGGCCAGCACCAGCAACTCGACCAGCCGCGCCGACATGCCGTTGACCTCCATCAGCAGGCCCGCCAGCACGAAGAAGGGGATCGCCAGCAGCACGAAATGATCCATGCCGGATAGCACCTGCTGCGAATAGACGATCAGCGGCAGCGACGGCTCTGCCAGGAAATACAGCAGCGCGGCCAGCCCCAGCACGAAGGCAATCGGCATGCCCAGCAGCATGCCGCCGGCAAAACCCACGGCCAGCAGCAGCCACGGCGGAACCTGCCAGCCGCTGCCGGCCACCGTGCCGGACAGCGTGTTCCACGCCCACACTGCGGCGCACAGCAACGTCGCCAGCAACAAGGCCAGCCACCTGGCACGCCCCCCCCTCAGTGCATTGGCGAGCGCGATCGCGCTCAGGTACAGGCTGCCCAGGCAAGCCGGCAAGACATGGAGCCACTGCGGCAGGCCCAGCGGCGTGCTGACGTTGCGCGCGTCGAGCAGCAGCAGCACCGATGAAGCGAACAGCATGACCGACACCGCCGCGATCATCCACGCGCACAGCCGCGTGGCAAGAGAATGCCACCTGCCCGGCAGCCGGTTGCGAAAGACCTCGAAGCCGGGATGCCGGCCGCGCGCCAGCACCGTGCCGGCGCCGAAGAACACAAGTACCGCCATCAACAGCCGCGCCGCATCCTCGGCCCACTCCAGCGGCGCGTGCAGCAGGTAGCGGCAGATTACCGATGCGCACACCAGCAATACGTCGGCGGCCAGCGCTGCCGCGCAGAGGTATTCGGCCAGCCTGGACAGGCGGCCCGGCACGCTGCCGGCTCGCCCATCGGGGGCGCGTGCGGCGACGCCCGCGGCATCGTCCAGCGGGTTCGCGCTCATACCGCCGCGCCTTGCGCGCAAAGACAAGATGGCACGCCCATGCTGCTCAGGCGCGCGCGGCTTCGATCGCCGCCAGCAGCGGCCGGGTAGCCGGATAGCTGGCGGTGAATCCCGGCCATAGCTGCGCCTGCATGCGGGAGCGGACCGACTCCCGCTCCGCGGCGCGCATGGGATGAAAGGCCAACCCGAGCTGGCGCAGCGCATCCATGGCCCGCTGGCCACGCTGCGGCGCCACCTCGCGCTGGTAGGCGCTGGCCTGCGCGGCCGCCTGCAACAGCGGCGCCTGCAGCTCGAGCGGCAGCTTTTCCCATGCCCGCTTGCCCAGCACGGCAACGCTGGCACTGAACAGGTGCTCGGTCAGCCAGCAATGCCCGACCACCTCATTGAGCTTGTTGGCCAGCACGCTGGCGGCGTCGTGCTCGAAGCCCGCCACCACGCCGGTCTGTACCGCCGTATAGACCTCGTTGAAGGGAATCGGCGTGGGAATGGCGCCCATCAGGCGAAAGGTGTCGACAAAGATCTGCGTGGGCAGCACGCGCAGCTTCACCTTCTGAAGCGCCGCCAGCGAGGTCACCGGATGGCGGGTATAGACGCTGCGCGCGTTGAAGAAGGCGCCCCATCCGATCACGCGGCAACCGGTACGCTCGCGCAGCATGGCATCGAACCGCGCGGCCACGCCGCCATCCAGCGCGCGCGCCAGGTGCGTCCAGCCGTCGAACAGATAGCCCAGGTCAAGCAGTGCCAGCTCAGGCAATGCGGTGGCCCAGATCGAACTGCCGGTGACCATCATGTCGATCGAGCCCAGGCGCACCTGCTGCACCACATCGGCCTCCTTGCCCAGCTGCCCGTTCGGAAAATAATCGACACGGATGCGCTCGCCCACCGCCGCGCGCAAGCATTCGCGGAAGCGCTCGAACCACAGGTACTGGGCCGAACTCTGGTCCACCGGCATGGCCGAGGAACAGCGCAGCACCACCGGCGCATCGGCGCCCATCGCAACGCGCGGCAGCGCGGAACCCGCGGCAAGCGCCAGCGAGGACTTCATGATCTTGCGGCGAAAAGCATTACACACGTCGTAAGACTCCATCATGAGCAGGGCCGGGCAACTTGGTATTAAGCGTTTCAGTAAAACGGTTTACTAAAACGATTCACGAGATCATAGGCGAGTGGGAGCCAAAAGCAAGCGCGGCGAACTGGCAGGGCAGCGGGCGGCGCACATCCGGGCGCCAGGCGCGGGGAGAGCATGCACGAACAAGAGAATTCAACAGCAAGACACGGAGTGATGCCGCCGGGATCCTCCTCTAAAGTTCGTTGCATCGACACGAACCACGAAAGGCCGCAGCATGAAAGCAAGCCAGGCAACGGCAGCCCGCAGCGCGAATACCATTGAAGAGGCCACCCCGCGCGTAGAGACCCTGGAGACCCTGGACTGGGACGCCATCGCGCAGAACCTGGACCACCACGGCTACGCCGTCATGGCAAACCTGCTCGCCCCCAACGCGTGCGATACGCTCGCGGCCCTTTACCCCCTCGACACGCCCTTCCGCTCCCGCGTGGTAATGAGCCGCCTCGGCTTCGGCCAAGGCGAATACAAGTATTTCAGCTACCCCCTGCCTGCCCTGATCGAAAGCCTGCGCGGCGCGCTATATCCCCACCTCGTCCCGATAGCCAACCGCTGGAACCAAGCCATGGCCATCGACACCCGCTACCCCGCCCGGCACGCCGATTTCCTGAAACGCTGCCACGCAGCCGGCCAGACACGCCCCACCCCGCTGATCCTCCAGTACGGCCCGGACGACTACAACTGCCTGCACCAGGACCTGTACGGCGAACACGTCTTCCCGATCCAGGCAGCCATCCTGCTCTCCGAGCCGGGCCAGGACTTTACCGGCGGCGAATTCGTGCTGACGGAACAGCGCCCGCGCATGCAGTCCCGCGCCGAGGTGGTGCCGCTGCGCAAGGGCGACGCGGTGGTGTTCGCGGTCAACCAGCGCCCGGTGCAAGGCACGCGCGGCAGCTACCGGGTCAAGCTGCGCCACGGCGTCAGCCGCCTGCGCTCGGGCCAGCGGCATACGGTGGGGATCATCTTCCATGATGCCCTGTAGGGGTAACGCGGAATCCACCCGCGGAATTTGACCGCAAGAGCCGGAGTGCGCAGCCCGCTCCACCGGCATACAGTGAACCCATGAAACGCCACCAGACACCCAGCACGAGGACCACCATGGAAATCCCGCTGACCTCCGCCGAACGCGACCCGCGCTGGGCACGCGTGCTCGCCCGCGACCCGGCTGCCGATGGCGATTTCGTCTATGCCGTGAAGACCACCGGCATCTACTGCCGGCCCGGCAGCCCGTCTCGCCTGCCGCGTCCGGAGAACGTGGAATTCTTCGACACGCCCGAGGCCGCCGAAGCGGCCGGCTACCGCCCGAGCCAGCGCGCGGCGGCAGATCAGGCGGCGGTTGCCGCGCAGCACGCCGCCCTCGTCGCCGGGGCCTGCCGGGCCATCGAACGCGCGGACAGTCCGCCCACGCTGGACACGCTCGCCGCGCAGTCCGGCCTGAGCCCCTATCACTTCCACCGTGTCTTCAGGGCGGTCACCGGCCTCACGCCGAAGGCCTACGCCGACGCGCACCGCGCGCGCAAGCTGCGCACGCAGCTCGGCCGCGGCGGCTCCGTCACCGAAGCCATCTACGACGCGGGCTTCAACTCCAACAGCCGCTTCTATGAGGCCTCGGACCAGATGCTTGGCATGACGGCAAGCCGGTACCGCGCGGGTGGCGCCAATACCGACATCCGCTTTGCCGTCGGAGAGTGCTCGCTCGGCTCGATCCTGGTCGCGCGCAGCGAGCGTGGCGTGTGCGCGATCCTGCTGGGCGACGACCCCGACGCGCTGGCGCGCGAGTTGCAGGACCAGTTTCCCAAGGCCAACCTGATTGGCGGCGATGCCGGCTTCGAGCAATGGATCGCGCGGGTGGTCGGCCTGATCGAAGCGCCGTCGCTGGGCCTGGACCTGCCGCTGGATGTCCGCGGCACCGCGTTCCAGGAGCGCGTGTGGCAAGCGCTGCGGGAAATTCCTGCCGGCACGACCGCCAGCTACGCCGAGATCGCCGCGCGCATCGGCGCACCCAAGGCCGTGCGCGCGGTGGCGCAGGCTTGCGGCGCCAACCATCTCGCCGTGGCGATTCCCTGCCATCGCGTGGTGCGCAGCGATGGCAACCTGTCCGGCTACCGCTGGGGCGTGGAGCGCAAGCGCGAGTTGCTCGAGCGGGAAGCGCAAGCGAAATTGTGAATAGCGCAGCCGCCTGCGGCGTACCCGCTAGCGAATCAGCGCGCCATGTCCGGCGGGCAGCCAGCCGTGCCCCCGGTACCAGGAGATGACATCGCGCACGGTTTCCTCGACCGGCCTGAATCCCAGGCCCAGCTCGCGCTCGCTCTTGGCGTGGCTGAAACGGGTCCGGTCCGCTTCACTCACCATCAGCCGCACGGTGGCCAGGCTGAGCAGGACCGGCTTGCCGCTCAGGCGCGCGTAGATCTCTTGTATGCCGGCGAGCGCATACAACAGAGGCAGCGGTAGCGCGCGCGCCGGCGTTGGCACACCGGCGACGCGGCCGATCAGCGGAATCAGCTCGCGCATCGTCATATGCCGGCCCGCCGCGAGATAGCGCTCGCCACGCCGGCCGCGCTGCGCGGCGGCGATCTGCGCCAGCGCGACGTCGCGGGCATCGACCACGGAGAAACTCCCTGGAACCAGTCCCGGCAGCTTGGCCAGCACCGTGTCGAGCGCCACCTGGCCAGCGGAAGTCGGGCCGATATCGCCCGGCCCCCACATCCAGCCGGGCAGCACGAAGGTGGCGTGCATGTCAGGGGTTGCCTTGAGAAAGTCCTGTACCGCGCGGTCCGCCAGGATCTTGCTGCGATAGTAGTCGTCCGCCTCGGCGGGATCGCGATCGTTGGTCTCATCGATCACCGCGCCCGGCGCGCCGTTCAGCACGGCAATGGACGAGGTCTGCACGAAGCGCCGGACACCAGCGGCATAGGCTTGCCCGATCAGGGCGGCCGTGCCATCGACATTGATGCGCCTGAGCGTTTCCCAGTGGCTGCCGCCCTTGTAGTTGTCGCGGAAGAAGGCCGCGGTATGGAACACCACGTCGCAGCCGCGCAGGGCCGGCACGAAAGCGGGAACGTTCTCCATGTCGCCAACCACAAGTTCGACGCCGGCCAGGCCGGCGAATTGCTGCTGTCCTTTTTCCGGCGAACGGACGAGCGCCTTGACGGCCACGCCGCGGCCAAGCAGCGCGCGCACGAGGTTGTTGCCCAGCAAACCGGTGGCCCCGGTAACGAAAGCGGTATTCAAATTCATGGCAGCCCCTGCATTTCGACGTTCATTGCGAATTCAGATATCAATTGATATCCGTTATCATAGCAGTTGAATTCCCAACATCAATGGCTATCGCTATCACCACCCGCCACGCCAATGAACCAACCCACCCCACGAAAGCGGCTAAGCCGCGAGCAAAGCCAGGCGCAAACCCGCGAACGCCTGCTCGATGCAGCACGGCGGCTATTCGTGCAGCGCGGCTTCGGCGGCACGTCGATCCGGGATATCGCGGAGGAAGCTGGCTATTCGCAGGGTGCGTTCTACTCGAACTTTCCTGACAAGGAGGCGCTGCTGCTCGATCTGCTGCGCGGCCATATGGAAGCCGAGGCGCGGCAGCTTGCCATGGTGTTCGATACCGCGGAACGCCCGGGCGGCGAGGTGCTCGCGGGCCTGGATGCCTGGGCCGCGACGCTCAACGCGGAGACGGACTGGGCCATGCTCTCGATCGAGCTGCAAATGCACGCCAATCGCAGCCCGGCGTTCGCCGGCGCATATCGCACCGTCTGGGAAACGCACCGTGCGGAACTCGGCCGCCTGATCGAACGGCTGTTCCGGCACCTTGGCCGCATACCGCCGGCTGCACCGGAAGAGCTGGCCGCCAGCTTCATGGCGCTTGCGCATGGGCTTGCGCTGCAACGGACCACGACGCATCCCGACCCCACGGGCCGCATGCTCATGGTCTTCCTGCGCGGCCTGCTGGCCAGTGCCGGGGCCGCGGGCGACGCGCCCACCGCGCGTCGCCGTTAGTGGGCGCCCCGCGCCTCAGTCGTCGAAATCCCACATCCGGTGCAGGTCCAGCCGCAGCCGGCTGTCCGCTTCCAGCGCGTCGACCATGGCCACCCGTTCGGCCAGCGTGGTGTCGGCCAGCGCGCGCCGGATGATCAGAAGTTCGCTCAAGCCGGTTTCGCCCGCCTTGTAGGCCCGCCCGGTGCGCGCGGCGGCGCTGCGCTGCAGCGCCAGCGCCTCGGACTGGGCCATGGCCGCGGCCCGCTTGCCTTCCAGCCCGCGATACTGCACCTCGAACTCCGCACCGATCCGGCGCTCCACCGACAGGCGGCGGCGGGCCGCTGCCTCCGCGTCGGCGGCGGCCGCCACCGCCGACGCGCGCCGGTGCGCCGAGCCCAGCGGCATGGCGATGCTCACACCGGCAATCCGCTCCGCGCCGCCGCGCTCGACCGTGAAGAACACGCCCACGGTCGGGTCGGGCTTGCGCTCCAGGTCGGTGCGCCGGGCCTGCCGCTGCGCCTGCATCTCCTCGGACTGAGCAAGGCGGAACTCGTGGCTGTCCTCCACATAGCGGATGCGCAGCGCGTCGGCGGAATCGTCCGGCAAGGCCTGCAGGCGCACCTCCGCAGGCAGGCCGCCGGGCACGCCAAGCCCCGGAAAGCGCGCCCGCAGCTCGGCTTGCGCCGCTGCCTCGGCCGCCCGCGCGCTAGCCAGCGCGGCAGCCGTGCGGGAGCGCTCGGCCAGCAAGAGTTCGTGATCCATGCGCGCCGCATCGCCTGCCTGTACGCGCCGCGCGGTCACGCTCGCCAACTCCGCGGCCAGGCTGTCGTTGCCCTGCGCCGCGACCCTTGCCTGCTGCGCGCGCAGCGCCGCGAACCACAGCGACAGGATCTGCCGCGAGACCTCATGGCGCGCATCCATCACGGCGAGCTGGCCGGACTGCACGGTCGCATCGGCCAGCGCGCCATCGGCATCGGCCTTGCCCCATAACCGCAGCGGGCGCTCCAGCGCCAGTTGCCCTTCGGCATACCGCTCGGACGGCTCCCGCACCTGCCGGCCCTGCCCGATGGCGCGCACCACGGCCTCGGCGGTGCCGGCACGGATGCCGTCCGCGCGGGCCAGCACCGCGTCGCGGTGCGCTTCGGCCATCTGCACGTCGGGGGACTGGCCGACCGCCTCGCGCACGGCGGCTTCCGGAGGCAAGATGCCGGCTTCGGCCGGCCGGATCGCCTGCGCCCACGCGGTACTCGTCATGCCGCCGGTTGCGGCCATCAGGGAGACGGCCGTTGCCACGGCGAATGCCGAAGCGGCGGCAATCCCGCGCATTGCGCCCTTCGTTGCGCCCTTCGCGCTCCTGGTTGCGCTCTTCATTGCCCCTCTCCTTGTTCCATGCGGCCCTGGTTTTCCTCACGCGAACGCGCCACGCCGTAGCGCTCGAACAAGAGCGGTAACAGCAGCAAGGTCAGCGCGGTGGCACTCACCAGCCCGCCCGAGACGACGATGGCCAGCGGACGCTGGATCTCCGAGCCCGGCCCGGTCGCCAGCAGCAGCGGGATCATGCCCAGCGCGGTGATGCAGGCGGTCATCAGCACCGGCCGCAAGCGGTCGCGCACGCCAGTGCGCACTGCCTCCGCCACTGGCCGCCCCTCCTCCAGCAAGGTGTTGAAATGCGAGACCAGCACCACACCGTTGAGCACGGCAATGCCAAGCAGCGCGATAAAGCCCACCGAGGCAGGCACCGAGAGGTATTCGCCCGCCACCCGCAGCGCGGCGATGCCGCCCACCAGCGCGAACGGGATATTGGCAATCACCAGCGCCGCCTGCCGGATCGAGCGGAAGGTCAGCATCAGCAGCAGGAAGATGGCGCCCAGCGCGAGCGGCACCACCAGCGCAAGACGCGCGGCGGCGCGCTGCTGGTTCTCGAACTGCCCGCCCCAAACCACGCGCAGCCCCTTGGGCAGCCCGGCCAGGCCAGCCACGGCGGCTTGCGCCTCCTGCACGAAGCCGGTCAGGTCGCGCCCTTCCACGCTGACCTGGATCACCGCGAAGCGTCCGCCGTCTTCATGGTTGATCCGCACCGGCCCTTCCACGCGCCGCACCTGCGCCAACGAGGTGAGCGGCCAGGGCGTGCCATCCGGTGCCGTCACCTGCAGGCTGGTGAACATCTCCGGCGTCTGCCGCAGGCTTTCGCCGCCCCGCAGGATCAGCGGCGTGCGCACGGTGCCCTCCGGCACGATGCCAATGCGCTCGCCTTCCACCTGCGCGCGCAGCAACGCCTGCAGCGCGTCGCCGGAAAGCCCCGCGCGACCGACGGCCGCGCGGTCCAGCGCGAGCGTGAGGTACTGCACGCCCTCGTTGCTGGGCGCGATGACTTCCGCCGCGCCGGCGATCTTGCGCACGCGCGCTGCGATGGCCTGCGCGGCCGTGTCGATGGCGCCGAGATCGTTGCCGAACACCTTGATCGCCACGTCGCCGCGCGTGCCGGTCAGCATTTCCGACACGCGCATCTCGATGGGTTGGGTGAAGCCGTACACCACGCCCGGGAAGCGTTCCATGACGTGGCGGATGGCGGTGGCGATATCTTCCTTGCTGCCGCGCCACTGGTCCTTTGGCTTTAGCACCAGGAAAGTGTCGGTCTCGTTCAGCCCCATCGGGTCCAGGCCAAGGTCGTCCGAGCCGGAGCGCGCCACGATCGAGCGGATCTCCGGCACCTCGGCCAGCAGCGCCTGCTGCACCCGCAGGTCCAGGTCCACCGAAGTGGCCAGCGAGACCGACGGCGCCTTTTGCAACTGCACGATCAGGTCGCCCTCGTCCATGGTGGGCATGAAGGTTTTGCCCACCGACAGGTAGAGCGCCACCGCCAGGGCCAGCGCCGCGCCCGCCGCGGCAAAGACGATGCGGCGATGCTGCGCGCTCCAGTCCTGCAGCCGGGCAAACCCGCTCGCCACCTTGCGCATCAGGTACGGCGCCTCGTCGGCATGCGCGCGCAGCAGCATCGATGCCAGCGCAGGCACCACGGTGAACGCGATCACCACCGACGACGCCAGCGCCAGCACGATGGTCAGCGCCACCGGCCCGAACAGCTTGCCCTCCAGGCCCTGCAGCGACAACAGCGGCAGGAATACGATGGCGATGATCGACACACCGGCCAGCATCGGCGGCGCCACGCTGGCAACGGCATGGCGGATCACCGCGCCACGCAGCGACGGATCGCTCTTGTGGCCGTGCGCCCGCGCCAGGGCGGACTCGATGTTCTCCACCACCACCACCGCCGCGTCCACCAGCATGCCAAGCGCAATCGCCAGGCCGCCGAGGCTCATCAGGTTGGCGCTCAGGCCCACGTAGCGCATCAGCAGGAAGGTTGCCAGCATCGACAGCGGCAGGGTGGCCGCCACCACCAGCGCCGCGCGCAGGCCGCCGAGAAACAGGTACAGCGTCACCACCACCAGCAGGCTGGCTTCAATCAGCGCGCGCACCACGGTATTGGCGGCACGGGTGACCAGTTCGCCGCGGTTGTAGAACACGTGCGTGGACATGCCCTTGGGCAGCTGGGGCGCCAGCTCGTCCAGCCTGGCCTGCACGGCGGTGACCAGCTGGCGGGCATCGGCGCCGCGCAAGCCCAGCACCAGCCCCTCGACCGCTTCGCCACGGCCGTCCTTGCTGACCGCGCCGTTGCGCGTGGCCACGCCGAGCCTGACGGTGGCCACATCGCCCACCGTCACCAGCGGCATGCCATTGCGCGCGCCGGGCGCATCGATGACGATCTGCCGCAAGTCTTCCACGCCACGCACGCCGCCTTCCACGCGCACCACCCAGTTCTCGTCGCCCTGCTCCACCCGGCCCGCGCCATCGTTGCGGTTGTTGGCGTCGAGCGCCTGGCGCAGTTGCTCCAGCGTGACCGCGCGGGCGCGCAGCCGCGCCGGGTCGGGGATGACTTCGTAGCTGCGCACCGCGCCGCCCAGCGCGTTGACGTCGGCCACGCCAGGCACCGTCCGCAAGGCCGGGCGGATCACCCAGTCGAGCACGCGGCGCCGCTCGGCGAGCGAGAAGCCATCGCCTTCCACTGTGAACATGAACATCTCGCCCAGCGGCGTGGTGATCGGCGCCAGCCCGCCGATGGCGTTGGGCGGCAAATCGCGCATCAGTCCGGACAGCCGCTCGGACACCTGCTGGCGGGCCCAGTAACTGTCCACGCCCTCCTCGAAATCGACCGTCACGTCGCTGATGCCGTACTTCGATACCGAGCGGACGATGGTCTTGTGCGGAATGCCAAGCAGTTCCTGCTCGACCGGCGTGGAGACGCGCTGCTCCACTTCCTCCGGCGTCATGCCGGGAATCTTCAGGATGACCTTGACCTGGGTGGGCGAGATGTCCGGGAAGGCATCGATGGGCAACTTCAGGTATGCCCACGCGCCGGCCACCGCCAGCACGCAGGCGGCAATCAGCACCAGCGCCCGCTGGCGCAGGGAGAATTCAATCAGGCCGGCGAGCATCACTGACCTCCCGCCAGCATGCCCTTGAGCGCGCCCACGCCGCCGACCGCAACCCGCGTGCCGGCCGGCAGCGCGGCCCGCACGGTCGCCGCGGCATCGTCCACGGCCTCGACCACCACGGTCTGGTAGCGCACTCCGGCCTTGGTCGCCACGAACACGCCGGGTGTGCCGCGCCAGTACGTCAGCGCGGCAGCCGGTACCCGCGCGCGGCCCGCGCCGGTGGCGTCGGGCGCGCTACGCAAGTGCACGATCACATTCACGCTTTCGCCGGCCTGCAGGCTGCCGCGTTGGTCCAGCGCCGCGCGCACGCGCACGGCGGCGGTGCCGTCGCTCGCCGGCACCACGCCGGCCACCTTGCCGGTGGCGCCGCGCTGGCGCACTTCCACGCGCTCGCCGCCGGTGGGGGCCGGCATGTCGCGGCCGACCAGCAGGTCAAGCTCCAGCGCGGTGGGATCGACGATGCGGAACAACGGCGCCGCGCCATCCACGCGCGTGCCGGGCACCGCATTCACCTCGGCGATCAGCCCGGCGCGGCCGGCCACCAGTTGGGGTTCGCCAGAGCCACTGGCGAACACGATGCCCGCGGCGCCCATCTCGGCCTCGCGGGCGCGCACCATTGCCGCCGCCTCTGCGGCGCGCGCCTGCGTGGCTTGCCAGCGGCTGCCGGGGATGATGCCGTCTTCATGCAAGCCGCGGTCCCGCGCCAGCGCGAGCCGCGCCAGGTTGGCCTGCGAGCGCGCTTCGGCCAGCGCACGCCCCGCCTCGAACAACTGCGGGCTGGCAAAGGTGGCAAGCGCCTGGCCGGCACGCACCGGCTGGCCGATCGCCACCAGCACGCGCGCGACCATGCCGGGATAAGGCGCGGCCACCACGTACTGCGCATCGGGCTTGAGCACCACGCGCCCGCTGGCGCCAATCTCAACCTGCGCGGCACTGGCGACCGGCTCGAACCGCACGCCGAGCGCGCGGGCCTGGGCATCGGACAAGGCCAGCGCCTGCGCGCGCGCCATGCCGACGGGAAACAGCGCTGACGCAAGCAATGCGCCAACGAACAACATGCGACGGGAAAACATGCCTGACTCCAAAGCAGGATGGAAGCGCCCGGCGCGCCTTGACCGGTCCCGGTCAGGCGCGCGAGCGTGCACCGCCGGCGTGGCCGGCGGGGGAATCAGGAGGCGAAGGGAGGAGCGTGCGCCGGAGGCGGCCTGCTATCGCCGCCACGCCATCGGGGCGGCGTGCGTTCGCGCCAGGGCAGGCGCCGGGGTGCCGGCAAGGGCAGCGCCGCAAACAGCAGGAACGCGAAGACCACGCCGACGAGCACATCGGCGGCCTGTACGTGGAGGGTAAAGGCAATGGGGCCGATGGCGGTCTGTACATCGACCTCCAGCGGCTCGACCGCGACCAGCGCGCTGCCATCGTGGGCAGCGGAAGCGTTGGGCGAAGCGGAAGGAGAATAGGAATTAACCGCACCTTGCAGCGCCGTGTGCACATGCAGGCCATGGAGTTTCGGGGTTCCGAGATGGCCGTGCAGAAGCGGGGTCAGGAGCTGCATTGCGAACAGCAACAGCAGCAGGACTCCCCGGAAGAAGGAGGGGCGGTCTGCGCGAAACATGGCGCGATTGTAACCGAGTTCGAGGCGGTGGCTAGTGCTCATGGCATCTGCGCTGGCCGAGGATCAGCGCTCGACACTGCCCGGCTTCTCGAAGCGCAAAGGCTGCGCATCGGGCGCTCGGCACCGCCCACCGCCAAGCCCGTTCACTTCACCGCGCCCACGGTAAAGCCCGCGACAAAGCGGTCGACGAACAGGTTGTAGAGCACCGCCACCGGCACGCTGACGACCAGGCAGGCGCCCATCAGGGAGCCCCAGAAATAGACGTCCCCGCGCACCAGGAAGGTCGGCACGCCAACGCTGACGGTGTACTGCGACGAACTGGTGATAAAGGTGAGGGCATAGACGAATTCCTGCATCACCAGCGTCAGCGTGAATATGACCACCGTCAGGATGCCGGCCGACGACAGCGGCACCACCACCTTCAGGAAGGCGCCGAAGCGGCTCAGCCCGTCCATCATCGCCGCCTCTTCGATATCGCGCGGCACCGCCTTGAAGAAACCCATCATCAGCCAGGTGCAGAACGGCACCGTGAAACTCGGGTACACCAGCACCAGCGACCACAGCGAATCCTGCAGTCCGAGCGCGCCGATGATGCGGGAGAAGGGAATGAACAGAATGGTGGGCGGGATCAGGTAAGTCAGGAAGATGGCGATCGCCAGTTGCCGTCCGCGGCTGCCTGCCAGCCGGGCCAGGCTGTAGCCGGCGGGCACCGCCAGCAGCAGGGTGATGGCCACCACCATCGCGCCCACCAGCAGCGTATTGGCGATCCAGCGCAGGTACTGGGTCTCCAGGAACAGCACGCGCAGGTTGTCCAGGGTGGGCGGCTGGTTGAACAGGAAGGGGTTGTTGGCGGTGTTGATCAGGTCGTGGACATCCTTGAAGGTGGTGATCAGCATCCAGTAGAAGGGAAAAGCACAGAACCCCGCGAAGACGGCAAGGATGGCGACATGGCCGAAGCGTGCGCCCCAGCGCGCGCCACGGTGCTGCCAGCGATTTGCATCGGCACGCATGTCAGGCTACCTCCGCGCGGTTGGCGACGGTCAGCAGCAGGGCCACCACCGCTACCAGCAGCGGGAACAGGAACAGCGAAATCGCCGCGCCCTCGGCCAGGTCGCCGCCCTGGATGCCGGTGAAAAATGCCAGGCTGGCCAGCACCTGCGTGGTGTCGTAAGGCCCGCCACGCGTCAGCACGAAGATGATGATCATGTCGGTGAGCGTAAACACGATGCCGAACAGAAGCGCCACCAGCATGATCGGCATCACCAGCGGGATATTGATGCGGAACAGGTGGCGCCAGAAACCGGCGCCGTCCATGGCGGCGGCGTCGTGGATATCCTGCGGGATGCCATGCAGGCCGGCCAGGATGATGACCGTGGCCAGCGGCAGCAGGCGCCAGACATCCACCAGGATCACCGACGCCATCGCCAGGTCCGGCTGGCCCAGCCAGACCGGCCAGGTATTCGGGCCGAGCAGGCCGAGCGCGCGCAGCGTCCAGTTGATGATGCTGTAGACCGGATCGAAGATCCACAGCCAGCCGATCGAACCCAGCGAGATCGGCGCCACCCACGGCAGCAGGATCAGCAGCCGCACCAGCCATTTGCCGCGAAAGTCGCGCAGCAGTGCCAACGCCAGGATCTTGGCCAGAATCACCACCAGCGCCTGGGACACCAGCGTGAACACAAGCGCATTGCCGAGCGAGCGCCAGAAGGTGGGGGTCTGCACGATGCGCCGGAAATTCTCCAGGCCAACGAAATGCATGGCGCGGCTGCCCACGGTGATGTCGGACAGGCTGTAGTAGATCGACAGCAGGAAGGGAAAGCCGAGCAGCAGCGCGATGTAGATGAGTGCCGGCGCCAGCATCAGGGCGCCGAGCCAGCGCTCGCCCTCCAGCACATGCCAGCCGCCGGCCTGTGGCGCAAGCGCGGCGGAAGACCGGGCGCTCATGCGGGCCTCCCTGACGGCGCCGCGCTCACGCTGGCGCCGGAACGCGGATCAAAGCGCCTCAGGTCGGCATGCCGCACCACGAACGGGTAGCGCGCACCGGTCTCCAGCGGGAAGGTGACCGTGCAGGGAATCCGCGAGATGACCTTGGCGGGCGGCAGCGGTGGCTCCAGCAAGCCGTACACCAGCCGGTCGGAACCGAGGTTTTCGATGCGGGTGACATGGAACGGAAAGGGTTCCAGCATTTCATCGTCGCCGTAGACACCGCGCGGCAGGAAGTGCTCCGGCCGGAAGCCCGTCACCACCGCATCCGTATCGACCAGGTTCATCGGCGGCGAGCCGATGAACGTGGCCACGAACGTATCGGCCGGGTGCTCGTACACTTGCTGCGGCGTGCCGATCTGGTGCACGCGGCCGTGGTCGAGGATGGCGACCCGGTCGCCCAGCGCCAGCGCCTCGATCTGGTCGTGCGTCACGTAGATCGTGGTGGCCGCCAGGCGCCGCTGCAACTGCTGCAATTCCTCGCGCGCGGAAGTCCTGAGCTTGGCGTCCAGATTGGAGAGCGGCTCGTCCAGCAGGAAGGCCACCGGATCGCGCACCACCGCGCGCGCCAGCGCCACCCGCTGGCGCTCGCCGCCGGAGAGCTGGCGCGGCTTGCGCGCCAGCAGGTGGCCGATGCCGAACAGCGCCGCGGCCCAGTTCACCTTGCGCGCGATCGCCTCGCGCGGCATGCGCTGCGCCTGCAGCGGGAAGGCGATGTTGCCGGCCACGCTCAGGTGCGGATAGAGCGCGTAGCTCTGGAACACCATTGCCATGTTGTGCGCGCGCGGCGGCAGCCCGGTGACGACACGGCCGCCCACCAGGATGTCGCCGGAGGTGGGCGCTTCCAACCCGGCGATCAGGCGCAGCAAGGTGGTCTTGCCCGAGCCAGACGGGCCCAGCAGCACCAGGAACTCGGCCTCGCGCACGGCAAGGCTGATGCCGTCGACGGCGTTGCCGCCGTCGAAGCGCTTGGTGAGCGAGCGGGTCTCCACCGTGGCCATGGCTCATCGGCCCACGCCCGTCCCGACACCGCCGGCCCGGCGGGGGCGGCGGCTCATACCAGCCCTTTTTCCCGCCACTTGGCGAAGATCCGCTTGCAGGTCGCATCCGCGGCGCGGATGGCATTCTCCGGCGTTTCGTCGCCAGTGGCGGCCTTGGCGAACATGGTGTTGAGCACCCATGTATTGAAGATCTCGTCGGTGGCCGCGTTGGCATAGCCAGGGAAGCCGACGTTGGTGGCCTGATTCCTCAGGCTGCCCAGTACTTTGTACTTGTCGCGCGGCCTGGCCTTGGGGTCGTCGGCGATCAGCTTCTGCAGGTCCGGCACCGTGCCCGGGAAGCACGGGAAGTTGTAGAACTCGCTACCAAGGAAGCCCTCGCGGAAGTGGTCGATATAGTCCACCAGGAACTTCCTGGCGCCCGCAATGTTCTCGGCGAACTTCCAGATCACGTAGCAATCCATCACATGCTCCAGGCCGATGCGCCGCACCGGCCCTTGCAAGGCCTGCGTGAGCCAGATGTCCGACGTGACCGGCAGGTTCTTGTTCTCGCCTTCGCGGGTGATGGAAATCGCGTTCAGGCAAAGCGAGATCTTGCCTGCGAGCATGGCTCGGTTATTGGACGACGGGTCCCACGCCAAGACCTCCGCCGTCATGGTTTCCTGGTACAGCGCCTTGACGAACTTGACTGCCTCCAGCGTATTCTTCGAGTTCAGCACCACGGTATGGCGCTCATCCTGCACCGAGCCGCCGAATGCATAGAGGATGGCCCGCATCGCCATCGCGGTGTCGAGTTCCGCGGACAAGCCAATGCCGACCGGAATATTGCGTTTCTGCTTGATCTTCCTGCCCGCTGCAAGGACATCCAGCCAGTTATCGGGCGCGGCCATGCCAACGTCGTCCCAAAGGTCCTTGCGATAGTTGATCGGGTCCGGCACGAAGCTGTCGGAAAAGCCGAAGTACTTCTTCGTCTTCGGGTTATACGTACTCTTGATCGCCAGCTCGACCGGCCTGCCATGCTTGCGCTGGCATTCCTCGTAGATCTCGCGGTGATCGATGACCTGCTCCTCGTACACCGGGGGCGGCGACAGGAACATGAACAGGTCGTGCCCTTTTTGCGCGGAAACCTCGGCCGCGGCCCGCGTGGCCAACGCGGGGATTCCCACGTGATCGACGATGACCTCGGTATCGTTGCGCTGGCCCCATTCCTTCACGTAGGTGTTGTCGAACCACTTGTCGTAGCCCGGTACGAAATGGTTCCACTGGAGGATCTTCAAGGTGTGTTTGGCCGCCCGCGCCCGACGTGGCAGCACAAAGGGGCCAAGGCCCGCAGCGAGCGCGGTTGCCCCGGCGGCCTGAATCAGGCGGCGCCGCCGCGCGTTGTGGCCGATAAGGGTGCCGGTGGATCCGTGCCGGCGCGAATAGACGATTCGCTCGATAGGTGCAATCCGCGTGTCTTCGTTCATGGCCGCCTCCGCAAGCAAGCCGTTAGCCGGCATGCGCGCCGATCGCGGTGGCATGCGCAACCTGACTTAAGAATAGGAGTTGGCGAACCCAAGGAAAAGAGACAAAGGCTTGATTTCATTGGGTTTAGTATCCAGATTCAAGGACTGGCCGGGTCTCTGCCGCATAGCAGCATCGGTAGCCCGCGCCGGCCGCCACTTGCGCAGCGCAGCACAAAACACGCGCATCGCAAACCGGTATTCCTCCGGCTTTCGCCATACCATGGAGGCTGGCGCCAGCCACGCCGCCCAACAACCTAGCCAGGGGCTTCCCATGCGCGACCGCTATCTTTCCCACCTCCGCGATACGCTGGACACCATCCGCGCCGACGGCTTTCACAAAGCCGAACGCGTCATTGCCAGTCCGCAGGCAGCCGACATCCGGCTCGCGGGCGGCGAGCATGTGCTGAACTTCTGCGCCAACAACTACCTGGGCCTGGCCGACGATCGCCGCCTGATCGACGCGGCGCGGCGCGGCCTGGAGCAGGATGGCTTCGGCATGGCGTCGGTGCGCTTCATCTGCGGCACGCAGTCGGTCCACAAAACGCTGGAGGCGGTGCTCGCCAAATTCCTTCACACCGGCGACAGCATCCTGTACTCCAGCTGCTTCGATGCCAACGGCGGGCTGTTCGAGACGCTGCTCGATGACCAGGATGCGGTGATCAGCGACGAACTGAACCATGCCAGCATCATCGACGGCGTGCGACTGTGCAAGGCAAAGCGCTACCGCTACCGCAACAACGATATGGGCGACCTGGAGGCGCGGCTGCGCGAGGCCCATGCCGCCGGCGCGCGCTTCAAGCTGATCGCCACCGACGGCGTGTTCTCGATGGACGGGATCATTGCCGATCTCAAATCCATCTGCGACCTGGCGGACCGCTACGGCGCGCTGGTGATGGTGGATGACTCGCACGCAGTAGGCTTTGTCGGCGAGCACGGGCGCGGCACGCCGGAGCTATGCGGCGTGGAGGGCCGCGTGGACATCATCACCGGTACGCTGGGCAAGGCGCTGGGCGGGGCCTCCGGCGGCTACGTGGCCGCGCACCGGGAAATCGTGGAATTGCTGAGGCAGCGCTCGCGCCCGTATCTCTTTTCCAACTCGCTGGCGCCGAGCATCTGCGCCGCCACGCTGAAGGTGCTGGACCTGCTGGCCAGCGAGGAAGGCGCCGCGCTGCGCGCCCGCGTGCGCGAGAACGGCGAGCATTTTCGCCGCGAGATGACGGCGCTGGGCTTTACGCTGGTGCCTGGCGAGCATCCCATCATCCCGGTGATGCTGGGCGATGCCGCGCTGGCCTCCGGCATGGCGGACGCGTTGCTGGCGGAGCATGTGTATGTGGTCGGGTTCTCCTTCCCGGTGGTGCCCAAGGGCCGGGCGCGGATCCGCACGCAGATGAGTGCCGCGCACACGGCGGAGCAGATCGAGCGGGCCGTTGCCGCGTTTGCAAAGGTCGGCCGCAAGTTCGGCGCCATCGCCTAAGCTTCGTGCAGGAGGCTCCCCATGAAAGCCCTCGCCAAACTTGAACGCGCGCCCGGCCTGACCATGACCGAGGTGCCCGAGCCGGAAGTCGGCCACAACGATGTGATGATCCGCATCCGCCAGACCGCCATCTGCGGCACCGACATCCACATCTGGAAATGGGACGAGTGGGCGCAGAACACCATCCCCGTGCCGATGCAGGTCGGGCATGAGTACGTCGGCGAGATCGTCGCCATCGGGCAGGAGGTACGCGGGCTGGAAATCGGCGACCGCGTGTCCGGCGAAGGGCACATCACCTGCGGCTTTTGCCGCAACTGCCGCGCCGGGCGCCGCCACCTGTGCCGCAATTCGGTGGGCGTGGGCGTGAACCGGCCCGGCGCGTTCGCCGAGTACCTGGTGATTCCGGCCTTTAACGCCTTCCGCATTCCCGACGACATCCCGGACGAGATCGCCGCCATCTTCGATCCTTTCGGCAACGCCACTCATACCGCGCTGTCTTTCAACCTGGTGGGCGAGGACGTGCTGATCACCGGCGCCGGCCCCATCGGCATCATGGCCGCCGCCATCGCGCGCCATGTGGGCGCGCGCAATGTGGTGATCACTGACGTCAACGACTACCGTCTCGCGCTGGCGCGCAGGATGGGCGCCAACCGCGTCGTCAACGTGCAGCACGAGAATCTGAAAGACGTGGCCGCCGAGCTGCATATGACGGAAGGCTTCGATGTGGGCATGGAGATGTCCGGCGTGCCGACCGCCTTCGCCACCATGCTCGAGCACATGAACCACGGCGGCAAGATCGCCATGCTCGGCATTCCGCCGTCGAAGATGGCGATCGACTGGAACCAGGTGATTTTCAAGGGGCTGGAGATCAAGGGGATTTACGGCCGCGAGATGTTCGAGACCTGGTACAAGATGGTCGCCATGCTGCAAAGCGGCCTCGACCTGACGCCCATGATCACCCATCGCTACAGCGTCGGCGACTTCGAAGCCGGTTTTGCCGCCATGCTGTCGGGCAATAGCGGCAAGGTGGTGCTGGACTGGACGGGATCGAGTCAGACGGCCACCGTTCCCGCCTAGAAGAGCGAGAGCGAATGCGCATGCCGGCCCTGTCGGCACCCCCGCTCAAGCGCCGCTAGCGATACACCAGCACTGGGATATTGCTGTGCGTCAGCACCTTGTTGGTCTCGCTGCCGATCAGCACGCCCTGCACGCCGCGGCGCCCGTGCGAGGCCATCACGATCAGGTCGCAGCCCTTGTCCTGGGCAGCCTGGATGATCGCCTGATACGGGTGGTCCTGCATCACGCCAAGGGTCTCGCAAGACACGCCCGCCGCCTCGGCTTCGGCGGCCAGGGTCTTCAAATAGTCCGCCACGTTGCTGGTGGCCTCCCGCTCGAACCGCGCACGGGTATTGGCCAGCATCTCCACCTGGTACGTATAGACATGGAAATCCGGGATCACACGGATCAGAGTGACCCGAGCTCGCGCCTCGCGGGCAAACACCAGCGCCTTCCTGAAAGCGGATTCGGACAGTGGCGAGCCGTCGACGGGTAGCAGCAGATGCTGGAACATGGCTTCCTCCTTGCACGCGAGGGGCGGAGGCCACCGGGTAGATTCCTCCTCGCCCATCGCTCGGGGTTGAGGATTACCTCACTCCAAGTATAGGTGTCGCGGTGCCGCGCACACACCGCCCTCTTCATCCAGCCGCGATTTGCCGGTAAGATCCAGCACCGGTTCCGCGCCAGTGCGCGGCACCAAGCGTTTACCCGAGGCCGGGCAGCCACACAATGGCAGCCCGGCCTTGTCAAGACGGCAGCCGCCCGGCCACCGTCGCCACTGCACCGCCTTGCCACCCAATGCGGCGCACCAGGAAAGCGAAGCTACCCCTTTGCATTCCCAATCTTCATGGAGAAGACGCTTTGACTGAACGCACCACCCCAGAGGCCGCCGGCCGCCTGTTCGGCACCGGCGAAGGCCCGACCCACGAGCGCGTCACGCTCGCCACCGACCCCGAATCCGGCCTGCAGGCCATCATCGCCATCTACAGCACCAGCCTTGGCCCCGCTTTCGGCGGCTGCCGCTACTGGACTTATCCCGCCGAGAGCGATGCCCTGACCGACGCCCTGCGCCTGTCGCAAGGCATGGCCTACAAGAACGCGCTCGCCGACCTGCCCTTCGGCGGCGGCAAGGCCGTCATCCTGCGCACCCCGGCGCAGCATGACCGCGCTCAGCTCTTCCGCGCCTTCGGCCGGCTGGTCGAATCGCTGGACGGCAGCTACATCACTGCCGAGGACGTCGGCACCACGGTGGAAGACATGGTCGCCGCCCGCACGCAGACCCGCTACATCAGCGGCATGCCGCGCGAAGGCACTTTCGGCGGCAACCCCTCGCCCAAGACCGCCTATGGCGTGTTCGTCGGCATCGAAGCCGCCGTGCGCTATGTGCTCGACCGCAACACCCTGCAAGGCGTGACCGTTGCCGTGCAAGGGCTTGGCTCGGTCGGCTGGGACCTGTGCCGCCGGCTGCATGAAGCCGGCGCCAGACTGATCGTGGCCGACATCAACGGCGCCAGGGCGGAGCAAGCGCGCGAGCAGTTTGGCGCGCATGCCGTGCCGACAACCGCCATCACCAGCGTCGCCGCCGATGTTTTCGCGCCCTGCGCGCTCGGTGCCGTGATCACCCCGGCGGTTGCCGAGCAGTGCCAGTTCAAGATCATCGCAGGCGGCGCCAACAACCAGTTGGCCTCGCTGGATGAAGGCGACACCCTGCAGCGCCGCGGCATCTTCTATGCGCCCGATTTCCTGATCAATGCCGGCGGCATCATCAGTTGCGCCCGCGAGTATCTCGGCGGCGCCGATGAAGCCGCGGTGCTGGCCGAGGTGGCCCATATCCGCGAGCGCGTGTTCGAGCTGGCACAGCGCGTGGAGAAGACCGGCCTGGCGCCCGCGCGCGAGGCGGTCAGCTGGGCGCAGGAGAAGCTCGCACGGGGCGTACGCTAGCCTCGCCGTTGCGAGAGTCCGCGCCGGCAGCGGGAGCCGGCGCGGCATCACGGGTCCGGCTCGCGCCGATCGCATGATCAGGCGCGAGGAAAGCTCTCTCTATTTACAAATCGATCGGCTATTCGACCGGCTAATCAATCGTCACCACGATAGCCACCCGCCGATTCTCCGCGCGGCCGGCCGCCGTGCGGTTGTCCGCCACCGGCTTGCTCTTGCCCAGCCCTCGTACCTCGATCTTCTCAGGCAGGAATCCCGCCGTGGCGAACACATTGGCCACCGCCTCCGCACGCCGCACCGACAGTTGCTGGTTATAGTCGGCCGAGCCTGAATCGTCCGTATGGCCATCCAGCCTGACCTGATCGATGCCCGCGCCCGTCAGCGCCAGCCCTATCCGTTGCACGGTCGCTTGCTGGTCGCCGCTGATGACATCCTCGTTCAAGCCGAAGAGAACCTTCTCCGACAAGCCCAGTTCCCAGCCGTTTTCGGTCAGTTTGAAACCCTGCTGCTGCAGCGCGTCGACTTGCGTGGCGGTGAGTGTGGAGACAGGCACGGTCTGGCAGGCGCCCAGGGCAAGCGTCATGGCGATCAGGGCGGCAGCCATGCCCCAGCCTCCGATGCCTCGCAAGTTCGATAACACGATGGATACTCCTGTTTCCGCATCGGCTTCCGCTTCCGCTTCGGTTTTCTTCTTCTATGCCTGTTCGGCTTGCACCGTGACCAGGCGCGGTTCCGCGCTTTGCCAGCGCCCCCCCGATCTGCGCTTGGCCTGATACATGGCTTCGTCCGCGGTCCGCAGCAAGGCGGCGGCCGTTTGCGCGTGCACGGGAAACACGGACAGGCCGATGCTCAGCGACGCGTCGATGCGGGTTCCGCTCGACAGTTGAACCGGATCCCGCATGCGAATCAGGATATGCTCCGCGACCTGGATGATGTCGGCCGGCTTGCGCAGCGCCGTCACCAGCACGGCGAACTCGTCCCCGCCCAGCCGCGCGACCACGTCGCCCTCGCGCACGCAGGAGCGGATGCGCTGCGCAATGTCGAACAGCACTTCGTCCCCCGCGGCGTGGCCGAAGCTGTCATTGATCTCCTTGAACGCGTCGCTATCCAGGTAGAGCACGCCCGCATGCGTCTTCGTGGCGGTGGCAAGGCGCACGGTGCGCTGCAATGCGTCTTCGAATGCCGCCCGGTTGAGCAGGCCGGTCAGGCTATCGTGGCTGGCGCGGTGTGCCAGCGAGCGGTTCTCGTGCTGGAGCTGGTTCTGCCAGGTCTCAAGCTCGTCGAGCAGGCCGTTGAAGTCCTCGCCGAGCGCGTTGAGTTCGGCAATATGGGCCGGGGGCGTACGCCGGTCGAAGGCACGCTCCGAACGCACCGCGTGGGCTACGTGCATCAGGTTGCGCACCGGCTCGATGATGTGGACCAGCATGCGGCTCGACAGATAGTGCGCGCTGACCGCGGTGAGCAGCAGGCAAGCCAGCAAGCCGAGCAGGCCGCTCAGCACGAAGCGCAGCAGGTTGGCGGGATCGCCGGTCAGCCGAACGGTGCCAACCGGCTGCGTTTCATGCAGGATCACCTGTTCCACCGGGCCCAGCGCCATCAGGCGGCTCGCCAGGCGCTGCAGGCCGGAGAACCGCGCGCCTTCCGGGCGCTGCCATTCGGCCAGCAGCCGGTTGTCCCTGTCATAGACGCTGGCCTCGGCCACCTCCGCCGCGGCGATCGCCACCAGTGCCTCGCTAGCGGCCGCCTGGTCGCGGAACACCACCGGCGCCTCCAGCGTATAGGCGACGGAGCGGGCCACCAGGTGCAGGTTGTGGTCGGCATACACGCGCAGCGCCGCCAGTCCGAGCGCGGTCAGCGAGATGCCGGCGGTGCAGACCGCGATCAGCGCCACGCCGAAGTGGATGCGGCGCAGCGTGTTGTACAGCGTCGGGCGCGATACCGCTGCGTCGGGCCGGGATGGCATGGTCATGACGGCGGCCCCCGGCGGCGGCCGAGCTGCAGCACGCCCGGATGGATGTGAATCCCGCTACGGGCAACGGAATCCAGGTTGACGCGGAAGGTAACGCGGCCATCGGCGACGTTGAGGCAGAACATGCTGCCGACCTCGCACTCGAAGTCTTCCTCCGTGATGACGAGGACGGGGCGCCCGCTCAGCTCCGTTGCCACCTTCTTGCGCCTGACATCCGTCATGACGCCCAGATAGACGGAATCGCAGCCCGTGGTCATCCCGGCATCCAGGAGTTCGATGCGCCTGGCTTGCACGGAGCGCCCGGTCGCCAGGATCCCGCCTTCCGAGAGTTTGGCGGCGTAGCGGGCGGATCCGTCTATGCAAAGGCGCAAGACGTCTCGCTCCGAGGGCCAGCGGGCATAGCCGAGCAGGCTGAATACCACCCGTGCCACCGCCTCGGAACGTTGCGGGGCCGTGTCCGCAGCGGTCCCCTGCGACTGCACGCACAGGATGGCGGCAAGCAGGGCCAGCAGGAAACGAGAGGGAGAGAAGCGCCTCCGGCCGGTACAGGGACTGGCCGGGGCGGTAGCCATTTCAAGAGGCAAGAGTTCGGGCCTACCAGGTTGTACTTGTTGGGCACATCGAATCACACTGCAGGCGATACGATCTGACTTGGCCAGCGTCGATACTCAGGGATTCCTGCCCGATGCGGATGCAATCACGGGACAACCTTGCCAGCCCAAACCCTATAACGGCGTTCCCGGATTGATATTTACCTTTATTTTGGCTGTCGAGCGGATGCCGCTCCCTTTGGCCAGGAGCCACGGGAAACGAGACGGGATTGTTTGCGGCACGACAGCAACTGGCAGGCGGAAGCAGGCCCGGGACCAAGCCCCGGCGTTCGATATCCGAATGCCTGTCAATGAAAGCGCTGCCGAGACAACAATTCAGCGTAGCCGTATTCCTGACCTGCACAGGGCCTTGTGAAACATGAACCGGGACAGCCGACCGTTACCATCCATGAACGGGTGAATGAAGACGAATCCGAACGAGGCGATGCTGGCCGCAATGATAGGGTCGACCTGGCACGGGGCATCGTTGACGAAATCCGAGCGTAGCCCAATATTTTATTCAATTGTGCCCAATACACTACCCACGCCGGACTCGGACCCGCTCAGTACGCAAAGTTTTTTTCGGCGCCCCAGGATTTTCTTTAGTCTGCGTTCTGGCGGCACCGCCGTCGAGGCCGCACGTCCTTTGACGCCAGCCAAAAACCACTTTCAAACCAAAGCCGCACCCGCAACCCTCCCCAACATCCCCATCGGCCCAACCCGCTCCACAATTCGCATCTGCGCCCCATCTCGCACAAAAAACGACCCCGCGAACCCCAGCGTATTCACCGAAATTCCCTCCACGCACTCCGCCGACCTGGGCACGAGCAGCATCCCCAACCGCGTGACCAGCAAGTTATACGGCCCCGACGGCTGTAATTCACCGTTGACATCAATCGCCCGCACGCCGACGGCATCGAGCAGCGCCCGGTAACGCGCGAGCGCGATGTCCGCCAGCCCGGGCACGCGCGCGGAGGACAAAGCCAGCGGCGCGAACGCATGCGCAAAAGCCAGCCCAGGCACGATGCCGACCGGGCCATCGATCCGCGCCGAAGCCAGCAAGGGCGCGATTGGCAGCGCCGGGCCATCCGGGCCGAGCGGCAGCGGCACCATCTGCAAGTGCTTGTGGCGCTGGCTTGCGCCGGCAGCCGCTCCCCCGTTGTAGAAACCCACCGCATCGAACTCGGCCATGCATACCAGCAGCGCCTCGAAATCCGCCAGAGCAAGCAGCGCGTCCTGCAATTCGAAACGGCGGGTGACAATGAGCAGGTGATGATCGATGACGTTGAACTTGTTCAGCAGCGCCACGTGGGTGTCCGAGATATCGGCGACGAACAGGTCCGGATCGTAAGGAAGGAACGGGTTGACCGCCGCGCTGGCGTCGCGTTGCCGGGCCTTGTCCTGATCCTTGCGCGCGAGGCTGGAGACCTCCCGCACCAGGAAGCGTACGCCACCATCCTCGATGACCGCCTGGATGGTCTCGATCGGACGCAGCGCCCCGCAACGCAGGGCGTGCGCCGTCTGGCGCAGGATGGCCGGCCACAGCGTGCCGGGCTGGAAAGATCGATCAGGCATGATCTGGACGACAGGATGCAGTGACTATAGTCATAGCCGGCCTCGCCGGCCAATCCCATCCCGCAGCCGCGCAATGCGCCGGAAGTGACGCCCATGGCGCGCGGCGGGCATCTTGCCTCAGCGAAAATCAGGGATGACTGACAATGGCGCGACGCCGGGCGCCAGGCCCGGTGCGCTAGCTTGCCCGCTCCTCGATTGCGTCGACGCGGCCCGGATAGAAAGCCAGGTGATCCCCGATCGCCGCAACGGCGGGATATGGCGCCTCATAGGTCCACACCGCATTGACCGACCGCTCGCCGCCCGAGGGGATACTGTAGTAGGCGCAGTCGCCTTTGTACGGGCAGTAGGTGGCGTGGCCGGTGCGGGCAAGCCGCGACATGTCGACGTCCTTGCGCGGGATGTATTGCACTGCGGGATACGATGCCTCTTGCAGCGTCAGGGCTTCGCGCGTGTCGGCGATCACGACGCCGCCGATGGACACCACGACGCGCGACGGGTTGGCCTCGATCGTGATCGGATGATCGGGTCCAGGGATCTTGATCGGCTTGCTGGTCATGGCCAGGCCTCTTCCGGGGAATCGCCAGACCGCCAATACTACGCCCGAAGCAGCAACGCCGCCGGGCGTCAATGTGCGCCATGCACCGCCCGGCGCAGCGCCGCCCGCGCCAGCAAGCGCGTGGAATCCAGCGTAGGCAGCGGCGAATTGGCGTCATTCACGATCAGCGGGATTTCCGTGCAGCCAAGCACCACGGCGTCGCATCCCTGCCCCTTCATCCGCTCGATGACTTGCTGGAAGTAAGCGAGCGCTTCCGGCGTGGCGATGCCGCCAACCAGTTCATCCATGATGATGCGGTTGATCTCGTCGCGCTCGGCGTGGTCCGGCCGCACGAACCCGAGGCCACGCGCGCCGAGCTTCTCGGGGTACACCTCGCTGTCGACAAGCCAGCGCGTGCCGGTCACGCCAAGGCGGGTGAAGCCGCGCTGCACCGCGCTGTCGGCGACTGCCTCGGCAATATGCAGCCACGGCAGCGGCGAACGCGGCAGCAAGTAAGGCAACGCCTGGTGGATGGTGTTGTCGGGGCAAATCAGGAAATCGGCACCCATGCCGGCAAGCTTTCCGGCGGAGGTAAGCATCAACTCACCTACCGCTTCCCAGTCGCCGCGATCGAGGCACCTGACATACTCGGCGAGCGAAGGCGTGTGCATCGATATCTCGGGATGCGCATGCGCCCCCAGCAGGCGGCTGCCTTCCATGCAGATGGTGCGATAGCAAAGCGCCGCGCCTTCGGCGGAGCAGGCAACGATGCCAATGTGGCCAGGCATTGGGGGATCCCGTCAGGAGAAAGGGGGGAGTTTATCGCGCCCGCTTCCTGCCTTGCCCGGTGGCTATCTCCCCGGGGGCCTCAATACGGCATCGCAGATCGCGACGATATGCCGGTGATCGGTCCCGCAACATCCGCCCAGCACCGACATCTTCGTCAGATGCCGGCACAGCCCCAGATATCGCTCCCCAAGGTCAACCGGATCGCCGGCATCCAGCGTTTGCGCTTCATCGAGTTCCGCGTGACTCTTGGCTGAGGCATTGGCACGCACGCCGCCGATACGCGCGGTCCAGGGCTCTCCGGTGGAGACGGCTGCCTCGAAATGGCTCGGGTGCGCGCAGTTGATCATGTAGTAGAGCGGACCGCCCGCCGTCTCGCGGTCGACCCGTTCGATCGCCGCGCCCAGGGTGTCGCCCGATGGCAGCTTGCCGTCGGTTTCGACGGTAAAGGAAACCGCGACAGGCGCACCGGCGGCGCTTGCGGCACGCACGATGCCGATCGCCTCGTCCGGATAGGTCATGGTCACGGCAGTGACCATGTCAGCGCCCGCCTCGCGCAGCGCCTCGATCTGCGGGGCATGGTAATGGCGGGCCTCGTCCTCGCTCATCCGGATGCCGGGCTGGTAGCCATCCCCGCGCGGGCCAACCACGCCGTTGATGACGATCGTTGTATCCGGCGTGGCAAAGGCCGCGCCGAGGCCCGCCGCCCAGGCGACCGACCGGCGATTCACATCGGCTACGGCCTGCGGCGAAAAACCAAGCTTCCCGCCCCAGTCCGCGTTGGCCCGCCAGGTCGGCGTATCGAGGACGAATCCGACCCCGCGCTCCACGGCGGTGCGCAGATACGGCACGAAGTAGCGCTCCAGCCGCTGCAGCCCCTCGTCGCTGAGCACGAGCGGAAACGCGGCAAAGCATGGCAATTCGATGCCTTCCAGGAAAACCAGCGTGGTCTCGAGCCCGCCATCGGCCAGGAAGACCGGGCCGCCGGGCCTTGGCAGGTTTTGGGGAGCGAGTGGCATGACAACACCTCCGGCAGTGGGACGCCAGGACTCGGCGCGCACGCACCGTCCCGGCCCCGGCACACCGCCGGAGAGCGCCAATACGCACATGCCGCCGGCTTCACCCGCGGCCCAGCAGCAGGACTGGCCAATCCACCGGTGTTGCCGATGCCTCGAAGTATAGAAGCGCCTGGATGCGCCGCCAGCCTGCCGTGGCGCCCTTAGCCCGCCGTGCGTGCCTTGACGCGCCCCGCCGCATCCTTAGCGCGGACGCGGGCGGTTTCCACATCGGCGTCATACGCCAGTGCCACGCCCATGCGGCGCTTGGCAAAGCTCTCCGGCTTGCCGAACAGGCGCAGTTCGGTCTGCGGCACGCGCAGCGCCTCGTCCACGCCGTCGAACACCACGCCTTGCGCATCCACGCCGCCATAGATCACCGCGCTGGCGCCCGGGCTCTTGAGCGCGGTGCTGACCGGCAGGCCGAGAATGGCGCGCGCATGCAGCTCGAACTCGTTCTGCCACTGGGTGATCATGGTCACCATGCCGGTGTCGTGCGGACGCGGGCTGACTTCGCTGAACCAGACCTGCTCGCCCTTGACAAACAGCTCCACGCCGAACAGGCCCTGCCCGCCCAGGTTGGCGGTAACGGCCTGCGCGATCTGCTGCGACTTCCGCAGCGCGGCGGGATGCATGGGATGCGGCTGCCAGCTTTCCACGTAGTCGCCGCTCACCTGCACATGGCCGATCGGTTCGCAGAACTGCGTCTCGACCTGGCCGCCGGTGCCGATCGCGCGCACCGTCAGCAGCGTGATTTCATAGTCGAAATCGATAAAGCCTTCCACGATCACGCGGCCGTGGCTGACCCGGCCGCCGGCCATGGCGTAGTCCCATGCGGCCTTGACATCGGCGGCGCCGTCGATCTTGCTCTGGCCCTTGCCGGAACTGCTCATCACTGGCTTGACCACGCACGGGTAGCCGATGCCGCCGTCGATGGCGGCCTGCAGTTCTTCCAGCGAATCGCAGAACTTGTACGGGCTCGTGGGCACGCCCAGCGTTTCGGCGGCCAGGCGGCGGATGCCTTCGCGGTCCATGGTCAGGCGCGCCGCGCGCGCCGTGGGAATGACGCGCACCACCCCGCTGGCTTCCAGCGTCTCCAGCATCTGCGTGGCGATCGCTTCGATCTCCGGCACCACCAGGTCCGGCTTCTCGGCTTCGATCAGCGCCTTGAGCTGCTCCGGGTCGCTCATGGCGATGGTGCGCGCATGGTGGGCGACCTGCTGTCCGGGTGCGTTTTCATAGCGGTCCACCGCGATCGTTTCAACGCCGAGCCGCTGCAGCGCGATCAGGACTTCCTTGCCAAGCTCGCCGGAGCCCAGCAGCATGACTTTGGTCGCGGAAGGCGAGAGAGGGGTGCCGATAGTGGTCATGTGAGATCAGGGCCTGAAGATCAAGTAAAAACAGGGATTGTACGTGCAGAGAAAGGGCGCGCCCAGGCCGGGCGGCAAGCGGGCCGGGGAGGCCGGGCCGGGCTGGCGAGGCCTGCGCCACAACGTTGCGGCTTTCGCGTTACATCCGCGAGGGGAAGCGCAAAGCATCGTGTGGCATCACGCAGATCGCCGCGGCGCGCGGGACGCGCGCACAAGGCCCTCACATGGCAGGCCCTCAGCGAAGCAGCTTGCGCACATCCTGTTGCCAGGACGGTTCGCCGCATCCGGACGGGTTTTCGGGACCCATCAGCGTGAAATAGCCCCTGCCCTTCATGCACGCTTCATAGGCCCGCACCTTGGCGCACTGCCCCGTGCCGGCCTGTTGCGAGGCGGCCTTGCATTGCGCGATCGAGCGGTCCATCGGACCGAAGTCGAGGGAATCCGGATTCGCCGGGGATACGGTATCGGGGCCGCCTGCCGAGAACTCGACCGGGCCGGTGCAGCCAGCCAGCAGCGCCACGGCTGCGGATAATGCGACAGCGGGAACAGACCAACGGGATTTCATCGCCCGGGCTCCAATGCATGATGGAAGTGGATGATACGCCGATCCCTGCCGTCGTACGCCCCGCACCTCCTTGCCCATTTGCGCGGAGCCAATACACTGGGTCAATCGGCCTCCGTCCCGGATGGCTGCCAACCAGGAATCAACATGAAGATTGACCTCTCGGGCAAGATCGCCCTCGTTTCAGGATCCACCGCCGGCATCGGCTTCGCCGCGGCAAAAGGGCTCGCCGGCGCGGGCGCCCGCGTGATCGTCAACGGCCGCAGCGAGGCCACGGTGGGCAAGGCCCTGGAAACGCTGCGCGGCGCCGTGCCCGGCGCCGATGTGGCGGGCTTCGTCGGTGACCTTGCCGACCCCGAAGCCTGCATCCGGCTGGTGGCGCAATACCCGCGGGTCGATATCCTGGTGAACAACCTGGGCATCTTCAAGCCGCAGGACTTCTTCGAGACGCCCGACAGCGAGTGGACCCGCTTCTTCGAAACCAACGTCATGTCCGGCGTGCGGCTGTCGCGCGCCTATGCGCCGTCGATGGCCGGGCGCAAATGGGGGCGGATCGTGTTCGTCTCGTCGGAATCTGCGCTGAATATCCCCGCCGACATGATCCACTACGGTTTCTCCAAGACCGCGCAACTCGCCGTTTCGCGCGGGCTGGCCAAACGGCTCGCCGGCACCGGCGTGACGGTCAACGCCGTGCTGCCTGGCCCCACGCTGTCCGAAGGCGTCACCGATATGCTCAAGGACGCGATCGCAAGCACGGGGCAATCCGCCGAGGAGGTGGCGGCGGATTTTGTGAAGACGCACCGCTCGTCTTCCATCATCCAGCGCGCCGCCACCGTCGAGGAAGTCGCCAACATGATCGTGTATGCCTGCTCGCCCCAGGCATCGGCTACCACTGGCGCCGCGCTGCGCGTGGATGGCGGGGTGGTCGATACGATCGCCTGACCCGCAGCCGGACCGGCGCGCGGTGGCATGGCAGGCGGCGGCACCGTCTTGCGCTTTGCATCGATTCCCTATAGGCTAAAACTACGATTCAATTCATCTTAGTTAAGTCATGTCCCATATCAGCACAGGTGTCGAATACGGACTGCATTGCCTGCTGTTCCTCGTGGACCCGCCGCCGGGCACCAAAGGCGCCAGCGTGCGGGACCTCGCCGACCTGCAAGGCGTGCCTGTCGAATACCTCGCCAAGCTGTTCACCAAGCTTGCCAAGGCCGGCCTGGTGGTGGCAACCGAGGGCATTCGCGGCGGCTTTTCGCTGGCGCGGCCGGCAGGGAAGATCACCGTCCAGGATGTCGTGGAAGCCATCGACGGAGACAAGGCACTGTTCGATTGCCGCGAGATCCGCTCGCGCTGCGCGCTGTTCGAGGATGCGCCGCCCGCCTGGGCCACGCGCGGCGTCTGTTCCATCCATGCGGTGATGCAGGCGGCGGAAAAGGCCATGCGGCAAGAGCTGTCAAAACATACCCTCGCCGACCTGGCCGAACGGACCCTCGCCAAGGCAAACGCCAGCTTCGGGCCGCATGTGGTGCAGTGGCTGACGGACCGCGCCACGCATCGTCGCGGCGACCGCGACACGGATACCAGGGACTAGGCCAAGGCGATTCGGCCGACGCCAGCAGGTAAAGGCCGGACCGTCAGCGCAATTGACGGTCCGGCCTTTACCTTTGCCCTTGCTATCCTGCCATCAGGACATCCGGCAACGCCGCGCGAGCGAACGTTGCCGGGCTTCCGATCACGCCACCACGATGCGGTTCGGATCGGCCGCGGCCAGTGCTTCCGCGCGATCGGCGCTGGGCGGATAGATCCACTCCGAGTTGATCTGGCTCTTCAGCTTCTTGGCATCGGCACCCACGAGCCTGACTTCGCGCTCCCAGCCCTCGGTATAAATCGCACCCCACGGACCCAGGTCCAGGCAGGTGACGTACTTCGGCTGGCTGTACGGGATCGGCGCAAGGCCGAGCAGATCCGCCGCCACATTGTGTCCTGCCGAACGGCCAAGGTTCATCGCGTGCTGGCACGACATCGCGGCGTAGTTGCCTTCATCGTCCGTCGCGGCATAGGCGACGTCGCCGGTGGCGAACACGGTGTCCACGCCCTTGACGCGCAGGCTGCTGTCCACGTGCAGGCGGCCGAACGCATCGCGCTGCGCGGGGATCTGCTGCGTCAGCGAACTCGCGCGCACGCCGGCAGTCCAGATCACCGTCCTGGCATCGATGCGTTGTCCGTCCGCGGTGGTCAGGCCATTCTCGTCGACGGATGCCACCGCGGAGCCAAGCCGCCAGCTGACGCCAAGTGCATCGAGTGCCTGCGTGATAACGGGGCGCGGCCCGGCACCGAGTTCGGCCGCCACTTCGTCGTTGCGATCGACCACGATGACGTTCACGTCGGCGTCCTCCCCCAGCACCTCGCGCAGGCGCGCCGGCATTTCCGCGGCTGTCTCGATGCCGGTGAAGCCGCCGCCAGCCACCACCACGGTATTGCGCGCAAGGGATGCGGGATGGTCGGCCAGACGCTTGATATGCGCCTCCAGCTTGGCCGCTTCATCAACCTGGTCGACGCTGAATGCGTGCTTGTCCAGGCCGGGGATTTGCGGGCGGAACAGGCGGCTGCCCGTAGCCAGCACAAGGCGGTCATACGCCACGGTGGAGCGGACCTGATCGACGCCGACCACCTCGACTTCGTGGCGGTCCGCGTGGATCCGCTCCACCGTGCCCTGGATGAACCTGACGCCAACCGCATCGAAGATCTCCTTGAGCGGCGCCCGCATCTGCGCGGCACCCACTTCATAGAGGCGCGGACGCACATGCAGCTCCGGCTGGGGGGCGATCAGCGCGATCTCTATGCCCGTCTCTCCCTGCTGGTCGATCAGGCGCGCCGCGCTCAGGGCGCTCCACATGCCGGCAAAGCCGGCGCCAACTACCAGGATACGTTTGGTCATCGTGCCACTCCGTTGAATTGATACGTGCTTTCACTCTGCTGGACCTCCTTGCGCCATGCGCGGGCTTTGGTCCGTGAAGGAAGGGGGAAAGGGCTGGGCTGCGCCACAAGCCCCTCCATAACTACGATTCCATGAGTCGTAGTTATGGAATTCAAGGGATTTTTTTGCACGGCGAAGCCTGTGCTGCGAAAATCTCGTGCGGCGTGAACGAAGGGACTCACCCGACCGCACACGGCAGACGGCGGAAACCGCGATACTTCGAACCTTGGTTTTTGGGCAAGAAAAGCCCGGCGTATCGGTATGAATGCCGGAGTTCGTCACTCAGGAAGAGGACGGCGAGACACGCCAGGCCCTCTCGCGAGGTGCCGGCGTGATGGCTCGGCGTGATGGCTTAGAGCTTCTTGCTCATGTAGAGCCGGAATGACCCGACAGGAAAATCCTGCAAGCGACCGAACTCCGCATAGCCGTGCCTGGCGTAGAACGGCGCGGCCTGCCATTCGAACGTATCCAGGCAGGCACTGTGCGCACCCAGTTCCCTGGCGCGCGCCTCGGCATCGATGAGCAGGCGCGAACCGAGCCCCGCGCCGCGCGCTTCCTCCGCGACCCAGAGGACGTTGATCGACAGCCACTGCATCATGACGTAGCTGTTCAGGCCGCCGACTACCTCACCCTGCCCGTTCCTGGCGACAAGCCAGACCGGCTGGCTTTCGTATTCGCCGATTGCCGCGTAGTTAAAGCGCCGCAAGCGCGCGCCAACATCCCGGGCTTCCTGTTCGGTGGCGGTACTGATCTGGACGATGGACATGAACGCGGCGGCTAACGGCTGTATTTTCCGATCACGCTCTGGCCGCCGAGCGCGTGGCCCTTTAGCGCCGACATCAGTTCCTCCCTGGTCAGCCCCGGCGGCAGCGCGGAGGGCGGAAGGTCCGTCGCAATGACGGTCAGGGTGTAATGGTGCGGCGCATCACCAATCGTGGGACAAGGCCCGCGATAGATCATCTCGCCCCTGACGTTCTTGCCTACGGTGGCGCCGTGTCCGTCGGCCTGCGCCTCGCCCTCCTTGAGCTGCCCGCGCTCGGCGGCAATGTTGTACGCAACCCAATGCGAAACGCCGAGTCCCATCGCGCCATCGGGATCCGAAAGCAGCACGGCAACCGACTTGGCGCCGGCGGGAAGATTCGACCATGACACCTGCGGCGTCACGCCCTTGCCACCGCAATCATTCGTATTGTTGCCATGCAGCACAGGGATCGTGGCGCCATCCGCAAACGACGCCGAAGACACCAGCATGCCTGCCGCATGGGCAATGCCGGCACAGGTATAAAACAGTGCGCCGGCCAGCGCCGCGAATCGTGTTCTAAGCAGTTTCATTTTTTGTCTCCGTCAATGAAATGAGTGGAATGTATGCGCAAGGCGCCGGCTAATCTGCGCGTATACCCTCTGGCATTCGCGATTGCCAGCACGGTGATTCCGGATTTACCATGGACTTGATCGTGCTCCAGGCAGTTAATGCGTCCGGACGGCGTCCGGTGATGTCATTAGATATAACGTTAAAAATATAACGATTAAAGGAGACATCCATGCAAGATTATCAAAGCCTCGTTTTTTTGTGCGCTATTGGCCTTGTATGCCTCTATGTATTGCTCGGTACACTCGCCCAATCCCGTGCGATCAAATTCGGTGCGCCGGCGATCGTCTCGGTCCTGATGCTGGCGTTCTCCGTCTCGCCTTGGCACGTGGTGGGGTAAGTCCACCCACGCGATGGGGCAGGTGCCGCGGCGGCCATCCGCGTCGAGCCGCCGCGCGGAAGGCCATGCTGCGCGAACGGTCCGTTCAGTGCATTCTTGCGGGATTCGATGCCTTGCAGGCTGCGTCCGGCGCAGCCATTGCCTAGCCCGCCCTGGCGGCTCCGTCGACACGCGTGCGGGGCTCGCACCCGACTACCCGATCATTGCCCGATTGCCCGATTGCCCGGGGGCCCTCCCTTCCCAGTGACCGGATCCATCATCCGGTACACATTGTGCGATGCGGCGGCGCACAATCTTCGCGGCCGGACGTATTCGGCACAGCTTGGCTACCCCAGCCAATGCAACCCGCCCCTGTGCTGAACCATGGCGCCACTGGCAGCCACTGGCAAACGGGTTCAGCCAGGCTGGGAACTTTGGCCATTGCCGGGCGCACCGGCGTGGCCCAGAATTTCTCCAGACCCTGTCCGGACGGACGGCTGCCATTCACAAAAGAACACCAGGAGACCACCATGCGCGACTACGCCGAGGCCATCGCCGGCTTTTCCTATGAGGCATCGATCTCGGAGCGCCTCAGCGGCAAGCTCGATGCCCTCAACGCCTGCGTTGAATGCTGCGACCGCCATGCCCTGCCCGGACGCATCGCGCTGTTCTGGGAAAGCCGCGACGGCACCAGCGAGACCTACACCTTCACCCAGCTGCAAAAACTCTCCGCCCGGTTCGCCAGTTTCCTGAAGGCGCAGGGCATCGGGCCGGGCGACAGGGTGGCGGGCTTGCTGCCGCGCACGCCGGAGTTGCTTGTCACCATCCTGGGTACATGGCGCGCAGGCGCGGTCTACCAGCCACTGTTCACTGCCTTCGGGCCGAAAGCCATTGAACACCGGCTGCAGGCCTCGGGCGCCCGCCTCGTCGTCACCGATGGCGCCAATCGCGGCAAGCTGGCGGACGTGGCGAACTGCCCGGAAGTCCTCACCGTTGGTGGCGCCAAGGGCCGCGGCCTTGTGCACGGCGACTTCAGCTTCTGGGCGGAACTCGATCGCCAGCCCGCGGACTTTGAACCCGTCTTGCGCAGCGGCAGCGATCCGTTCCTGATGATGTTCACCTCCGGCACCACCGGCCCCGCCAAGCCCTTGCTGGTACCGCTCAAGGCCGTCGCCGCGTTCGCGGGCTATATGCGCGATGCGGTAGACCTGCGCCCCGAGGATGCCTTCTGGAATCTCGCCGATCCGGGCTGGGCCTATGGCTTGTATTACGCGGTGACCGGACCGCTGGCGCTGGGGCATCCCACCACCTTCTACGACGGCCCGTTCAGCATCGAGAGCACCTGCCGCATGATCGAAAAATACGGCATCACCAACCTGGCCGGCTCACCTACCGCCTATCGCCTGCTGATCGCGGCGGGGCAGGCCGTGGCCGGTCCCCTGCGCGGCAAGCTGCGCGCGGTCAGCAGCGCGGGCGAGCCGCTCAACCCGGAGGTGATCCGCTGGTTCGCCGGCGAGCTTGGCGTCACCATCCACGATCACTACGGCCAGACCGAGCTGGGCATGGTGCTGTGCAATCACCACGCGCTGCGCCACCCGGTGCATCTGGGCGCCGCCGGCTTTGCCAGCCCCGGCCATCGCGTGGTAGTGGTGGACGATGAAGCGCGCGAGCTGCCGGCTGGCCAGCCAGGCACGCTGGCGCTGGACCTGGAGCAGTCGCCGATGTGCTGGTTCGCCGGCTATCACGAAACACCGACCGGCGCATTCGTCGGCAAGTACTACCTGACCGGCGACACTGCCGAGCTGAACCCGGATGGCAGCATCAGCTTTATCGGCCGCGCCGACGATGTCATCACCACCTCCGGCTACCGGGTCGGTCCGTTCGACGTGGAGAGCGCGCTGATCGAGCATCCGGCCGTGGTCGAGACTGCGGTGATTGGCAAGCCCGATCCCGATCGCACCGAACTGATCAAGGCTTTCGTCGTGCTCGACCCGCAATACCGGCCAAGCCCGGAACTGGCCGAAGAACTGCGCCTGCATGTGCGCAACCGCCTTGCCGCGCACGCCTATCCCCGCGAGATCGAGTTCGTGGCCGAACTGCCGAAAACGCCCAGTGGCAAGGTCCAGCGCTTCATCCTGCGCAACCAGGAAGTGGCGCGGCAGCGCGAGGCGCAAGGACAGGCGTAGCGCCGCCGGCGGCAGTAACGTATGGGAGGGCGCTGCCTGGCAGCGCCCTACTTTCTTCATCACCGCTCCCCCCTCGCTTTCCTTCCCCTCCTGAACGCCTCCATGTGTGGCCGGAACCGCTTCCGGCAAGCCGCAAACACGTCCAATTCCATCGAACGAAGTCATCGACTCCTTCGCATGGATTATTGAACTACGCGGTCCATAATGCTTTCACGCACCACACACACCGATAGACGTTCCCAGGAGAACACCATGAATCGCTTTGAAGGCAAAACCGTACTGGTCACCGGCGGCAACAGTGGCATAGGCCTGGCGACCGCGCAAGCGTTCGCCGCGGAAGGGGCGCGCGTCATTGTTACCGGCCGCGATGCCGCCACGCTGGAAGCCGCCAGGCCCACGCTGGGCGCCAACGCCCTGGCCATCCAGAACGAAGCCGGCACCGTTGCCGCGGCCCGCGCGCTCGCGCAACGTCTTACCGACGAGGGCATCCGGCTCGACGCCATGTTCATCAACGCGGGCATCGCCAGGTTCGCGCCCTTGCCCGAGGTCGAGGAAGCCATGTGGGACCAGACCTTCAATACCAATGTGAAGGGTCCCTTCTTCCAGATCCAGGCGTTGACGCCCCTGTTCAACGAAGGCGCTTCCATCGTGCTCAACGGCTCGATCAACGCACATATCGGCATGCCGGCGTCGTCGGCTTATGCAGCCAGCAAGGCGGGCATCATCTCGCTGGCCAAGACCCTCTCCGCCGAACTGCTGCCGCGCGGCGTACGCGTCAACGTGATCAGCCCGGGTCCGGTCAGCACGCCGATCTACGGCAAGCTCGGCCTGGATGCCGACACGCTGGCCAACACCGCGGCCCAGATCAAGAGCCAGATTCCGCTCGGCCGCTTCGGCGACCCGAAAGAAATCGCGGCGACCGTGCTGCACCTCTCATCGGCCGAGTCGGCGTTCATCGTCGGCACCGAGATCGTGATCGACGGTGGCATGAGCCAACTGTAAGGCGGGAGCCAGCCGACCGTACCTAGCGCACAAGGAGTCTTTCCATGAGTGAAACCATTGCCTTTATCGTCCATCTGCCGGGCAAGCCGGAGCATCGCGACGAACTCGAATCCGGCCTGCTTGACGTCCTGGAGCACATGGCCAAGGAGCCGGATTTCATCAACACTTTCCTGCATCGCTCGGCCGACGATCCGGATACGCTCATCCTGTATGAGACCTGGGCCTGCAGCCGCGAGTATTTTCAAACGCATCACCTCGCGCGCCCTTACCGCAGTGCCTATGAGGCAGCGCTCCCGCGCCTGCTCAAGCGGACGCGCACGCTGGAGTTTCTCAAGCCCGTGCGCGCCTTCGAAAAGCCCGCCGCGTAAGGGCATGGAGATATCCGTTGGCTTCGGGGCGCCGGGCGCGGCGGGAACAGGGAGAAGGCTAGCCGGAAGTGGATGACTCCGTCTCCCCGCCGGCACACGCGCCACGGCGACGGCGCTGGCCGCCGCGCTCAAGCAGACGGGTCATTGCCCCGGTGGCCCAGCGCGCGCCCTGCCGCAGCCTGTAGCCCGCCAGTCCCCAATGCGTATGGACGATATGGAGGCTGACCGTAGCGCCGGTGACACAAGTGCCGCAGGACTGCTTGCCATGCTGGCCGGTGCCGAAGTTGAAATCGAAGTGGTTATCGAACGCCCACTTCACGCAGTAGTCGATCAGCAGGGCGCCGGGCGGCAGCCTTGAATACGCGGCGTCGTAGGTATTCATGACCAGATCGACGCTGTTGCTCCGGATCCCAAGCAGACTGATTGCCAACGGCACGCCGTTCAGGGTCAGGACAAAAAAGCAAAAGGGCTGCGATTGCCTGCCGCCTTGCGTCATCAGCCGGATCAGGAATCTCCAGCTGTCGTCCGACAACAGCCGCGCGCTCTCTATATCGCCGTGCTCAGCCCACTGCCGCTTGTGGAGCCGCAGCCAGCCGACAAGGGACTCTGCCCGGTTGTCGCTGTGATCGAGGATCGCGACCGCGACATCACCCTGGCCCGCGATCCGGCGCCTCAGGTAATCCGGCAGCTTTTGCGTGCGCCCGAAGCGCGGGCGGCAATATGCGGGCCACTCGGCCCGCTCGCGCGGTAGAACCGCCGGGGTCGTCCCGTCCAGCCGGCAGGCAACGCGGCCACTGCTGCTTGCGCACCGGTCAAGCAGGGAGCCGCTACGGATGCGAGGCAGGTAGACCAGATCGGGTCTGGCCAAGGCAAGCATGGCTCGCCAAGTGGACGCAACCACGTCGGCCACATCCGGGCCCGGCTCCACAAGCATGTCATGGGGCGGATTGCAGTCTGGCCCCAGAGGCTGTATGAACCGCCACCACAGCTTGCGGTACATGACCAGGGGCCAGAGCGCCACGAGCCGGCCCTGCCGGCGCCCGACCACGCATTGCAGTTTGCGGCCATCGACGGTGGCGTCCAGGCTGCCGTGACAGTAGGCAAACGTCTGGAAATGCTCGCCCTTTGCCTTGTGCCACAGCGCATTCCATTCCGGCTCCAGCGCGCGAAATGCCTGGACGTCACTGATCACCTCATGCGTCACGGCGTCGGTCGTCATTTTGATTCCGTGCGACAAGAGAATAGACAGCCGCATCTTAGCGGCCGTGCCTTGCCATCGAACGTGCGCTCACCAACACAGCGCCACCGCCGTGGGCGGCGCAGGTGCGGCCTGTTGAGCCGGCCTCCTGGTCCGGGCCGAGGTCGTGATGTCATCCTGACAAGACAATGATGCCTGGCAGAGTCAAGGGTACTGTGCAGCCAAAAGCACCCCCACGAAGCGGGGGCATCCGAAAGTCGACCTTGCTGCACAGCAACAGCATGGATCCTGCTTTTGTCCGGGTATCTCCCTAGGGGCTATCCAAATAGAGGGCTCTAGAATTTGCCCTTGGATGGTGCACTGCGCAAATCAGTGATACCGCCACCCTTCCTAATCAGATATTCGACCCGGTCCGCCCGACATCACATCCCGTGCATGCCGGCCTGGCAGCCGGGCGATTCACAGGAGAATACGCATGTTCGCTTTTTCGTCCGACCAGTTCGCCGAAGCCCAGAAAGCCCATTTCGCCAACCTGTTCGCGCTGACGAATACGGCTTTCGACGGTTTCCAGAAACTGGCCGAGCTGAACCTGCAGGCAGCGAAATCGTCCCTTGCCGAAAGCCAGGGCAACATCGAGGCTGCCTTGTCCGGCGGCGACCTGAAGGACGTATTCAACGCACAGGGCAGGTTCGCGCAGCCGGCGGCAGATAAGGCACTGGCGTATGCGCGCCATGTGTACGAAATTACCTCGGGCACGCAGGCCGAACTCGCCAAGGCAGTGGAAGCGCAGTACGAACAGCACACCCGCAGCGTGCAGACCTTTGTCGACACGTTCGTGAAGAACGCGCCGGCGGGCTCGGAAGCGCTCACCGCCCTGCTGCAGCAGACGGTTGCCGCCGCCAACAACACTTACGAATCGGTGCAGAAGGCCACGAAGCAAGCCGCTGAAACGGTCAAGTCCAACTTCGAAGCATCGACCGCCGTGGCGTCCGGCGCGGCCCAGCAGGCCTCGCGCCGCACGGCCAAGCAGTAAGCATCCATGCGGCGCAGTGCGGGAGACCGCGCTGCGCCGCGGTCGGCATGGCACCGATCCCGGCAGCATGCCTGGAACCGGTGTCCCGCCCTGAGCCTGAGCGCATGTGCCGGCGCTCGCCTGGTGTCGATCAGCGCGCCCGCCGTAGCTTGCCGATCGCGCAAGCGTCTTCGAAGACCGGTAGTCAGTGCAGATGCCCGCCGAACAGCCCGAGCAGGCCGATCACGATCAGGTAGATCGCCACGATGTAGTTCAGCAACCGCGGCATGACCAGGATAAGAATGCCCGCGATCAGCGAAATCAACGGGCTGGCGTTCGTGATGGCGATCATGGGGATCCCCTCCACAACGATATACGCAAAGGCGTGAAACAGCGGCGCGGCTCGCCAGTGCAGGACCGCGAGCGATCCGCACTGGCAAGGCCGTCCGCAACGGGCTTATGGCTTGCGCTTACTTGCCCTTGCCTTTCATCAGGTTCTTCGCCTCTTCGATATTCTGCTCCGCGCGCTTGGTGATCACGGCCAGCGCCTCGGCTTGCGATTTCTGCGCCATCTCCGCCAGTTCGCGCATGTTATTGAACGCCGTCTGCAGACCCTGCTGCACGAATTCACCCTGCTTGGCCATCGCCTCGGCCGGATTGCCGCCGGCGGTCATTTTCTGGGCCGCGGCCTGGATCTCCTGCATGGTCTTGCTCAGTATCTCCGTCTGCTTCTGCACCAGTGCCTGCATGCCTTCGTAGGCGACCTTGTTGGCCTCCGTGATGGCGTCGATATCCTTGCGCCGCGCTTCGATCACCGAAGTCATGTCGACCCCCGGTAGCTTGTACTGCTCAAGCAACTTGCTGAAATCGGTGAACGGATTTGACGTTGTAGCCATGGTGCATCTCCTCGCTGGGGGGTAGGTGAAGCAGGAAACCGGCCGCGCCAGCCGATGGGTTTTCTATCCCAACGCCGCGCGGTAGCTCAAGTGTAGCGCGTGCCGCACGGCACTTGGAGATCATTGCGGCACCGACGCCTGCCGGGCGCCCGGCAATGCACTTGGGAACGCCGTTGCGTCCGGCACGAATCGCCCGCCACCGTTCGAATTCGGCGAACACCGCCTTCAAGACAATGAACTGGCTCCGCAGAGGTGCCGCCGATACACTCGCCCGCACTATCACTACCTGTCCCGGGGAGAGGCCATGCATCATCAGGCCGTGGCTGGCACCAAGGTGGAACGCCCCGGCCAGCTGAAGCTCGTCAAGGACATTCATTTCAACAGACCGCAGCAGGACGGACGAAGCCATGAGCCAAGCAGATACCAAACACTACGCCGGCGTGGAGATCAACGCCCTAGGCATCGCGAGCCTCACCATCCGTGAGGCGGGCTCGCTCAACATCCTGAGCACGCCGGTGATCGCCGCGCTGACCCAGGCGGTGAACGAGCTGGCCAGCCGCGACGAGATCCGCGTACTGATCGTGCAAGGCGCCGGAGAAAAAGGCTTTATCGGCGGCGCCGATATCAAGGAAATGGCGGCTCTCACCCGCGAAAGCGGCGAACGCTTTATCAGCGGCCTGCGCGGGCTTTGCGACGCGCTGCGCCACTTCCCCGTTCCGGTGATAGCGCGCATGCCGGGCTGGTGCCTCGGCGGCGGCCTGGAACTGGCACTGGCCTGCGATATCCGCATCGCCGCGGACAATGCGCGCGTCGGCATGCCAGAGGTCAAGGTGGGCATCCCCTCCGTCATCCACGCCGCGCTGATGCCCCGGCTGATCGGCAACGCACGCGCCGCATGGATGTTGCTGACCGGCGAAATCTCCGATGCCCGCGAAGCGCTGGCGTGGGGCCTGGTGAGCAAGGTCGTGCCGCTGGCGGAACTGGACGCCGAGATCGAACGCATTGCTACGCTGCTGGCCGGTTTCGGGCCTGCCGTGGTACGGCAGCAGAAGCGGCTGCTGCGCGAGTGGGAAGAGTCGTCCCTGGACGTGTCCATCAATAACAGCGTGGCGGAGTTTGGCAGCGCGTTCGAAACCGGGGAACCGCAGCGCTATATGAATGCGTTCTTGCAACGCGAGCGGTAGCGCGCCGCCAGAAGCCGGGACGGGGTGAAGACTGTCCACCAGCATGAACAGTCTGTCCCGGCAGCTCCCTTTTCCACAATGTCCTTATGAGGCTACATTGACGCCGCTGCGATGACCGAGCCCTTGGGCCATCGCAAATCATAAGGAAATTCAAGCAATGAAATCTCGTGCATGGCTGGCGCTGTTGCCGCTTATCCCCGGTGCTGCGCTGGCGCAAGGCAGCATCACGCTCTACGGCGTGGTCGATGCCGGTATCGAATACCTGAGCCACGTGCCCACCGCCGGCGGCGGCAGTGCCTCCACGGTGCGGATGTCCACCGGCAATCTCTCCACCTCCCGCTTTGGCCTGCGCGGCACGGAAGATCTCGGCAGCGGCCTGAAAGGTGTGTTCGTGCTGGAAAACGGATTCGACCTGGACACGGGCAAGGTCAACCAGGGCGGCCGCCTGTTCGGCCGCCAGGCGTTCGTCGGCCTGCAGAACCCGTACGGCACGCTGACCCTCGGCCGCCATCAGACCCTGCTGTTCGACTTCTCGTCGGCGTTCGACCCGATGGTCATCTCGACGCGCTATTCATTGCTGATGCACGACAAATGGATGTCCGGCCGCGCCGACAACTCCGTCAAGTTCACGGGCACCACGGGCGGCATCTATTACGGCCTGCTCTACAGCACGGGCTATGACAGTACCGCCGGCGGAGAAATCCCCGGCGCCTCCAAAGCCGGCCGTGAATGGAGCGCAAGCCTTGGCTACGCCAATGGCCCGTTCTCGACGCGCATGGCCTACGACGAAGTACGCGGCAGCACCGCAGCCCTACAGGACAATCGCGAGCGCCGCGCGGCGGTGGGGGCAGCGTTCGCCTTCTCGCAACTCAAGGTCCTGGCAGGCTACCGCTATTACAGCGGCGACTTCACCACCAGTTCGCTGCGCACCAACCTCTACTGGGCGGGCGTGCAGTACCAGGCAACGCCGGCACTGTCGCTGACAGGCGCTGCGTACTATACGGACGTGCGCAACTCGTCGGCCGATCCCTACAGCTTTGTGCTGTCCGGCACCTACGCGCTCTCCAAGCGCACCGACCTCTACACGATCCTCGCTTATGCGAAGAACCGCGATGGCTCTGCGATGGGATTGTCCGGCTTCGGGCCGTCGCTCAACCCCAGCGCCACGACCCTCGTCAACGCCACCGAACAGGTGGGTACCGGGCAAAGCCAGCTCGGTGCGATCGTTGGCGTGCGGCATCGCTTCTGAGAATCCGCGCGCGGGCTGCGGACAGCCCGGCGCGAATCTCCCATATCGACATTGGCCCGCTTTGGCGGGCGTTTTTTAGTCTTTATCGATTGAAGCCGTCTGGCCTCCGGCCTTGCGACCCGCGCCCAACGTCTTACTTCTCCGGCATGGCCGATGAGTGATGGCTTGTAATCAGCCATTGCGCCCCATCCCAGTGATACGTATAGGTATAGCGGGCCTTAACGACGGCGCCGGTTCGGGAGAAAGTGAACGTGTAAAGCCCGGAATCGACAGCGGAATTGCACCCCAGTTCAATGCTGCGGAAGTCGATCTTTCCGGAGGGGCCGTCCTGTAGGAAGTAATTGAAATAGTCCTCTCTCTCCGCGACCGTCAAGCGAGGCTTGTTGGATACCGTCGGAAGAAGAATTGAGCGTTCCGCATAGTTGGCGACCACCTTGTGGGGATCCCCTGTTTGCAGCGACCTGTTCCACCGATCGAACAACGCCGCAATCTCCTGCTCTGACGTGACCTTGCAGCTTTCCGTTCGCGATGCCTGCGCGTTGCCCGGGATACCCTGGTTCGTGGCGCATCCGGCGAGCGCAAGCGCCAGGACAGCAATGCTGGATAGTTTCATGGCAGCGTTCTCCCGAGTTGCAACCTGCAGTCGTTGCGTTGGAAGCCCGTCGTGGCGCAGGCGCCAGGCGGCAAGGTCGCGGCTGCAGCCGCGAACTCGATTCGCCTCGTGATTTCCCCGCCCTGTTAAGGCTCTGGCAGATTCTGGTGCAGTTTTCCCAGGCGAGACATCATCCAGAAGTAGGAGAGCGGCGGCGGGAACTGATAGAGCACTTGCCGGCGCGTTTGTCGAACGTGTCAGGCATTGAGCATCTCGCTGGGAAACGCCGACGCGCCTGTTCGCCAGCCGCCGCACCAATCACATGCGACGTCGAAGGAAGTGCACTACCGCACGCGTTGCCAACCGCGCGCTTGCCGCCCCACGCAACCATCGACTATGTTGAACCTCAAGGCCGACGTGGCCACTGCCATGAGGAGCGATGATGAACAGGGTCACAGGACACCTGGCCGTGCTCGTTGTCTTGGGCCTGTCCGCCTTCGATGGCGCGCAGGCATCCGACATCAACTGTAAGTCAGCGCCGGGCGCGGGATCGGTCCGCTGCGAAGACCCACACGGCAACGGGACAAGATGTACGCAGGTGACCGACAACCGCCCGCGTAACAGGCACCTGGTCTGCGATGACCCGCAGCTCTCGATGCGCTACGAGCGCATCTACGCCGAGCAGCAGAGGCTGCTGCGGACCGGCGTCACGAACGATGCCGACGTCGGCGCCTGGCGCATCGAAAGGGATGCCTGCGGCTCCGTGCGCTGTCTTGATAACCTGTTCCACCAATGGTGGCGGTGGCGGGATGCTGCCCGCATCAAGCCGGCATCGCGATCCGTCCCGCCAGGGACAACCGTTGCGGCGCCCGTCCCGCCAAAGCAAGAGCCAGCACCTGCCGCGGAAGATCGGGCGACGCCGGCTCAGTTGATTGCCATGCAAGAGAGCCCGCAACCGATCGGGCCAACACCGCCGACGGCTGCCTCCTTTCAGGCCTCGCCGACCTCGATCGCATCCGGGCAAGCTATGCCCAAGCCAGCAGGCACCGTCGGATTGCCGGGCCTGCTGACAGGCTTCGCCGCCTTCGGCATTGGCGCGGCCTGCCTGTGGAAACGCAAGCGCGATCGGCGCGCCTCGCCACAACATGAACAGCCTTGGACCCTCTCAACGTCCATGGCGATCGTCTATGGCTTGCTCATCGTGAATGCGCTGCTTCTGGCGTTCACGCTGGGGTTGAGTTAGACACCTCCCCGCTATCGGGGACGCCGCCCTCGCGCGTTCCGGGGTGTGACCAGGGAAACCGGGGCCAGGCGCTCAATGAACCTGTGTGTAGCCCTGCCGCACATGTCCAGCAACAATGCGGGCAGACCCGCCTTGCGGGGTCCATCGACGTCATGGACTTCGAACATCTCCCCAAACCACATTCCAACCAGAACGAAGTAAGGCGGCCGCATCAGACGGAAGGTTCGGTCGCTCATCGAGCTGGGCCCGAACGCGGCTGGAGCCGGTGTCAGAACACGCCAAGCGCTAGACCCGCCGCCAATCCGGCACCTAGTTCGGCACAGCGCGCAAGGTCTTCCGCGCCGATCTCCTTGCGCGCCAGAATGCGTTCCGGCGTCTGTGCATGGGTACAGATGATCAGGCCTGGCGCCACACACTTGAGGCGCCAGCCAGTGGCGATGCGTTCGACCTGACGCAGTGCGTTCTGCCCGTCGCTGCCGGCACAGATCATGGCCACGTACGGTCGGCCATTCACACGGTCAAGTGCCGCGTAGTAGCAGCGATCGAAAAAGTCTTTCATCATCCCGGACATCGCAGCCAGGTTCTCCGGCGTCGCGAACAGATAGCCATCGGCTGCCAGCACATCGTCCGGACCGGTCTCGGCCGCACGCTGCAGCTTGACTGCGACGCCAGACTGCATGCGCGCCGCATCGGCTGCCGTCTCGGCCATCTGCTGTGTTCCCCCGGTCATTGTGTGATAGATGATCAGCAGCGTCTTCATTCGCTCCCACTCGCCGTCCGTCGATACCGCACCGACTGTATCACGCCCCCGTCACAAAACCACGCCCCGAAAACCATCCGCCACGGACGAGCCATCATGCTACTCGAGCACGAAGCTCCGCACCTGCACCGCCTCCGAATCTAGCCCGATCTGGACATTGAAATCGCCTGGCTCGACGGCATACTCGAGTTTCGCGTTGAAGAACTTCAGTTTCTCTTCGTCTATGCTGAAATGCACCACGCGCTCTTCACCGGCCTTGAGCATGAGCTTGCGGAAGTCCTTCAACTCCTTCACCGGCCGTACCACGGAGGCGGCGACATCCTGGAGATACAGCTGGACAACGGTTTCCCCGTCGCGCTGCCCGGTGTTCTTCACGGTCACGCTGGCGTCGATCCGGCCATTGCGCGCCATGGTCCGGCTAGACAGCGTGAAGTCCGACACGCTGAATTCCGTATAACTCAGCCCGTAGCCGAACGGGTACAGCGGGCCGGCCGGCTCCTCGAAGTATTGAGAGGTGTAGTTCCGTGGCTTGCCTTGTACGAATGGGCGTCCGATGCGCGGATGGTTGTAATAGGTCGGAATCTGCCCGATCGAGCGCGGGAAGGAAATGGGCAGCTTGCCCGACGGGTTGTAATCGCCGAACAGCACGTCGGCGATAGCATGGCCGCCTTCGGTGCCGGCATACCAGGTCTCGAGCAATGCATCGGCGTTCTCCTTCTCCCAGTTGAGCGCCAGGGGGCGGCCGTTCATCAGTACCACCACCAGCGGCTTGCCGGTCGTCCTGAGCGCCTTGAGCAGGGTCTCCTGGCTTCCCGGCAGTGAAAGGCTTGTGCGGCTCGACGCCTCGTGCGACATGCCGCGCGACTCGCCCACGGCCACCACGATCACATCGGCGCTGCGCGCTGCCTTTACGGCCTCGGCAATCATGTCGCCCGGCGGACGCTTGTCTTGCACAATCTCGGGCTTGTCCCAATTCATCAAGTTCAGATACCCGACCACGCCGGCATCGTCGGTCACGTTCGCGCCGCGGGCATAGACCACGCGGCCCTTGTCGCCGACTGCGTCGCGCATGCCATGCAGCAACGTGACCGACTGCCGGGATTTGCCGACCGCGGACCAGCTTCCCATGATGTCGATGGGCGCATCGGCCAGCGGCCCGATGACCGCGATCGTTCCGGTCTTCTTCAGGGGCAGCGTCCGGCCGCGGTTCTCGAGCAGGACCAAAGACTTGCGCGCGGCGGCGCGTGCCGCCGCCCGGTGCAGGCGGCTCTCCGCGTCGACGTCAGGCGGGTCCTGCGCTGCGACACCGATGCGCCGGTAGGGGTCCTGGAAGAGCCCCAGGTCGTACTTGGCGCCCAGCACCTCCCGCACTGCGTCGTCGACGTCACGCACGGACACTTCGCCCGATTTCACGAGCCCGGCCAAGTGCGCCAGGTAAGCCGAGTCGTGCATGCTCATATCGACGCCGGCCTGGATGGAGAGCCTGGCGGCCTCGCGCCCGTCCTTTGCCACGCCATGCAGCGTCAGCTCGTCGATTGCCCCATGGTCGCTCACCGTGATGCCCTTGAACCCCCAAGTCTTGCGCAGCAAGTCCCTCAGCAGCCACTTGTTGGACGTGGCCGGCACGCCGTTGATTGAATTCAGCGCAATCATGACCCCGCCGGCGCCAGCATCGACGCCCGCCCGGTACGGCGGCAGATAATCCTGGAGCATGCGGGTCGGGCTCATGTCGACCGTGTTGTAGTCACGCCCGCCTTCCACGGCTCCGTATAGCGCGAAGTGCTTGACAACGGCCATCACGCTGTCGGCATTGGCCAGCGATGTTCCCTGCAACCCCCTGACGCTGGCTTGGGCGCATAGCGAGACAAGATAGGGATCCTCGCCAAATCCTTCGGACGTGCGCCCCCAGCGCGGATCTCGGGAGATGTCGAGCATCGGCGCGAAGGTCATGTCAAGGCCATCCGCGCTGGCTTCAATCGCCGAGACACGTGCACTCTGCGCCACTGTCTCCATGTCCCAGCTCGATGCGAGACCCGGGCTGATCGGGAATACGGTGCGGTGCCCGTGTACCACGTCGTACGCGAAGAAGATGGGAATCTTCAGGCGGCTGTGCGTCACTGCCGCGTCCTGCATAGGCCGGTTGTCCTGTCGCCTCACCGAATTGAACGTGCCGCCTACCCGGCCCGCCGCGATCTCCTTGAGCAACTGGGGCTGCGGCATGTCATCGCCGATGCTGATGAGGCGCAGCTGGCCGACCTTCTCGTCGAGCGTCATCCGTCTCATGAGATCGGCGATGAATGCGTTCTTGTCGTCGGGGGAAGCCGACGCGGGACCGGCAAGAACCGGCAAACAGACCAGGCTGGCCGACAGGACCAGCGAAGAGAGCATTCTCATCAGATAGTTGTCCAAGTGTCCAAGGATCCAGGCGGTGCGACAGGGTAGCCGCCCCGCGATGGTGCACACCTCCCGTTCTACAGGTATGCGAAGCGAAATACGTTATCTTTCTGCATTGCGTCCGCAGTTTACCGCCACTGCACCAGCGGCTTTGGCCGCACTTGCGGGACAGCAGCATTCCTTAACGTGCATTTTCTGGAGAGACTAGTGGTTCCTGCCGCCATCGCCGCGTCGTTACGTACCAAGACGCAAACCGCCTTGCCAGCGCTTATGGCCGCCTGGGCGCTGCTGTGCGGCACCCAGGCATGCGCGTTCTCCCTGGACGACGTGACCCCCCGCGCCAGGACCCTGGCCGACATGCCATATGCCGCACCGGTCAGCAACCTGCCACCCGTATTCAGCCAGATGCAGTTTGCCGACTACATCAAGATCCAGCCCCGAAGCGACACGATGGAGTGGAAGGACGCAGGCACGCCGTTCCGCCTGGGCTTCTACCACCAGGGCATGCAGTTCAGCAGCCCGGTTCGCATCAACGAGATCGCCGGTGACGCAGTCCACGAGATCAAATACAACCCGGAGCGGTTCAATTTCGGCGACCTGAAGTTCGACAAGTCCGCGACCGGCAAGCTTGGCTATGCCGGCTTTCGGGTGCTCTACCCGATCAACCGCGCCGACAAGCTCGACGAGATCATGAGTGTGCTGGGCGCCAGCTATTTCCGGGTCGTCGGCAAGAACCAGGTGTATGGACTGTCCAGTCGTGGCCTGGCCATCGATACCGGGTTGCCCGTAGCCGAGGAGTTTCCAGCCTTCCGCGAGTTCTGGATCGCTCGGCCCGATCCGCAGGACAAGCATCTCGTGTTCTACGCCCTGCTTGACTCGCAACGCGCCACCGGCGCTTACCGCTTCGATCTCTACCCCGGTGAGGACACGATCCTCAAGGTGCAGGCGCGCATCTTTCTGCGTGGGGCCCCGGCCAAGCTCGGCGTTGCGCCGTTGACCAGCATGTTCCTGTTCGGGCCGAACCAGCAACGCGATCCGAACAACTTCCGGCCGGCCCTGCATGACTCCAACGGCCTCGCCATCCACACGGGAAATGGCGAATGGCTGTGGCGGCCGCTGAACAACCCGCGCAACCTCGCCATCAGCACCTTCCAGGTCACGAATCCAAGGGGCTTCGGGCTGCTCCAGCGCGGGCGCGAGTTCTCTGTTTATGAAGACCTGAAGGACCGCTATGACCTGCGCCCGAGCGCCTGGATCGAACCGCAGGGCGACTGGGGAAAGGGCAAGGTCGAGCTCGTGGAAATCCCCTCGCCGGACGAGACCAACGACAACATCGTCGCCTTCTGGACGCCGGACCAGTTGCCGCCCAAGGGCCAGCCGCTGCGGGCGGATTACACGATGCACTGGACCATGAATGAGCGCGCCCTGCTCAACAAGGATCTGGCCTGGGTCAAGCAGACGCTGCGCTCCGCAGGAGAAATCATGCAGGCCAACCTGATCCGCCGCCTCGATGGCAGCACCGGCCTTGTAGTCGATTTCGAAGGCCCCGTGCTCGCTGACCTTCCAGCCAGTACGCAAGTCAGCGCACAGGTCAGCGTGAGCGAGAACGCCGAACTGCTCGCCAACGTGCTGGAGCCCAATCCTGTCACCAAAGGCTGGCGGCTGAATCTGCGGATCAAAGTCAAGGATCCGCGGAAAGTGGTGGAAATGCGCGCCGCGCTGGTGTCCGGCGACAAGACGCTAAGCGAGACGTGGAGCTACCAGCTGCCGCCACATTCGGTCGGAGGACAATAAGCGGAATCGCCGCCGCGCATGAGTGCCTGCGACGAGCCGCATGCTTTGTCCACGCCGCGGTCTTCGCCATTCCGCCGAGCGCGCGCCCGACACCGGGTCAGGAGCCGGCGGCAGGCGCCGCCACCTTGCGTCCGGCCATATGGTGGAGATACGCAAGCAAGTCCTTCAGATCCGCATCGGACAGCGTTTTCTTGTCGATCGCCGACATGCGCGCGTTAGGCCACCAGCGCAGCGACTGCGGGTCACGAATCAGCCTGGCCAGCTTGTCGTCGCCCAGATACTCGACCGGGCTGTACGGCACATTCAGATCGGGGCCAAGGTGCGCATCGCCGACGCGGTTGAGGGAGTGGCACGAAAAGCAGACGCGCTGGAATGTCGCAAAGCCGCGCGCGACCGGTCCGCCGGCCGGCAGGCTGGCGGCGGGCCGGATTGCCGCAAAACGCTCGGCAGGCGAAGCGGTAATGTCGATGCGCACGATGCTGTACGTCCAGAGACTCTCATTGATCACGGAGGTGGCGCGGCCCGCCGGCACTGTCCAGATCAGGCGGAACGGCCCGATGTCCTGGCCCTTGAGCGTCGGCCATGGCGAGTCAGGATTTTCCACCGCCAGCCAGGCGCGCGGCTCGTCAACGCTATCGGCCAGCAGCAGGCGCATCGGCAGGTGGGAAATATAGCCATCGCTGGCTGCGGTCGTCGCGCTTGCATCGGCCGTCACCGGCATGCCGCGCAGCAGCGCCGCCAGGGGGATAGCCTTGAACGTCAGCCGGTGCTTCAGGTTGTCGTCGTCCACCGTTACGTCGGTCAGGCGGCGGTCATTCAGCAGCGCCTCCCGCGTCCAGTTGCGCTGTTGCGTACCGGCGGCAATGGTCAGCGTCGCCGTGTCCGCGGCGCACGCCGGGCCTGCCAGGAACGCCATTGCGCATCCAAGCGCGCCAACGGCCATTGCGATCCAGGCTTTCATGCGTTCTCTCCAGAGCGAGCGAAATTTGCACGGCATTCCTGCCGTCGACAGCGCCGGGAGCAGGATGAACAGCGGCGCGAAATGCGCACGCGCGCCCGCCGTTCGAGCGCACAGTGTATGCGAAAGAAACCGGCTTCAGATATTCCACCGCTGCGCAATCTCCGACAGCCGCTGCCGCAACGCATCGAACTCGCCGGATAGTCTCAGCGTCAACGATACATAGCCGGCCCATTGCGCGGGTATGGCTTCCGTCATGCGTTCGAGTGGCGAATCGCCGCGCGGCTCCAGGCGCGCGACGACACCGTGCGTCAGGGCGCGCGCCATGCCGATCAGCATGGCGCTGATGCGGCGCGTTTCTTCGCCGAGGCAGTCCTGGATGACAGCCCTGGATTCGTCGTCGAAGCACGGACGGGTGGCGGCCAGCACTTCCAGCAGACTGATGCTGACCCGCATGCCGTGCTGGATTGCCTCGAGCTGTTCCATCGACACGTTGATCTCCTTGGCCACGGATGGCATCAGGGATCGCAGCTGCACCAGCAGGCCGCCTTGCAGGACCATGGCGCGCTGCAGTTCGGCCTTGTCGAGGGCTGCATCCGTGGCGATGGCTGTGTGCATCCTCGCGCAGCTGCGCAGTGCCTCGGCCAGCTTGTAGCGCCACGAGTACGTGGCGTGCAGGGGCAAGGCGAAGGAAAACAGCAGCGCGATTGCGATGCCGATCAACACATTGGCCGCGCGCCACAACCCGTCGGCGACGGCGTTCTCGCCGTGGCCCGCGACGATGAAGATGGTAATAGCGGAGAGCAGCGCGATATAGCCGCCCTTGCCGATTGCCTGGTACGCACAGATGGCACAGGCGATCACGATCAGCACGTAGCTGAGCAGGGGCGCGTGGAAATACGATTGCTGCAGGATGATCAACAGCCCCGCCCCCGCCCCGATCAGCGTGCCGAGCGCGCGCTCGGCGGCCTTCTTGCGGATGTTGCCATGGTGCTGCAAGCCGCCGATGACGACCAGCAGCGTAATGGATGCCCACTCGCCGTGAGGCAGGTGGATCCCCGTGGTCAGCGCGATGGACGTCAGCAGCCCGAGCGCCACCCTGGCAGCGTGAATCTGCCGGGCGTAGCGATAGCGGCGGGCCGGATCCAGCAGCGGGCGCAGCACGCGCCGCAGCACAGGAGGAAGGTGCGTGGATAGCGGGCTGGTCATTTGGGCGCGGCGGCGGGACTTGCGATGCCTTCATCCACGCGCTGCAATAGATGCGGGAAGAAGGGATTGGACGACATGCCGATCGGCGCATCCAGGCTGACGATCAGCGCCGCCCGTTCGCCGCGCGCGGCCATCGCGCCGAGCTGGACCCCGTAGTAATCGCCCGCGTCGGGCTGCGCGCCGTAGAGGCCGTCGCCCGGCGGGAACGGCAGCGCCACATGGGAGGGCGAACGGACGTCGGGCGGATCGCGCAAGCCAAGCGGCAGTGTTTGCACCGTGGCGCTGCCGCCCGGTGTGACCTGCCCGACCACGTCCAGCGTGCTCGTTCGAGGCATCGCGATACAAGTCATTACCTGCGCGGCTGAAGCGGCCGGGTTCTCTGCGTTGCCTTCCCGGAGCCGGGCGATGTCACCAGGGTTCATTGCGCTTTCTCCAGTCGAAAAAAGCACTTGATTCTATCCCTACCGGTTTGGGAAGAAACGGAAATCGGCTGCGCGCGTCCGGTCGCTCCGTCAGCGCCTGACATCCGGCGCCCGTCCGCGACCAACCGCACCAGCCGCGCGGGTGGCAGCGCAGGTGCCCGGCGCATGTCATGGATGGCGCCCATACGCAAACTCGTTCATTTCTTATTAAGAAACAGTTACCTTCATTTTTTCATAACTGTTTACATATCGTTGTCACACTACCGACGCAAACTCTCGGTGCCGCATTGGTGGATGGTCCCCGGCTCGCATCGCGACCATGACCTCCCCGGCAGCAGGGACCCTTATTCGCCCAGACAAGAAAACCGAGATTGATAGTGAAAAAAACGCTCCTCGCACTGACCGCCGCAGCCGCGGCATGCTCCGCCTCCGGTATCGCCTCCGCCCAGACTGCCTCCAGCGTGACGCTCTACGGCATTGCCGATGCCGGCATCAGCTACCAAAGCCATGTGCAGGGCCCCAACGGGGGCGGCGCACTGTATGGGGTGACATCCGGCGGCCTTTCCGGTTCGCGCTGGGGTATTCGCGGCGTGGAAGATCTCGGCAACAACCTGAAGGGCATCTTTGTACTGGAAAGCGGCTTCGACATCGACACGGGCAAGTCCGGCCAGGGCAACCGCCTGTTCGGCCGCCAGGCTTATGTCGGCCTGCAGAACGACCTTGGCGCCATCACGCTGGGCCGCCAGCAAAATGCCTTGTATGACCTGTTCGGTGCCTATGACCCGATGGCGGTCGGCAGCAGCTACTCGCTCAACTCGGTCGATACCCAGGGCTTCAACGGCCGCGCAGACAACGCCGTCAAGTACACCGGCAAGTTCGGCGGCCTGATCGCAACTGGCTTCTACAGCTTCGGCCGCGATAGCAACGTCGCCAACGGCGGCGAAGTACCGGGCAGCTTCCAGGTCGGCAAGAATTTCGGCGGTGGCGTGGCGTACGCCACCGGCCCGGTCTCGGTGGGTGTCGCCTATGACCAGTACCAGGGCAGCACCGTTGCCACGTCCGGCGCCGCGGCCAAGCGCGCCGCCATCGGCGGGTCTTATGCCTTCGGCGATGCGAAGGTGTTCGCCGGCTACCGCTGGCTGCGCGACGAACTCACCAGTGCGACCTCGGTGCGCCAGGACAACCTGTACTGGCTTGGCGCGCTGTACAAGATCACGCCCGCCTTCAGCCTGACCGGTGCGGCTTACTATACTGATGCCCGCAAGGACAGCAACGATTCGTGGATGTTCGTGCTGAATGCGGACTATGCCTTGTCCAAGCGCACCGACGCCTACCTGCTGCTCGGCTACGTGAACAACAAGGGGCAGGCCACCTACGGCGTCACCAACGCGATGAATACGCTGGCGGGCCAGAATCAGACCGGCGTCATGGCCGGCGTGCGCCACCGCTTCTGACCTCCATCGCGGCACAAGCTGGCGGGCTTGCGGGCCACGCCAGCGAACGATCATATCGACCTTGGCTTGTTCACTGAGTCGGAGGACGTTAGGCCGGCAGCGATGCCGGCCATTTTTTGGCGCCTTCGGGGTTGGGCGTCAGCCTCCGGTGAAGAGCTTGCTCGGCGCGATGTACACGCGGATACCGCCGGCCTGTGCCACATTCGGGAAAATGGTCTTCATATCGACCGACGTTCCCCCGATCGCCTCCAGGAAGGTCCAGCCGACGGTCGTGTTGCCGGCGCGGAAGGCCACCGATTCCCCGGATGCCACGTTCACGTAGTTCATGCCCGGCGTCAGCGTCACGGTGCGGGTCGTCGTGCTCACGTCCGCGGGGCTGCCGAACAGGGCGGCGATCCGGTCGGCCTTTGCAACCGGTAGTGGCGCTTGCGTGGGCGCCGTGGCACCCCAGGCTGACGAGATGCCGAGGATGGAGAGTGCCAGCGCGGCGGCAAGCGTTTGCTTCTTGGTCATTATGTTTTCCTTGTGCCTGCCCTTGTTTGTTGGGGAGGTAGGAAAAGTGTAGCTACGCCGCAATCATTCTAAAAATGATATATACAACACAAATCAAGTCGCTTTTTTCATGAGTGATGGTGATGCCAGCGACGATTCCGCACGGCCGGGCGGTCCGGCCCATGCGCAAGGGAAGCGCACGCCGGCGCATTGCGCAGGGCCGGTTCCCAGGCAGTTGGCGCGCGAATCCGCGCCAACTGCCTGGGAATCCGGATCCGCGCTCAGACCAGGTTGAGACGTACGTCGATATTGCCGCGCGTGGCATTCGAGTACGGGCAGACGATGTGTGCGTTGTCCACCAGCGACTGCGCGACGGCACGGTCCAGCCCCGGCAGCGCGATGTTCAGGTCCACCTCGATGCCAAAGCCCGTGGGAATGGCACCGATGCCAACCTGCCCGGTGATGGCGGTATCGGCAGGCAGCGCCACCTTGTCGCGGGCCGCGACGAACTTCAGCGCGCCGAGGAAACAGGCCGAATAGCCGGCGGCGAACAGTTGTTCCGGGTTGGTGCCCGCGCCGCCCGCGCCGCCAAGTTCGCGCGGCGTGGCCAGCTTGACGTCCAGCACGTTGTCAGACGATACCGCGCGGCCGTCACGGCCTCCGGTTGCGGTGGCGGTAGCGCGGTAGAGGACTTTTTCGATCGACATGATGGCACTCCTGATAAGTGATAAAGCCGGCTCGTCGAGCCTGCGGTTCGAGAAAGCCCGGGAGCCTTCCATATTAAATAGCTAACTATTAAATAGTACGCTATATAAATTACAATAAAAACGGGCCGCCCTCCTGCCTGGCCCGCCTGGCGCCAGTGGCTCGCATCGCCCTGGCACCGCGATCCTGATCAGCCGCCTGCTTCGGCGAACCGTTCGCGCAACTTGTCCAGTTCCGCCTTCACCGCCACGACCTGCTCCACGCTGCACGCCGAAGCGCACAGCACCGCGCGGGGCACGGCCTCGGCCGGCTCCTTGAGCGCACGACCTTCGGCGGTCAGCGAGACGATGACCTGGCGCTCATCCGCGGCGGCGCGCTCGCGCCGCACCAGTTGCTGGGCTTCCATCCGCTTGAGCAACGGCGTCAGCGTGGCCGAATCCAGGTGCAGCCGCGCGCCGATTTCCGAAACGGTCAGGCCATCGGCCTCCCACAGCACCAACATCACCAGGTATTGCGGATAGGTCAGGCCCAGCGGCGCCAGCAGCTTGCGGTACAGCTTGTTCAGCGCAAGCGACGTGGCGTACACGGAAAAGCAGAACTGTTGGTCCAGCAGCTGCGCCGACGCGGCATTGAGCGTGGCGTCAGGTGCAGCTTGCTTGGTCCGGGAGGTGCGTTTCGTGTCCATGGGCTGAAATTTATATCGCACACGATTAAATTGCAAGCTATTTTTCTGGGTGTCGATAGGGGCTGCCGCTGCCATTCCCTTGAGATTTCCATATCCTTACACCAAAGTAAGGAATCAGGTTCCGCAGGAGAGTTCACAATGACGTCAGCAACAATCACTTCGAAAGGGCAGGTCACCATCCCTGTCGACGTGCGCAATGCGTTAGGCGTAGGTTCAGGTGACCGGATCGAATTCATCATGAATGAGCAATCCGGTCGTTATGAGGTCGTTCCAGCCATTCAATCGGTAACGGCGCTGAAAGGCATCATTGGCAGTCCGAAACGGCCGGTCTCGGTGGAGGATATGAACGCTGCCATCGCCGGGCAAGGCGCCTCGGCGCGATGATTGGCCTCGATACCAATGTACTTGTTCGTTACCTTGCGCAAGACGATGCCGTGCAGTCACCCAAAGCCAATGCCCTGATCGAGTCGCTATCAACCGAGCGGCAAGGCTACGTGACGCAAGTGGTACTGGTCGAGGTCGTCTGGGTGTTGAGCAAATGCTATGACGCGCAACGCGAAGATATCGTTCGGATTATCGAGACGCTGCTGCGGACGAAAGAACTCGCCGTTGAAGCGTCAGAGACAGTTTGGAAAGCCCTAAGGGTGTTTGCCTCCTCGGCAGCCGACTTCGCGGACTGCTTGATAGAACGCGCCTGCCACGACGCGCAATGTGAATACACGGCCACGTTTGACGTGAAAACGGCCAGGTCAGCCGGATTGAAGCTCATCAGGTAGAGAAAGGGTCCGTCGGCGTGCCCTGGTGAAAGAACATCTGCCAGCCCTTGTCGGTAAGCTTCCAGATCGAAGTGCGAAGGGTATGCCGTTCCAGCCGGCCGTCCGGCCGCCGGCACGCCGACCGGTAGTTCAGCATGGCCACGTCTGGCGCGAGCTGCCGCAGCGAGAAGTCCTGCGCCCATATCGTGCCGGATGCGGCCTCGGGGGGCAGTTCGCTGAGCGTCTCGGCCTTGGTGTGAATGCCCCCGGACCGGCCAATCTCCAGGAAACTGTCATGCAGCAGCACGTCCAGCCGATCCCTGTCGCCGCCGGCGGCAGGCTGGTGTAGTTCGGTTTCAAGCTGCTGCAGCACTGGCAGCAGTGCCTTATCTTCATTCATACCAGGGCACTCCTCTCGTTAGCGTCTTGCTTCCCGGATCACGGCGCATCCTCATCCAGGCCAATCGCCGTCGTATCGATCCGCTCGACCTTCCCCTTCTGGCGCACTTCCGTACGCAGCACGAACGCCTCGGTCGGACAGTACCAGTCGGTGACGTTCATGATCGTCGGCTCGGTCTGGATGAGGTCGTCTCCCATCATCAATGGCCCCAGCGAGGATCGCTTCTCATAGGTGATGGGCATGCATTCGCGGCGTCCCATCGCGGTCTCGATGGATTGCGCGCGGCCGACCCGGCGCTCGCCGATGGAGACCGAGGCCGAGGGGGCCCGAATGGTGGTGACCATCTCGTCCGTTGCCAGGCTATGTATCTCCAGGTCCAGGCTGGAACTGAGGGTCTCGCCAGGCAGCACGACGCCCTCCCTGATGGCCAGGCCCGCATAGCTCAGCACGCCCTTGCCCTGGAACGAGGCCTGCCCGAACAGGCGCGTATAGCGCGCCTGCGCATTGATGGTGGCGCGCTGGCTGCTCACCGTGGCCACCGCGCCGGGCGTAGCGCCCCGGTCAAAGCTCATCCTGTGCACCTGGTCCATGACCACCGGCGGGCCCATCATGGCCGCCAGCGCCGACTTGGAATGGATCGACAGCCATGCGCTGCAGCCCTTCTCCGTGATCGAAGGATGCCGGATGGTCATGGTGATCGACATCGGCATGTCGCCACTGGCCTCCATCTGCGCGCGCGCCCCCGACTGGAACCAGGGCGCGTCGCAGATGGTGCCGGGGATGCCCTCGGGCGCTGCGCTGCCGGTTTGCCCTTGCTGAGCCATCCCTTCATCGGGAAGCCCGCATAACAGCAGTGGAAATAACACCGCGCCCAGTCTTCGGAAGGCGCGCGTCGGCCCGTAAGGGTGAGCGGTCATGTCTTGTCCCAAGCCAGAAACCTCGCGCTGGCGATCCCCCTGGATAGAGGGATTTCGGCCCGGCCGGGCCACCAGCATGCCCCGAAGGTAGCACTTGGCATCGCGGCCCACAACCGGGACAGACACCGGAACGGAAGCATCCATGCACGGCAAGAAAGTGCTTACTTCTGCCCGCCAGCGGATTGCGGCCGGGCCGGCGCCGCCACGCCCTGGCGGTCACCGAACAAGGGGTAAGGCACCCCGCGCGCAGGATCGTCGGTGGTCTGGTCTATCACGATCTCCACATCCGCCACCTCGCGCAGCGCCGCCATGAACGGCTGATGCGCGAAGCCACGTCCCACGCAGCCCTGCACCAGCAGCCAGCGCCCCCGCACTGTGAGCCACAGCGTGGAATCCTGCCAGCCCGGCATGGCGAGCGACAGCGACTGCAGGCGGCGGCGCGTGCTTTCCACGATCTCCTTCTCGTACTGGTAGGAATTGGCGAGGCGGCAGCGGCCTTCCACATAGCAGTGGTTGCCATCTTCGATCCGGTGATGGGCATCGCGCCGCCATTGCGCCTCGTCCACGCGGGGCCCGAGCGGCTCCGGGCAACCGGCGATGCGCGAAGAGATCTGGAAGAAGGGATCGCGGCCACGGTTTTCCTTGTCGTTATCGCCGCCGCGCGCGGGCCAGGCCAGCATGGCGGCGCCGGCGAGCGCAATCATGGCGATCCGCACGGAAACAAACGAACGATGGACGGGCACGGCGGACTCCGCGGTAACGGCTGCGTCTGCATAGCATAGGACCAGCCGCGGCCAGGTGAAAGTGCGGCCAGACGCGGGCGCTTCGGCCCGGTTTCCCTGCTTTTTGCGCCAGGGGAGCCTGGGCTTTCGCAGCGTGCCGCGCGAAAGCGCGTGAGCGCATCCACGTACAATCTCCGCATTCAAAAGAATAATTCAAGGAGACAGTCATGGCAGTCATCGGACCCGATGTGCGCTTGCATCCCACCGCCTACGTGCACGAATCGGCCTACCTCTATGGCAAGATCACCATCCACGAGGGCGCATCAATCTGGATCCATGTCGCCGCGCGCGCCGAGAGCAGGGAAATCGTGATCGGCGCCTACACCAATATCCAGGACTTCGCGATGCTGCATATCGGCGACCGCTCGCCAACCATCATCGGCAGCCATTGCTCCATCACGCATCACTGCACGATCCACGGATGCACGATCGGCGACAACTGCCTGATCGGCATCAACGCCACCATCATGGATGGCTGCGTAATCGGCGATAACTGCATCGTCGCCGGACATGCTTTCCTCAAGGAGGGCACCGTGATTCCGCCCAATTCCATCGTGATGGGCAGCCCCGGCAAGGTCACGCGCACGCAGAACAACTATGTGCGCAACCGGCTCAATGCGTTTTTGTATTACAAGAATGCGCTGGCCTATGCGCGGCAGGATTATCGGGCATGGGAAGGACCGGAGTTCACGGCGGAGATGATGGCGGAAATGGAGAGGCTGCAGGCAGCGCTGGAAGCTACTGGATCGTGACCGGCCGCATCGCGGGCAAGATCGGGCGGCCGGTGCTGCCGGCCAGGGGATGAAGCGGCTAGAGCAGCCCGATATCCACCGCGCGGGTATCGGGAAACACATGCGCCAGGCGCGCATCGTCCAGCCCGTAGAGGCGCCTGAACAGGCCGCCCAGCATGGCGCGGTATTCGTTGAGCACGGGCCAGTCGCGATTCTGGTTCAGCGTGCGCTGCTCTACCGCCACCTGCTCGCCGGCTATGCGCCCGCCGCGCACCGCGCCGCCGGCCACCCAGTACACGGTGCCGTGGCCATGGTCGGTGCCGCGCGTGCCGTTCTCGCGGAAGGTGCGGCCGAACTCGGAGACCACCACCACCGTGGTCTTGCTCCACACCGGGCCGATCTCATCGGCAAAGCCGGCGACGCCGCGCCCCAGGTTGTCCAGCAGGTTGGCCAGTTGCCCCTGCGCACCGCCCTGGTTCACATGCGTATCCCAGCCGCCCACGTCGATAAAGCCCAGGTTGAAGCGCTCGCGCATCAGGCTGGCCATGCGCCGCGCTTCCAGTTCGAAACCCTTGGCGCTGAGCGCGCGCCGGTTGGCCGCCTGCATTTCCTGCATGCGGCTGGCCATGTCGGGCTCGGGCTGCGCGGGCAGGTTCGCGGCCATCATGCTGTTGCGGCGTTGCATGGCCTCGGCCTCCTGCGCCACGGTCTGCCGCAGCTCGAAGCCCTCGTTGATCAGCGACTCGAAACGCGTGCCGCGGTACATCTGCGCCAGCACGCGTGTCTGGCGTTCGTCGAAGGGCGTGCGCCCGGTGCCTTTGAGCGAGACATTGGGCACACTGAGCGCACCGCTGAGCACCATCGGCAGGCCGTCGGTAAAGGCTACCGGCGCGGCGCGTCCGCCCATGGACTCGGCGAGCCGGTTGAGAAAGCCGGTGCCGCGCAGCGAGGGATCGGCGCGGCCGTTGCCCTTTCCGTTCGCAGCCAGCGGCAAACCCGCCTCGATACTGTCCTGCGTCTCGAAGTGGCTGCGCGAGGAGTCCGCCGTGCCGGCAAAGGGCACAAAGGCAAGCTGCTGCTTCTGCCACAAGGGCAGCAGGCTGTCCTTGAGCGCGGGATGCAGCGCCCACGTGTCGATGCCCCGGTCCGCGCCGCCATCGAAGGCCGCCGCCAGCGACAGCGCGGCGCGCGGATCGGCCGGGGCGCCCTGCGCAGCCGGCCTGGCGATGGCGATATTCGGACGCGACGCGTAGTAGAAATCACTGCCTGCCGGCACCAGCACATTGGTGGCATCGTAGCCGCCGCGCAGGAACACCAGCAGGAAACGCGCATCGGCCTGCTGCGGCAGCGCGTAGGCGCGCGAGGCAATGCCGGGTGCCAGCGCAGCCAGTCCCGCCAGCCCGGCGCCCTTTAGCCATTCACGTCGTTGCATGGGTCGCTCCTTGATCCAGGGCAGGGCCTCTCATTCCTGCATCCACTCGGGCGAGGAAAGCAGGATGGTGTTCCACTCCGCCTGCGAAGCTGCCTGCGTCATCGCGGTGCGCGTGGCGGGCCCGAGGGTGGGTTCGATGCTGTCGAAAAACACGCGGTTGCCGAGTTGCGGAAACCCGGTGCGCTCGGCCGGCTTGCCATCATCCTTGGAGAAAAGGCCAACCTGCCCGGAACCGATCGCGCGGGCAATCTCGAAGCGCTTGACCATCTGCCCCGAGCTGGCCCACGCGCTTTCCGCGGCGGGGAAACCGTCCGGCGTGATGCGGCCATAAAGCGGCTCGCCCAGCTGGTTGAGCCAGGCGATGGCCGGGCGCAGGTTGGCCACCATGCGGCCGTCGTAGGCCAGCCGCAGCGACGAGGCCACGAACTGCATCGGATCCTTGAACTTGCGGTTGCCCGAGGCCAGCGTTGCGTTCAGCTCCGGCGACAGGAACAGCGTGCGCAGCACCGCCGCGATATCGCCGTCGCTCTGCACGAACGTGGCCGCCATGCGGTTGACCAGCGATGGCGGCGGCGCATCACCAACGAAATGCGCGGCGAGCTTGTAGGAGATAAAACGCGCCGTGGCGGGCTCGCGGCTGAGAATGTCCACGGCTTGCTCCACCTCGTGGAACCCGGTCGGCTCGATACGATGGCCGAGCAGCGTCTTGGGCCCGGAATCATGCCGGCCCGGATTGAACTCGAATACGCCATCGGCGCGGTAGAGCGCCTGCTTTTGCGGCGGCAGCTTCGGCGGCTGGCCGCTGGCATTGATGCCCAGTCCGGTCAGCACGCGGGCCAGTTCCTGCACGTCCTGCTGCGAATAGCGCGAACCGCTTGCGCCGCCGGACACGCCCAGCGTATGCAATTCCATCAGCTCGCGCGCGTAGTTCTCGTTGATGCGGTCGACCGCGCTCTGCGCGTTGTCCAGGTACTCCAGCATGGCCGGCGCGGTCACCGTGGCCATCAGCAGGTCGCGGAACTTGCCCAGCGCACGCGGGCGTATTGCCTTGTCTTCGTAGTCGGCCAGCACCCAGCGTATCGAGCCTTTGCCGGAGTACACGCTGAAGTGATTCATCCAGAACCATGTCATCTGCTCGCGCAACTGCGCTGTGGAGTAAAGCGCGCGCAACAGATGGCGCCGGCTGGTATCGAGCAGCACCTCGTTGCCGCCGCGGTTCAGCGCATCGCGCGCCTTTTGCTTTTCGTCATCGTCCGTGAGCGTATTGATGCGCTGCTGCTCGGCGCGCACGCTGCGCAGCCTTTGCTCGCCGCTTTGCTGTGCAATGCTCAGCGCGCCGATGGTGGCGGCGAGTTCGCCGGCATCGGTGGCGGGCGCCTTGAGCTGTTCATCGAGATAACGTTCGCGGCCCAGCTTGCGCAGCCGTTCGATGCTGGCCTGGTTGGCGCCGAAGGTGACGGTGTTGAGCCAGTGCAGGTCGGCCGGTTTCAGGGTCGCCGCGGCGCTGCCGCTGTCCGGCGCGCCGCCGCCCTGCGCGCACGCGCCCAGCAGGCCGGCGGCAGCAGCCAGCAGCAACACCGGCATCACACGTGAAAAGCTGAAGGTCATGGATAGCCTGCCTGATCTCGAACACCTGTAGGTGACACCGCTCTTACGCGAGCGGGCGGGTTTTGGTTGACGTGATCAGCCCGATTTCCATACTGGATCCGCAAGCAAAATGAAAGTTCCTGCCGGATTACCACGCAAACGGGGGGATTGCTATTCAAGCGGCCGGGGCATCGCGCGCAAGGTCAGGGCCCAGAACACCAGCGCAGCGGCGCTGATGGCGGCGCCCAGCACACACACGCCGGACCATCCGGCGCGCGCATAGACGTGGGTCGAGGCGATCGAGCCGGCGCCGCTGCCTAGCGCATAGAACAACATGTAACAGCCCACCAGCCGGCTGTGCGCTTCCGGCTGTACGCGAAACACCAGGCTCTGGTTGGTGACATGGATGGCCTGCCCGGCAAGGTCCAGCACAATGACGCCGGCCACCAGCAGCCACAGCGATTGCTGCGCGAAACCCAGCGGCAGCCAGCAGGCCAGTAGCAACACCAGCGCAGCGCCGGTCGTCGCCTGGCCCAGCCCGCGATCCGCAAGGTGGCCGGCACGCGCCGCCGCCAGCGCGCCCGCCGCCCCCACCAGCCCGAAGGCGCCGATGGCCGTATGCGACATCGAATACGGCGGCGCGCTCAGCGGAAACACCAGCGCGGTCCAGAACACGCTGAAGGCGGCGAACATCAGCATGGCGAGTACCCCGCGGATCTGCAGCGTGCGCTCGTGCGCCAGCAGCGTGAACATCGAGCCCAGCAGGCGCGCATAACTCATGCGCAACGGCGCGCCGTGCCGATGCGGCAGGCGGCGCGCCAGCACGGCGATCATCAGCAGCGCCAGCACGCCCGAGACCACATACACGGCACGCCAGCCGGCCAGGTCACCCAGCGCGCCCGCCAGGGCCCGCGCCAGCAGCAACCCGACCACCACGCCGCCCTGCGCCGCGCCTACCACGCGGCCGCGTTCGGCGGGCGCGGCCAGCGTGGCGGCGAACGCGATCAGGCCTTGCGTCATGGCCGTGCCCAGCAAGCCCACGGCGAGCATGCCGGCCAGCAAGGCAACGCGCGAGGAAGCCAGGGCCACCAGGGCCAACGCCATCGCCAGCAACAACAATTGCAGCAGTATCAGGCGGCGCCGGTCGACCAGGTCACCCACGGGCACCAGCAACAGCAGCGCCAGCGCGCAGCCCGCCTGCGTGGCTGTGACCACGATGCCTGCCGCGCCGGTGCCGAAGCCGAATTCATGCGCCATGGCATCGAGCAAGGGCTGCGCGTAGTAGACGTTGGCCACGCTGAGGCCGCCAGCCAGCGCGAACAGCCAGACCAGCGAAGAAGGCATCGAAGGCGCTGCCGCACGCAATGCGGCTGCGCTTCCTGGGTTAAAAGTCATGACGGGCTCCATCTGGTTTTGTAAAAAAACCAAGTGAAGTCTAACCTTCATGGTTTCTTAAAGCAACCAGATTGGGTTTCGCTAAAACCTTTCCCGGAATGGGGCCAATTGGTGATGTTTTCGCCCCTCCGGCAAAGTCCCGACACATATCGTATAGTCACGATATTAATTTTGTGAGAAGCAGATATTTGTTTCGCCAGTCTGCGAAACAACGATCCCTTCCGTGACAGCAGTGAACCCTGAAGCCACCCCCGACGCGAGTTCCGACTCAAACCCGATCGACATCGACGCCATCCACAAAGCGCTGGCAAACCCGGTGCGGCGCAATATCCTGGCCTGGCTGAAATCGCCGCAGGAGAACTTCGCCATACAGGACTACCCGCTTGAGCTGGGCGTCTGCGCGGGCCTGATCGACGCGCGCACGGGCTTGTCGCAGTCCACCGTGTCGGCGCATCTCGCCACGCTGCAGCGCGCCGACCTGGTGACGTCCAAGCGGGTTGGCCAATGGATTTTTTTCAAGCGCAACGAAGTGACCATCCAGGCTTTTCTGGATCACATGCATAGCGATCTGTGAAACCTGGCGGCGCGCAAGCGCCCGAAGCCGCACCAAGTCCGTGGTGCGTCATCCTCCTCCACCCTTTTCGGTACCAAGACCAATAGCCATGCCTACACTCTTTGATCCGATCCGTATCGGCGACCTCGATCTTCCCAACCGCGTCATCATGGCGCCCCTGACGCGTTCGCGCGCGGTGGGCGGCGGCCGCGTGCCCAATGCCCTGATGGCCGAGTACTACGTGCAGCGCGCTTCGGCGGGCCTGATCCTCAGCGAAGCCACTTCCGTCACCCCGCAAGGCGTGGGCTACGCCGACACCCCGGGCATCTGGTCCGACGAACAAGTGGCCGGCTGGAAGGTAGTGACCGATGCCGTGCACGCCGCCGGCGGCCGCATCTTCCTGCAGCTATGGCACGTGGGCCGCATTTCCGACCCCGTCTTCCTCGACGGCGAGCTGCCGGTGGCGCCCAGCGCCATCGCGGCCGCGGGCAATGTCAGCCTGGTGCGCCCCAAGCGCCCGTATGTCACGCCGCGCGCGCTGGAAACCGATGAGATCCCGGGCATCGTCGCGGCCTACCGCCACGGCGCGCAAAATGCCAAGGCCGCCGGCTTCGACGGCGTGGAAGTGCACGGCGCCAACGGCTACCTGCTCGACCAGTTCCTGCAGGACAGCACCAACAAGCGCACCGACGCTTACGGCGGCCCGATCGAGAACCGCGCCCGCCTGCTGCTGGAAGTGACCGACGCCTGCATCGACGTATGGGGCGCATCGCGCGTGGGCGTGCACCTGGCGCCGCGCGCCGATGCCCACGACATGGGCGACTCGGACCTGGGCGCCACCTTCGGCTATGTGGCCCGCGAACTCGGCAAGCGCGGCATCGCCTTTATCTGCTCGCGTGAAGCGCTCGGCGACAACCGCCTCGGCCCCGCGCTGAAGAAGGCCTTCGGCGGCGTCTATATCGCCAACGAACAGATGACCAAGGAAACGGCCGAGCATGTGCTGCAAGCCGGCGAAGCCGATGCCGTGGCCTTTGGCCAGTTGTTCATCGCCAACCCCGACCTTCCGCGCCGCCTGCAGATCGACGCGCCGCTGAACGCGCCGCAGCCAGCGACCTACTACCATCCGGGCGCCGAAGGCTATATCGACTACCCCGCGCTCGCCTGACCTGGCATGACAGCCCGCGCTGGCTCGCGTGCGACAGCGCGCGTGGCTGGCTGAAGGGTCGATCGGCTGAAAGGCTGAAAGGTTGAAACGCCCCGCCTCGCGCGGGGCGTTTCCCATGCCCGCGACGGTTTGTGCGCATCGCCACCATGCCATAATCCGCAGCCATGGCATCTACCGACCCGTCCGACCCACCGCTGCCGCGCATCCATCGCGCAGAGTACGCGCGGCGCATGAACCGCGTGCTCGACTATATCGACCAGCATCTGGACACGGCGCTCGACCTGGCGCAACTGGCGGATGTGGCGAATTTTTCCCGATTCCATTTTCATCGCGTGTTCGCGGCATGGATGGGTGAGACGCTGGGCGACTACGCGCGCCGGCGCCGGCTCGAATCCGCGGCATTTCACTTGTCCTGCAAACCGGAGGCCTCGGTGCTGGAAATCGCACTGGCCACGGGATTCGGGTCAGGCGAGGCATTTGCGCGCGCCTTCAAGCTCAGGTTTGGCTGCACGCCGTCGGCCTGGCGCGCTGGCGCGGCGCAACACCGGGCCGAGCAAATGGCGGCGGCACGCGAGCGCCATGCCAACCGCCATGGCAATCCGGATAGCAATCCGGATCAGGTCCTGCGCAATGCCAGTCAGGTGGACGGCCGTGCATTCACCGACCATGGCGGCTCCCACCAAGCACATGGAGAGCGCAATATGGAAGTCCGCATCATCGATCTACCCGAGGTACGTGTCGCCTACCAGCGCCACATCGGTCCCTACGGCCCGGCGATCGGCACGTTCTGGCGCGAAGCCGTCGCGCCATGGATGCATGCCAACGGCCTGGGTGAGCAGACGTGTTATGGCATCGGCCACGACGCCCCGGGCATTACGCCGCCGGACAAGTGCCGCTACGACGCCTGCGTGGCGGTACCGGAAGCGTTCCAGCCCGGCGGCCAGGCCAGCATTGCCGTCCTGCCGGGCGGACGCTACGCCGTGGCGCCATTCAGCGGCGCCCCTGCCACCATCGGCGAGGCGTGGATGTGGCTGACCCGGGAATGGCTGCCGTCGAGCGGCCTGCAATGCGACGAGCGCCCGTGCTTCGAGCGGTTCTCGGCAGTGTCCGCGCTGGACCGGCGCACGGGGGTGCTGACCTGCGAGCTGTGCATTCCTGTGCGTGCGCTGTAGCACGCCACGGGCATACGCAAGGTGGAAGGCGTGACGCGTGCTGAAGTCGCCGATTGCCTCAGCATCTACATGGTCCGGGAGCACATCGTCCGGGCCATGGCGCATTGCCGTCGCAGGATGGCGAGAGACGCCGTCGCATAGCTGCGCCGGAGCACCCCCGCTGCATCGCGCTTTTAGCCCGCTGCCTGCAGTTGCGGCAGCAGTTCGTCCGTCGTCAGGATCACGTGGGCATACGTCGGGCCGTTGATCTCGTGGGCGGCATGCATGGCTTCCGGGGAAAACGCCGCGGTCGCGTCCTTTACCAGCGTGATGTGGTAGCCAAGCTCGGCGCCGAATTTCGCGGTGGTCTCGATGCAGGTGTTCGCCAGCATGCCGATCACGATCAGATGCTCCATGCCACGCCGCCGGAGCTGATGGTCAAGGTCGGTGTTGGCAAAGCCGCTGGAGCCGAAATGTTCGGTGGCCATGACGTCTTGCGGTTGCGGCATGAAATCGGGATGCCATTCGCCACCCCAGGACCCTGCCGCGAAAGGCTGCACGCGATGCGCGCCGGCCATGTAGGGCGACAGGTGCTTCCATCCGGCAAAATCATCCGGCGTGGCGCGGTGATGCGGCACGTAGAAGACCGTGATGCCCGCCGCCCGCACGGCGGCTAGCACCCGGCGCATATTCCCGACCGTGCCGGTGGCATCGGCCACGGCCCGGGCGGGTCGGTTGAGCTTGCCTTCGTCCGACAGGAAGTCGTTGTACGGGTCGACCAGGAGCAGCGCGGTGATCGCCTTGGGGTAGGCATTTTTTCTCATCCTTCTTCTCCTGAACGCCGGACACTGTCCCAGAGTAGGGAACCCTTCGCAGCGCGTCAATCGGAAGTCCGGAGGATTCCGTTTCCTGGTCCCGCGCGACTCAGTCTGCCTGCGCCCCGGAACGCTTCACCACCGCGCCCCACTTGCGAATCTCGCTGTCGAGGAACTTGCCGGTTTCCTCCGGGCTCATCGGCATCGGTTCCGAGCCGCGGTCCGTGATGAACTTCGCCAGCTCCGGCGATTGCAAGGCCTTCACCGTTTCCGCGTTGAGCTGGCTCACCAGCGCGGGCGGCAGGCCCTTGGGCGCCATCAGGATGGCCCAGCCCAGCGCCTCGAAACCGGCAACGCCTTCCTCGCGCACCGTGGGCACATTGGGCAGCTGCGGCGTGCGCCTGGCCACCGTCACCGCCAGCGGCACGGCCTTCTTTGACTGGATCAGGGGCAGCGCCGCCGTCACCGAATCCACCATCAGCGGGATCTGGTTGCCAAGGAAGTCAGCCTGCGCCGGGCCGCTGCCTTTGTAGGGAATGTGCACCATGAAGATGCCGGCCTGGGCCTTGAGCATCTCGGCGGAGAGATGCTGGGTACCGCCCACGCCGGCGCTGGCGTAGCTGTACTTGCCGGGTGCGGCCTTGGCCCTGGCGATCAGGTCGCGCAGCGAGACGATGCCCGAAGCCGGCGTGGCAAGGAACACCAGCGGCACCGAGAACACCCCCGAGATCGGCTGGAAATCCTGGCGCGGGTTGTAATTCAGCTTCTTGTACAGGGTCTGGTTGATCGCCATGGCACTGCCGGCCATGACCAGCGTGTAGCCATCGGGCGCGGCGTGCGCGGCCAGCTCCATGCCGAGGTTGCTGCCGGCACCGGCGCGGTTGTCCACGACGATCGGCTGGCCAAGCTGCTTGCCCAGGCGCTCGGCCAGCGCGCGCGCGAAGATGTCGGTGGCCTGTCCCGGCGGGAAAGGCACGATCAGCTTGATGGGCCGCTCGGGGTAGGCGGCATGGGCAAGCGTGCCGGCCAGCGTCAGTGCGGCGGCAGCGATCAGGGAAATGGGCTTCTTCAAGGGGCTCTCCTGTTTTTTCGTTTTATGTGTTGTGCATGCGCTGCAACGGATTCTACGGGATGCCGCGTCGGCGGCCGCGCGCGCAAGCTCCGCCAGCGCATTTCCATATGCCGATTGCGGCGTTGGCAAGCCTGACCCGCAGCCGTATGATGTTGCGGCACCATCCCCATACGCCGGAGCGCCGCATGAACGCCGTCACCGAACCGCAGCTGGCCTGGCTTGACACCAGCCAGTCCCTTCCCGCCCTGCACTTCCCCGCTGTCCAGACCGAGGTCTCGCCCGATGAATGGGCTGTGCGCGTGGAGCTGGCGGCGGCCTACCGGCTGGCGGCGCAGTTCCGCTGGACCGATCACATCTACACCCATTTCTCCGCGCGCGTGCCCGGTCCGCACGAACATTTCCTGATTAATGCCTATGGCCTGACGTTCGACGAGATCACTGCGTCCAACCTCGTCAAGGTCGATATCGACGGCCGGATCCTGCGCGACGACACCGGCCTTGGCATCAACCCCGCCGGCTACGTGATCCACAGCGCCATCCACGGCGCGCGCCACGACGTAGGATGCGTGCTGCATACCCACACCGCCGCCGGCATCGGCGTCTCGGCCCAGCGCGACGGGCTGCTGATGATCTCGCAGCACGCCATGCGCTTCTTCGGCCGGGTGGCGTATCACGATTACGAGGGCATCGCCATCGATCTGGACGAACGCTCGCGGCTGGTGGCGGATCTGGGCGACAAGGACATCTTCATCCTGCGCAACCACGGCCTGCTGACTTGCGCGCCTACCATCGCGCAAGCCTTCCAGGAACTGCACATGCTGGAGCGTGCCTGCGTCGCGCAGCTTGCCGCGCAGTCCGGTGGCGCGCCGCTGGTGATCGCGCCGGATGCGGTGGCCCGCAAGGTAGCGGACGTGGTGGTGAACAATGCTGGCGGACCGGTCACGCGCAAACACTGGGCCGCCCTGCTACGGCAGCTCGACCGCAGCGACCCGTCTTACCGTCAATAAGCGCAAACGCACGCCAGAGGCCTCATGCCCGCGACGTCCGCCGTTACCCTGGCCGGCCTCGGGCTGGCGGCCCTATTGCTACTGCTGCGCGCCAGCCGCGACCCGCGCGTGCTGGCGGCGCTGCGCAGCGATCCGGCGCCGTGCCCGCCGCTGGCGAACTGAGCCGTAGCGCCCGGCGAAGCGGGCTGCGCATGCCGGCAGCCACCGCGGTAGTCCACGCCGGCTGGTCCCGGCCGCAGCAGGGAAAGGGAGGCGATCCTATAATCCACCTGCATGCAAGCCCGTCCAGGCCTCCCGTTTCCCCGTGCCTGCCATGCGGCACAACAGGACCATCCACATGATCGATCTGTACTACTGGACCACCCCCAACGGCCACAAGATCACGATGTTCCTCGAAGAGGCTGGCCTGCCCTATCGCGTGGTCCCGGTGAATATCAGCCGCGGCGAACAGTTCGAGCCCGCCTTCCTGAAGATCTCCCCGAACAACCGCATCCCGGCCATCGTCGACCAGGCGCCCGATGATGGCGGCGAGCCGGTCTCCACTTTCGAGTCGGGCGCGATCCTGCTGTACCTGGCCGACAAGACCGGGCGCTTCATCCCGGCGGACCTGCGTGGCCGCAACATGGCGCTGCAATGGCTGTTCTGGCAGATGGGCGGGCTCGGGCCGATGGCAGGCCAGAACCATCACTTCGTGCAATACGCGCCCGAGCCACTGCCCTACGCCATCGAGCGCTACGTGAAGGAAACGGCGCGGCTGTATGGTGTGCTGAACAAGCACCTGGCAGACGGTCATGCATACATCTGCGGTGCCGAATATTCGATAGCGGATATCGCCTGCTACCCGTGGGTGGTGCCGCACGAACGGCAGCGCCAGAACCTCGATGACTTCCCGCATCTGGCAAACTGGTTTGCGCGCATACGGGCGCGCCCCGCCACCGAACGCGCCTACGCGCTGGCGAAGACGATCAATACCGCACCGGTAGTCGATGAAGCGTCGAAGCGCGTGTTGTTCGGGCAGGATGCCTCGACCGTACGCTGACGGGTGAACGCGCTGGCCGGATCAGCGCTTGTGGTCGAAACGCCGTGCCAGCCGTTCGCCGCCGAACTGCACCAGCGTCACCAGCGCCACCAGGATAACGATCACGTTGAACATCACCGCGGTCTCGTAGCGCTCGTAGCCATAGCGGATGGCAAGGTCGCCAAGGCCGCCGGCGCCCACCGCGCCGGCCATGGCGGAAGAACCGATCATGGCGATCACGCTGACCGTGGCGCCGCCGACAATACCCGGCAGCGCCTCGGGCAGCAGCACGTGCCGCACGATATGCCAGCGCCGGCAGCCCATGGCGCGCGCGGCCTCGATCAAGCCCGGATCGATCTCGTTCAGGCTCACCTGCGCGATGCGCGCGAAGAAGGGAATCAGGTGCACGCTCAGCGGCACCACCGCCGCCCAGGTGCCCATGGTGGTGCCGACGATCAGCCGCGTCACCGGCAGCATCGCCACCAGCAGGATGATGAAGGGGATCGAGCGGAAGGTATTGACCAGCGCGGACAGCGCGCGGTACAGCCGCGGCCGGGGCCGCAGGCCGCCCGGCGCGCTCAGCGTCAGCACGATCGCCAGCGCCATGCCCGCCACGAAGACCACCAGGCACGAACTGCTCACCATCAGCAGGGTCTCGCCCAGTGCGCGTATGTACTTGTCAACCATGGGCAGCATAGCCGCGTACCTCGGAATGGCCGGCGCGCGCACCCGCGTACGCCGCATTGGAATTCGAATTCGCACCGGCCGGGGCCGGCATCTCCAGCCGCAGCGGCCGCAGCAAAGCCAGCGTGGCGTCGGCTTGCGGCTCGGCAAATACCTGCCACACGTTGCCGAGTTCGACCACGCGGCCGTGGTCGAGCACCAGCACGCGGTCGCAAGCCTGGCGGATCACCGCCATATCGTGCGTAATCAGCACCACGGTCAGGCCCAGCTGGCGATTGATGTCGCGCAGCAGCGCCAGGATGGACTCCGTGGTTTCGGGATCCAGCGCCGAGGTGGCTTCATCGCACAGCAGGATCTCGGGCCGGTGCACCAGCGCGCGCGCAATGCCCACGCGCTGCTTCTGCCCGCCCGAGAGTGTGGCCGGATAGACCTGCGCCTTGCCGGCCAGCCCCACCAGTTCCAGCAGCGCCATCACGCGCGGCGCAATCTCCGCGCGCGGCACGCCCGCCACGCGCAAGGGCAAGGCAACGTTCTCGAACACGGTCTTGGCCGAGAGCAGATTGAAATGCTGGAAGATCATGCCGATGCGCCGCCGCAACGCCACCAGGCCGTTTTCATCGAGTCCGCCCACGTCCACGTTATCCACGCGAACCTGCCCGGTGCCCGGGCGCTCCAGCATATTGATGGTGCGCAGCAGCGTGGACTTGCCCGCGCCGCTGCGGCCGATGATGCCGAATATCTCGCCGCGCGCCACGGTGAAGGAAACATCCTCCAGTGCCGGGGCCTGCGCGCCCGCATAGCGCTTGCCGAGATGCGCGAAGACGATATGCGGCGGACTGGATTGCAGCGATAGCACCTGTGACACGATCAGGATCCTCCTGGGAATTGCAGGAACAACAACAATCGGGAATCGGAAATCGCAAATCCGAAGCTCAGAACGCCGGAATCACCGAGCCCTGGAACTTGGTCAGGATGAACTTGCGCACCTCGTCCGAGTGGTACGCCTTGATCAGCGGCGCCACCCACGGCGCGGCCTTGTCGCGCTCGCGTACCGCGATGACGTTCACGTAGGGGTTGTGCTCCTTCTTCTCCACGGCAATGCCGTCGCGCGTGGCGATCAGGCCGGCCTGGTAGGCAAAGGTGTTGACCACCGCCGCGGCGTCAACGTCGGGCAACGAGCGCGCCAGCACCACCGAGGCGCTTTCCACCAGGTCCAGCTTCTTCGGGTTGGCGGTCACGTCGGCCAGCGCGGCAGTGCCGGTGTAGGGGTCGAAACCATCGCGCAGCTTGATCAGGCCGTGATCGCGCAGGATCACCAGCGCGCGGGTCTGGTTGCTCGGGTCGTTGGGAATGCCAAGGCGCGCGCCCTGCGGCAGCGATTCCAGCGACTTGTACTTGCGCGAGTAGAAGGCGATCGGCGAGATCAGCGTATCCGCCACCGCCACGATCTTGTAGCCGCGCTGCTTCACCTGGTCGCGCAGGAAGGGGATGTGCTGGAAGGCATTGGCGTCGAGGTCGCCGTTGTTCAGCGCTTCGTTGGGGCTGGCGGTGCCGGTGATCACGATCGGCTGCACATTGAGGCCCTGCTTCTTGGCCACCTGTGTGACCACCTCCCAGATCTCCTCGTCCACGCCGCCGCGCACGCCTACCTTGATGGTCTTGTCGGCAGCCAGCGCCGGGGCGGCGCCAATGGCTAGCGCCGCCGTGGCGGTCAGGAGTGTTGAAAGCAATGCGCGCAGGTTCATAAGCCGTTCACCTTGAGTTTGGACTGGCAATGGTTGAGTTGGCGAGATGCCAGGTGAGCCAGTCTAGGCAAGCGGCGGCATGATGGTCCAAGAATAAAACCGCAGTAGCAAATCCGGAAAATGCGGCCGCCGGGGCGCAAGCCGCTTGTCCGTCCGCCACCCTACTTCAGATACTTCCAGGCACCGCTCTGGATCTGCACCAGCGCGGCCGCCCGCTTGTCGTAGCCAACATGGTCGGACCTGGACATCGTCGTCACGCCCTGGGTTGTCACGACGCCGCTGGTGCTCTCCAGCGCATCGCGCAGCGCAGCGCGAAACGCTTCGCTGCCTGGCCTGGCCTTGCCGAGGGCAACGGGAATCGCCGAGCGCAGGACCAGGCCCGCGTCCCAGACATTGGCCGAGAAGATCGAGGCCGAGTTCTGCCCGTTAGCGGCCTCGTATCGCTTGATGAAATCCTGCGCGACGGGACGCATCGGGCTGTCCGGCTCAAGCTGGTCGGCTACCGGCACCGGCCCGACGGCAAAGATCGCACCCTCCGCATCCTTTCCCGCCACGCGCAGGAAGTCCCGGTTGGCGATGCCATAGGTCTGGTAGACCTTGCCCTTGTAGCCACGCTCGGCGAGCGTCTTCTGCGGCAAGGCGCCGGGCGTTCCGGACGCGGCGACCAGAACGGCATCCGGCTTCGCGGCGATGATCTTCAGTGTCTGGGCTACCACGCTGGTGTCGGTGCGCACGTAGCGCTCCGTCGCCACGAGCCTGATGCCGGCCTTGTCCGCCAGCGGCTGGAGCGCCGACAGCCACGCGTCTCCGTAAGCATCCGAGAAGCCCATGAACGCCAGCGTCTTCGCACCGGTCTGGCGCATGTGGTCAAGCGTGGCGCCGACCATCAGGCTTTCGTTCTGGATTGCCTTGAATGCCCAGCGCCGCTTCTCGTCTTGCGGCTCGACGATCCTCGCGCTTGCGGCCAGGCTCATCAGCGGCACCCTGGTCTCGGCGGCAACGTCCACCAGCGGGATGGTCGATGGCGTGACCGAGGAACCCATCACCACATCCACCTTGTGTTCATCCACCAGACGCCGGAAGTTGCGAACGCTGGCGCTCGGATCCGAGGCGTCATCGAGCACAATGAAGTTCAGCTTCTGCCCCGCCACGTCCTTGGGCAGAAGGTCGATGGCGCTCTTCGCCGGAATGCCCAGCGACGCCGCAGGACCGGTCAGCGACAAGGTGACGCCGATGTTGATATCGGCATGGGCGGTGGCTGCGGCCAGGCCGGACATGGCAAGCACGACAGTCATCAGTGCGCGGGTGGGATGGAACATCGCTTTGTCTCCTTGGTGTATCGCGGCCATCTCGGTGGCGCGCGTGGTGAGGGTATGGTGGCGGCGAGGCGTTCCGGGCAGGCTCAGATATCCAGTTCAAGCTCGGGTGTCAGTGCCCTGGAAACGCAAATCATGATGGCCGTGTTCGCCTCGCGCTCCGCATCGCCCAGCACATGGTCGCGGTGGTCCGCCATGCCGGACAAGAGCGGTACTTCGCAGCTGCGGCACAGGCCCTCGCGACAGGCGAATGGCAGCGGCACGCCATTCTGTTCCAGGGTTTCGAGAATGGTGGAGCCGGCGGGAACGATGAAGCGGCCGCCGTGCCGGTGCAGGATCACCGTGAATGCCTGCTCCGCGCTTGCGCTGGCTTGCCGTGGCTCGGCACTGAACCGTTCGAAGTGCGTGGCGGCCCGTGGCACGCCCGCCGCTTCCGCCGCTTCCGCCGTGGCGGCCACCGCGTCCATCAGCGGCGATGGTCCGCAGCAGTACACATGACTGCCGTCGGCCAGCGCGCCGAGAAATGCGGACAGGTCCGCCAGTTCGCCCCGGCTCTCGTCATCGACATGAAGCTGCACCCGTTCGCCATATCGCGACAACACATCCAGGTAAGCCGCACGCTGGCGCGAACGCATGCAATAGAGCAGCTTCCATGGCCTGCCGTTGGCTTCGCACCAGCGAATCATGCTGAGAACCGGCGTGATGCCAATGCCGCCGGCAATAAAGACATGCGCCGTGGCAGCCGCGTCGATGCCAAACAGCGAACGCGGCATGCTCACGGTGACCGGGTCGCCCTCCCTTAGCCCGGCATGAACATATTGCGAGCCTCCGCGCGAAGACGGCGCGAGCCCGACGCCAAGGCAGTAGCGGTGGGTCTCGGCCGGGTCGTTGCAGAGCGAATACTGCCTGACGATATTGCCTGGCAGGTGAACATCGATATGCGCGCCCGCGGTGAAGGCGGGCAAGGCACCGCCGCAAGGACGCCGCAACTCGATGCCGCGAACGCCCTCCGCCTCCGAGGTCAGCCTGGATACGATCAGTTCGAGCATGCCGTGCTACCTCACCCCGGACATCGCCGTCTTCTCAACGGGTGCCGGGGATTCTGCCGCTTCCTCTTCGATCTTGCGGTCCACGGCCCAACGGAACTGCGACAGCGCCGCGTCGATGGAGAACGGCATCATCTTGAAGTTCGGCTCGAGCGCGAGGCTTCGCTGTTGCGCCGAGATGATCTCGCGGTCCTCGTCGAACGCCGTTACCACGCTTTGGTGGATCGACGCGGTGACCTCCGGCTTGTCGATGGCAAAGTTGTGCGGATGGGCGAAGAAGTAGTGCGTGGAGTTCTCGGTCTCCGGGGTGATCGCCTGGCAACCCCGGAACTCCGCGGCATCGACGCGCACGCCCTCCGGCGCGCCCGTGCCGGTGGGAGACATGCCGGAGTCCATCAGCAGGATGGCCGGGATCGTGAAGTTGTAGATATTCCAGCGGTCGACTTTCCCGGGCCATTCCTTGACGGCTTTGGCGAATGCGGGCGCCTCGGTATTGATGGCCCAGCGCGTAATCCGCACGCCGCCATCGATACGCTCCACCTTGGGCTTGACGGCTGCATAGTCCTCGCTCCCGCCCAGGGTGGTCGGGTGAACGAACGGCAGGTGCGAGAAATCCAGCAGGTTGTCGCAGATCAGCAGGTAGTTCACGTCATAGTGGATATAGCCGTCCTGGCTGCGCCAGTCCGGGTGGTCCAGCCACTGCGTATCCGGGATCAGCGACGGATCGGCCTTGTCCGGATCCCCCATCCAGATCCAGATCCAGCGGTGCTGCTCGGCGATGGGAAACTTGCGCACCTTGGCCTGCGGCGGAATGCGCTCCTGCGCGGGCGCCTCGATGCAGTGGCCTGCGCTGTCGAACTTCAGGCCGTGATACATGCAGCGGATGCAGTCGCCTTCCCTGCGCCCGACCGACAGCGGCGCGCCGCGATGGCAGCAGCGGTCCTCCAGCGCGACGATGCTGCCGTCTTCCTTGCGGTACATCACCACCGGTACACCGATGATGGTGCGGGAGAACATGCCTTCGGCGGGGATCTCATTGTCCCAGCCGGCCACATACCAGGTGTTCTTGATAAACATGCTGCGTTCCTTCGGAAAGTCTCGTTGCGCCCGGCGTGGAAATCCGGGGCGCGCGTCGCCATGCACGCATTGCCTTCCGGCGATGCGCGGGCGGGGAATTGAAGCTGCCAGACCGGGCTAAGGTGCCGTGGCCTGGACCAGGAGGGAAATCAGGATGGGGGCGATGCCCCGTGCAGGCGGGGTTGCGGGTGGAAATGCGCGAACAGGTGGGGCGTCATGTCTGTCTCCGTATGCCGGGACCCATCTGCGGGGTCCTTGACTGCAGAATAGGTTTGGAGCAAACATGCGTCAACGTCATCTACCTAATAGCGGGAATGTAGGCCATGCATACAGACGAGCTCGACCTTAACCTGTTGTCGGTATTCGACGCGATGCTGCGGGAACGCAGCGTGACCAAGGCGGCGCAGGAACTGGGCCTGACGCAAAGCGCGATGAGCCACGCCCTGAACCGCTTGCGCGCGTTCTTCGACGACCAGTTGTTCGTCAAGACGCCCGAGGGCATGATGCCCACGCACAAGGCGGAGGAACTGACCGAAGCCATCGTCGGCGTGATGGCGACGGTGAGACAGCAAGTCCTGTCCCAGGCGCGCTTCGACCCGCTGGCGGCGCGGCGCACGTTCAATCTGTGCATGACCGATATGGGCGAACTGGTTTTCCTGCCGCCGCTGATCAGCAGGCTGCGCCGCGAAGCACCGCACTGCACGCTGCGCACGCTGCAAGTGCCGCTGCAGCAGATCGAAGGCCTGCTCGGTTCCGGGGAAGCCGACCTGGCGCTTGGCTCCATCCGCGCCGCGCCGGAGGGCCTGTTCCAGCAGCGCCTGTTCATGCATTCCTTCGTGACGATCGTAAGCGCGCGCAACCGCGAGATCGGCGAAGCCCTGACGCTGGAGCAATTTCAGCGCATGCCGCAGATTGTGGTCACGCTGTCAGGGCGAGCCAGCGCGGCCTACGACAGCGCCTTCGACGATCACGGCATCAAGCGGAACATCTACCTGTCCACGCCCCACTTCCTGGTTGTGCCGCTACTGATCGAACAGCATCCGGATCTGATTGCCACCGTGCCCCTGGAACTCGCCAACGTCTTTGCAAGATACGGCACGGTGCGCGTCATGCAGCCGCCGGTGGCGCTGCCGAAATTTGCCATCAAGCAGCATTGGCACCCGCGTTTCCACCATGACCCGGCAATCATCTGGCTGCGCGAGCTGGTGAAGCGGACCTTTGAACACTATCCCAAGGTGTTCGTCGGGGAGGATGAACCGGCGGCATCGCCACCGCCGGTGAAGCGGTCGCGGCGCGTGGCAAAGGGACAATGAGAACGCGCCTGAGCGCGCAGGCGCCTAGCCGTCCGCCTCAGCCGGCTCCATCGCGCCGAACCGCCACGACAGCCGCCGCGCCGCTTGCAACAGGGTCCTGGCCGTGGCGCCATCTATACCGCTGTCGAAGCTGCCCGACGTGCCAATCAGGGCGATGACGAGCGCAACGCTGCCGGTGTGGTCGAACACGGCCGCCGCAAGTGTGTCGATGCCGGGCACGGGCCGGCTCAGCGCGTTGTCGATCCGCTGCGCGCGAATTTGCGCCAGCCGGGCCGCGTACGCTAGCGCAAGCGCTTCGCCCGCGCCGCCATCCGCTTCGACGACTTCCGATTTCCGCACACCGGCCAGCCGAAGCTCGTCCTGACCCATCAGGCCAATCAGCGCGTGCTCCGGCAAGTGCGCCGCGAACAGCCGGCCGATCGCCGTATTGACCAGCGAGAGCACAGTACCCACCCGCAGGCTGACGTGCTGCGGCCGCGCGGCTTCTTCCAGGCGGACTACCGTCGGCCCCAGCGGGCCGAGCACTGCCATTGCCACGCTCAGGCTGGTCGCGCCCGCCAGTTCGATCACTTCCGGCTCGGCTTCGCGGGTTGGCGAGAGCCGCTGCAAGGCGATCAGCCCGAGTTCGAGGCCCAGCGGGCCGGACAGGAAATTGCCCGCCGCATCGCGCGCCAGCAGGCCGATCTTCTGCAGGCTGACCAGATGCGGGAACGCCTTGGCGGGCGGCATGCCGGCCGCGCGCGCGAGATCGCGCAACGGCAAGGGCCGCCCTGCCGCCACCAACGCGGCGAGCAACTGGCCGGTGTTGTCCAGCGACTGGATACCGCGCTGCGGTTTGGCGGCTTCGCCCTGGCTGTCGTCGGTTGGCGTGGGTGCTGGGGTCATTCGGGAGTACCGGCGATGGCGTCACGGATGGCTGCCGCAGTGCCGAGCAGGGCAAGTGCCACGGGGCCGCGCCAGTCCACATCGATGGCGCCGGTCGAGCCGACCACGGTCAGCGCCAGGCGCAAGCGGCCGCTGGTGTCGAGCACCGGCACGCTGAGACTGCTGACCGCCGGGCTCGGCGCATCGATGCTGCGCTCGATGCCACGCTCGCGGATGGCGGCAAGGGTAGCGCCGAAGGCGGCGTCGGGCGTGCCGCCAGGCTGCTGCTGTTGCCAGATTGCCTGCCATTGCCCAGGCGGGAGAAACGCGCAGAACACGCGGCCGGTCGCGGTTGCCGACAGCGACATGACCGAGCCCACGTGCAGGTTCACGTGCAAGGGCGAACCGGCGTGCGCATAGCGGACGATGGTTGGGCCCTGCGGCCCGCTGGCGCAGATCGCCACGCTGAATCCGCACGACGCGGCGAGCGCGGCCACGCGCGGCACCGCTGCCCGGTAGGCGGGATCATGGTCGAGAAACAGCATCCCGAGTTGCAGCGCCAGCGGGCCGGGCTCGTAGCGCCCGGACAAGTGATCGCGCTTGATCAATCCAAGCCGCACCAGGCTGACGAGGTAAGTGTGTGCTTGCGCGGGCGCGATCTGCACGGCAGCCGCGAGGTCGGCCAGGGTCATCGGGGCACGGACATCGGCCAGCGCCCGCAGGAAACGGCCGCCGACCTCGACGCTCTGTATGCCGCGCTGCGCTTTCTCCGCGCCACCGGCATCCGACGTGTTGTCCGCTGATCTTGCCATTCGCCTCTCGCTTGAAAACCCAGATAGTAATCGACCAGACGCCCCGCCTCCCGCATCACCGAGGGTTTCCCCTTGGTTTTCTGTGCCGCATTCGGCTCTCGCATTTTATTAGTCAAAAACAACTATATTTGTTATTGACTAATTTCACTGAGATTCCTAAGATGGCCTTACCCCGATACCGGTGCAGCTACAGAGTGAAAAACGGGGCGAGACAGTCCCCCGCTATGCAGTGATCCGCCCCGGCGCCTGCTGTCTCGTCTTTTCCCCACGCAGCAGAAAAGAAAGAGGCAAGCATGAGCAAGGCATTCGCATCCCAGGCCGACCTGGAAGCCAAGAAAGTCACCTTCACCCAACTCTCCGAGAACGCCTACGCGTACACGGCCGAGGGAGACCCCAACTCCGGCGTGATCATCGGCGACGACGGCGTGCTGATCGTCGACACCACCGCCACGCCCGCCATGGCGCAGGACCTGATCGCCAGGATCCGCTCGGTCACCGACAAGCCCATCAAGTACGTCGTGCTCTCGCACTACCACGCGGTGCGCGTGCTTGGCGCGTCGGCCTATTTCGCCGAGGGCGCGCAGCAGGTCATCGCCAGCCGCGGCACTTACGAAATGATCGTCGAGCGCGGCGAAGCGGATATGAAGTCCGAGATCGAGCGCTTCCCGCGCCTGTTCGCCGGCGTCGAGACCGTGCCGGGCCTGACCTGGCCGACGCTGGTGTTCGAGAGGGAAATCACGCTGTACCTCGGCAAGCTCGAAGTCCGCATCGCGCATCTGGGCTCCGGCCATACCAAGGGCGACACGGTGGTCTGGCTGCCTTCGCAAAAGGTGCTGTTCTCCGGCGACCTGGTGGAATACGACGCCGCGTGCTACTGCGGCGATGCACAGCTTGAGCAATGGCCGGCCACGCTGGATGCCTTGCATGCACTGGGCGCCGAGAAACTGGTTCCCGGCCGTGGCCCTGCCCTCACCAACACGGAGGAGGTCAGGAAGGGCATCGAGTACACCAAGGACTTCGTCACCACGCTGTTCCAGGCTGGCAAGGAGGCCGTGGTGGACCGCCTCGACCTGAAGAGCGCGATGGCCCATACGCGCAAATCGATGGACCCGAAGTTCGGCCATGTCTTCATCTACGAGCACTGCCTGCCGTTCGACGTGTCGCGCGCCTTCGACGAAGCCAGCGGCATCAAGCACCCGCGCATCTGGACCGCGCAGCGCGACAAGGAAATGTGGGCCGCGCTGCAGGATTGAAGACCAGCCGCCGCAAAGATGGAACGGCCGAGTAGAGTGGATGGAGACACAGGCATGAGCAACGACTACCAGAACCTGTCATTTGATTACCAGCCGTGCCCCGAGCAACGGCAGGAGCAGGCAGGCAATCCTCACCCCGTCATCGTCGTCGGCGCCGGCCCCATCGGGCTGGCCACCGCGATCGACCTCGCCCAGCATGGCGTGCCGGTCGTGCTGGTGGACGATGACTGCACCCTGTCGAACGGGTCGCGCGCAATCTGCTTCGCCAAGCGCACGCTGGACGTCTTCGACCGGCTCGGCTGCGGCGAGCGCATGGTGGAAAAGGGCGTTTGCTGGAACGTCGGCAAGGTCTTCGTGCGCGACGAGCAGGTCTACACCTTCGACCTGCTGCCGGAAGCCGGCCACCAACGGCCGGCCTTCATCAACCTGCAGCAATACTACGTCGAGGGCTTCCTGCTCGACCGCGCGCGCCAGTTGCCCAACCTTGAGATCCGCTGGAAGCACAAGGTGGTGGGCATCGAGCAGCGCCATGCCGGCACGCCGGATGCAGCCGTGGTGCTGACCGTCGATACGCCGGACGGCCCCTATGCGCTCACCGGCCGCTACGTGGTGGCGGCCGATGGCTCGCGCAGCCCGCTGCGCAACCTGCTCGGCCTGGACAGCAAGGGCCGCACCTTCAAGGATCGCTTCCTGATCGCCGACGTGAAAATGGAAGCCGAATTCCCCACCGAGCGCTGGTTCTGGTTCGATCCGCCCTTCCATCCGAACCAGTCCGTACTGCTGCACCGCCAGCCCGACAACGTCTGGCGCATCGACTTCCAGCTCGGCTGGGATGCCGATCCGGTCCTGGAGAAAACGCCGGAGCGCGTGATTCCGCGCGTGCAGGCACTGCTCGGGCCCGATGCAAAGTTCGAGCTGGAATGGGTCAGCGTCTACACCTTCTCCTGCCTGCGCATGGACAGCTTCCGCCACGGCAACGTGCTGTTTGCCGGCGACTCCGCGCATGGCGTCTCGCCGTTCGGCGCGCGCGGCGCCAACAGCGGCGTGCAGGATGCGGAGAACCTCGCCTGGAAGCTGGCCTTCGTGCTCCAGGGCCAGGCGCCGGACAGCCTGCTCGATACGTATGCGAGCGAGCGCGAGTACGCCGCCGACGAGAACATCCGCAACTCGACGCGCTCCACCGATTTCATCACGCCGAAGAGCGCCGTCAGCAAAGTGTTCCGCGATGCCGTGCTGAACCTGTCGAAGCAGCATGCGTTCGCGCGGCAGCTGGTCAATAGCGGACGGCTCTCCCTGCCGTCGGTATTGCACGACTCGCCGCTCAACACGCCCGACACCGGCGAATTTGCCGGCGGCATGGTGCCGGGCGCGGCCTGCGTGGATGCGCCCGTATCCGGGGAACAAGGCCCGGGCTGGTTGCTGCCGCAACTCGGCGGGCAGTTCACCGCGCTGGTATTCGGCGCGCCCGATGCCGGCGACCTGCGGGCCTTGCAAAGCCTGCGCCAGGGCACGCTGCCGCTCAAGCTGGTCGTGGTCGACGCGGGTGAAGCCTGCACCGGGCAGCCGGGCGTGACGGTACTGCGCGACACCGAGGGCCTGGCGGCACAGCGCTACGACGCGCGGCCCGGCACGCTGTACCTGATCCGCCCGGACCAGCATGTCTGCGCGCGCTGGCGGCAGGCCGACATCGCCGGCGTCGGGCAGGCGTTGGCCCGCGCAACCGGCAACGCGCCGTGCATGCAGGCGGCGGTAAAGGCGCAAGCCCCTGCCTCCGTCGCGGCGTAGGCATTCCGGCGACATCCCGAATCGGAGACAGAGCGATGGCACTCAATACACACCCCAACCTGACGCGCCCCGACGACTTCTACGAAGCCCTGATCGACATGCACCGCGATCTCGACGACGGCCAGAGCCAGGCGGTCAATGCGCAGTTGATCCTGTTGCTCGCGAATCATATCGGCGACCACGGCACGCTGCTCTCGGCCATGCAACTGGCGCGGGCAGGCGCTGTGCAGGACCGCAGCGCGCAAGCCTGACCGCGGCGGGCGCATCCTGCGCCCGCCGCTCCCAACTCGTTGCCCAGGCGCGCAAGACGCCGGCATCCAGGGCGTATCGACGCCCGCGTTCCCGGAGACAATCCATGACTTATCCCTCTGCAGGGGCCATCGCGCCCCAGGCTACTGCCGTGCGCGACGAAGACGCGCTCTATCGAAAGATCTGGCTGCGCATCATCCCCTTCCTGTTTGTCTGTTACGTCATCTCCTTCCTGGACCGCATCAATATCGGCTTTGCCCAGTTGCAGATGAAGCAGGACCTGGGCTTCAGCGATGCGATGTACGGGCTGGGCGCCGCCGTCTTCTACGTTGGCTACGTCCTGTGCGAAGTGCCCAGCAATATGCTGCTGGCCCGCTTCGGCGCGCGCCGCACCTTCACCCGCATCATGCTGCTGTGGGGAGCCGCCTCGGTCGGCATGATGATGGTGTCCACCCCAACGCATTTCTATACGCTGCGCTTCCTGCTCGGCGTATTCGAGGCGGGTTTCTTCCCTGGCATCGTCCTGTATCTCACCTACTGGTTCCCGGCGCGGCGGCGCGCGGCGGTGATGGCCATCTTCTTTGCCGGGGTTGCCGTGGCGGGCGTGCTGGGCGGGCTGATCTCGGGCTGGATCATGCGCGACATGGCAGGCGTGCTCGGCCTCTACGGCTGGAAGTGGATGTTCGCCATCGAAGGCGCGCCCGCCATCATCCTCGGGCTCATCGCCGCGGTCTGCCTGGTCGATGGCCCGCAACAGGCTAGCTGGCTCACCGACAAGGAAAAAGCCTTCCTCGCCGCGCACAACGGCCCGTCCGGGAGCGCCGCGCATGCGCACTCCTTCAGCGCGCTGATGCAGGCGCTGCGCAATCCGCGCATCTACCTGTTCGCGTTCATCTACTTTTCGCTGACATGCGGCTCGCTCACCCTGAGCTTCTGGATGCCCCTGATGATCCGGGATTTCGGCATTACCGATGTGATGTCCATCAGCCTGTACTCCGTCATCCCGAACGCGATCGGCGCCGTCGGCCTGATCCTGATCGCCCGCAACTCCGACCGGCGCGGCGAGCGGCATCGCCATTTCCTGGCCTGCACGTCGGGTGGCGCGCTGGCACTGGCGCTGCTGACCCTGCATCTGCCCAGCTTCGCGGCAATGCTCGCCTTGCTGTCGGTCGCGGCCGTGCTGATCTTTGCCGCGCTGCCGATCTTCTGGTCGTTGCCGCCCAGCCACCTGCCTGCGCATACGGCGGCCACCGGAATTGCCTTTATCAGCAGCATCGGCATTACGAGCGGTATCGTCAGCCCCTGGGTCATCGGGCAGATCAAGACGCACACCGGCAGCATGGACAATGCGTTGTACCTGCTGGCAGGCTTGCTGGTGGCCAGCGGCGTCGCCATGTGGGCCGGTGTGCCCAGGGGCGAGCCGCGGCACTGATCGCCGGCTGGCGCGGGACAAAAACCAACGCAGGCGTAGCGCCCGGCCGGTCGCCGGGCCTGCCGGGCAGGCCCGGCGACCCATTTTTCAAGCCCTACCTAAATTTGCCAGTTAACATGTCGTTATGAGCGGCGAACTGGCGCTTTCTCTACCATGCACCCGTGCGGGTGCAAATCAGGCGAAATCCAGGCAAATCAAAGTCAACGTCTAGAAAGAGAAAGGGCCTCAATGCTTGCCGGCAGCCACAACAGTTCGCTCGTACTGATCTCGCTGCTTGTCGCGATCCTGGCCTCATACACCGCTCTTGACATGGCAGGGCGCATTGCCACGGCTCAGGGCCGCGCGGCATATTGGTGGCTGGCCGGCGGCGCATGCGCGATGGGAATCGGCATCTGGTCGATGCACTTTATCGCCATGCTGGCATTCCACCTGCCGATCCCGCTCGGATACGACCTGCCGATCACCGGGGTCTCGCTGCTGATCGCCATCGCGTCGTCGGCGCTTGCGCTCTGGCTCGTGGGCCGGGAAACCTTGCCGTGGCGGCGCCTGGCCGGTGGCGCCTTGCTCATCGGCGCGGGCATCGCCGGCATGCACTACACGGGCATGGCCGCGCTGCAGATGTCGCCGGGCATCCGCTACATCCCGTCCTTGTTCATCCTGTCCATCGTGGTCGCGATCCTGGCCTCCGGCGCGGCACTGTGGATCGCATTCAACCTGCGGCGCGAGTCGATCTGGGTGCGGCCCCTGCGCGCGGGTGCGGCGGTGATCATGGGCTTTGCCATCGTCGGGATGCATTACACCGGCATGGCGGCGGCGGAGTTCCCGCTCGGCAGCGTTTGCGGCGCGGCGCGCGACGGGATGGATTCGGGATGGCTGGCAGTGGTGATCATCATCGTCACGCTGGCGGTGCTTGCCATCGCCCTGATCACCTCGGTGCTCGACGTGCGCATGGAGGCCCGCACCGCAATGCTGGCGCTATCGCTGGCTGAGGCCAACCAGGAACTGACCTACCTGGCGCTGCACGACAACCTGACAAAACTGCCCAACCGGGTGCTGCTGGAAGACCGGCTCGACCGGGCGATCCAGGAAGCCGAGCAGAAGACCACCCGCTTCGCCCTGATGTTCATGGACCTGGACGGCTTCAAGGCGGTGAACGACGCCTATGGCCATCCCGTTGGCGACCAGTTGCTGGTCGAAGTTGCGCGGCGCATCGGGGCCGCCGTGGGCGCGCAGGACACCATTGCCAGGCTGGGCGGCGACGAGTTCGTGCTGCTGGCCAGCGTCGGCGAGCCGGCGGACGCGGCAACCCTCGCCGAAAAGGTGTTGACGGTCATTCGCGAACCCTTCCAGGTTGCCGGCCGCGAGTTGCGCGTCTCCACCAGCATCGGCATTGCCATGTACCCCGGCGACGGCACCCTACAGCACGACTTGCTGACCAACGCCGACGCGGCGATGTATCACGCGAAAGCGCTGGGCCGCAATACCATCTGCTTTTTCGAAGCGTCGATGAACGCCAACGTGCACGAGCAGCTGCAACTGGTGCAGGACCTGCGCCTGGCACTGGAGCGTAGGGAGCTGATCCTGCAATACCAGCCCAAGCTCACCGCGCCCAGCGGGCCGGTGGTCGGCGTGGAAGCGCTGGTGCGCTGGGCGCATCCCACCCGCGGCCTGATTGCTCCGGACCAGTTCATTCCCCAGGCCGAAAAGACCGGCCTGATCGTGCCGATGGGGAACTGGGTCCTGGACGAAGCCTGCCGGCAGATGCGGGAGTGGCGCGATGCGGGCCATCCGCATTGGAGCGTGGCAGTCAACCTGTCGGCCCTGCAGTTCCGGCATGCCAGCCTGATCAAGACAGTGCGGGATACCCTGGCGCGGCACGGGCTGGAGCCAGGCTGTCTGACGCTCGAAGTCACCGAATCGACAGCGATGCGCGACGCCGATGCCAGCCTGCAGATCCTGAAGCAGCTTCACGACATGGGCGTGCGCATCTCGATCGACGACTTCGGCACCGGTTATTCCAGCCTGCTTTACCTCAAGCGGCTCCCGGCCAGCGAGCTGAAGATCGATCGCGGCTTTATCCGGGATCTCGCCCGCGATACGGAAGATGCGGCGATCGTCTCGGCCATCGTGGCGCTTGGCCGCACGCTGAACCTGGACATCGTCGCGGAAGGGGTGGAGACGGCCAAGCAGCAGGAATTCCTGACGCGGCTGGGCTGCGATTCGCTACAGGGCTTCCTGCTGGGACGGCCGATGTCGGCGGAGACGCTGATCGCATCGCTCGCCGGCGACGATAAGCTGGCGGACGCCGCGTAGCCGCCAAAGCGCATAACCACATAGAGGCCAGCAGCAAGCCTCAGGCCGCGTTGTGGCTCGTCAGGTACTTGACCAGGCCATCGATGCCGCTGCGCGCCACGATGTCGGCGAACTGCTGCCGGTAGATCTCGATCAGCCAGGCACCGCTCATATTGATGTCGTAGATGGCCCAGCCCGCGGGGCCGCGCTGCAGGCGGTAATCGATCTGCACCTCGTCCCCTTTGTTGATCATGCTGGTCTCCACCACCACGTCATTGCCGCTGGTACGTGGCGGCTTATAGCGGAACTTCAGCGCCTGATCACGCACTTGCGACAGGGACAAGGCGTAGCTGCGTACGAGCAACGTCTCGAACTGCTCGTAAAGTTGCTTTTGCTGCTCAGGCGAGGCGTTACGCCAAGCGTTTCCCACGGCAAGCCGCGTGGTGCGCCGGAAATCGGTATAAGGCAGGAACTGCTTGCGCACCACGGCCGTGATCTTGTCGAGATCGCCGCTGCGGGTGTCGGGATTGGCCTGGATGGTGCCCAGCACGCCTTCGACGGCGGCGCGGACCATGCGGTCCGGCGAGGAGCGGTCGACGCCGGCGGCGGCGGGCGCCGCGTCGGGGCCGGCCGCCGAGGCGCTCCCCGGCACGGCTGCGCCGAGGACAAGCACAGCCAGGACTGCAACGGCTGTGCCACCGGAACTGGCAAGGGCAAGGCGGAAATGGCGATGCATCGCAATGCTCCTCCGCAAGGATTGGCTGGATGCGGCTGCGCCGCATCCATTACCCCATGCTAGTGCTTTGCCCGCAAAAACAAAATGGCGATCACAAATGACGATGACGCCGGGGGCGCGATTACTGCGTCAGGTCCTTAAAGCCCTGCAGCAAGCGATCGATGTCATCCAGCTGGATATTCCCCATCGTGGAAATACGGAACAGCTCCGCCGAGAGCCCGCCCTGCCCCGCGTAAATGACAAAACCGCGTTCCTTCAGGCCATCATGCAACTGCGCGTACGTCAGGCCGGCCGGCAAACGGTAGGCACGCAGCACCACGGAGGACTGCTCCGACGCCCACAGGGCCGGCATGCCCAGGGCCTCCAGCCCGGCGCGCGCGCGTTCCGCCAGCGCCGCATAGCGCGCGTGGCGGGCGCGCCAGCCGCCCTCGTCCGCCAGTTCGCGCAAGGCTTCCACCAGTGCGTAATAGGCATGCACGGAGGGCGTGAACGGCGTATTGCGCTGGTCCTGCAGCCGCGCCAGCCGCCCCAGATCCAGGTAGTAAGTCCGGCTGGCGGCTTGCTCCAGCGCGTTGCGCCGCACAATGACGAAAGACGCGCCGGGCACGCCATGCAGGCATTTGTTGGCCGTGGCCGCCACCGCCGCAATGCTGCCGCCAAAATCGATCGCTTCGGCGCCGAAGCTGCTCACGCCATCGACCAGCAGCCTCACATCGCGCGCGCTGCACAGTGCGTCGAGCGCCTGGAGATCGTTCAGGCGTCCGGTGGTGGTTTCATGGTGGATCACCGCCACGTGGGTGATGGCGCGGTCCGCGTCGAGCGCGGCGGCAATGCGGCCAAGGTCGGGAGCCTGCATCCAGTCGTGCGCGACCACCTCGTGGGCGATGCGGTATTGCGTGGCGATCTGCGTAATGCGCTCGCCGTACACGCCGTTCTGCACGATCAGCAGCTTGCCCTGCTCGGGCACCAGCGCGGCGATCATGCTTTCCACCGCCGCCGTGCCGGAACCCGTCATCAGCACCGCGGCCCATTCGGCCGGATCCAGTTCATAGATATCGAGCAGCCGCGCGCGCGCCTCGTCCTGCAGGTCGAAGAACTCGCTTTCGCGATGGCACAGGTCCGGCTGCAACAGGCTCTGGCGCACACGCGCCGACAAGGTCACGGGGCCCGGGTTGAGTAGCAGCATTACTTCTCTCCTTGGTCGGCGCCTTGATCGGCGCCAATATGGCGCGCGAGGCGCGTCTTCACATCGACAGGGGTAATGGTCGGGCGCGGCAGGCCGTCCGGCGTGCCGGCGCGGATCGAAAGCGCCACGAAACGCGGCCCGGCAGCGGGCTCTTGCACCGCGGCAGAGAGTGCCTGGTCGAGCGTGCCGAGCCGATCGCCTTCTACCGCCGAGGCATAGCCGCAAGCGGCCGCCACGCCGGCGAACGAGACGTTGGGCGACACGGTCGCCTGTCCGCCCGTGGAGTCATGGGCGCCGTTGTCGAGCAGCACGTGCGTGAGGTTAGACGGGCCATAGGCGCCGAGCGTGGCGAACACACCCATGCGCATCAGCGCCGCGCCGTCGCCGTCGACGGCCACCACGTTCAGGTCCGGACGCACGAGGGCAAGGCCCAGTGCGAACGGCGTCAGGCAACCCATCGAGCCCACCATGTACAACTGGTTGGCGCGGTCATCCAGCGCGTAGAGTTCGCGTCCGCAGAAGCCGGTCGATGCCAGCACCACGTTCTTGCCGGGGGGCGTATGCGCGATCACGCGCTGCAGGGCTTCGCGGCGCGTGGGCAAGCCGTCCTGCGAAGCGCCCGGCGCTGGCGAAACCGGCGTGCATCTGGGGCGCGGCGCGGGCCGCTCCTGCTGCTTCAACTCATAGGGCGCGACACTGCCCTTCTGCATCACCAGCGCGTACGGACGGCCCGTGGCGTCCATATGCGCCACCGCGCGGTCCAGCGCCGGGCCCACCTCGGCCGCATCGGTCGGGAAGGTTTCCCATGGGATCTCCATGGTGTCGAGCATGGCCGGCGTGACCGGCCCCATCAGCGCGTGCTGCGGCTCATCGGCAACGCCGGGTTGCCCGCGCCAGGTGACGATCAGCAACTGCGGCAGGCGAAAGGTCCAGGTGAGCGAGGTCAGCGGGCTCACCGCGTTGCCCAGGCCGGAGTTCTGCATCATGGTGATGCCGCGCCGCCCACCCTGCGCGCCCAGCGTCACGCCGGCGATCAGTGCCACCGCATCGCCTTCGTTCGCCGCCGATACGTAATGCAGCGACGGATCCTGCAGCACGTAGTTGATAAACGGCGTCAGGTACGAGCACGGCACTCCGGCATACCAGTCGAAGCCGCGCGCGCGCGCGGCTTCGACAAACTGTGCCGCTTCGATCATCGGGCTTCCTCTGCATCCGTGCCGCCAACCGCGAACGGCGTCTGCGTGTGCGCGAAATCGCCGGCGCGGCGGAAGTCGTCGAGATCGTTTACGCCGCGCCAGTGGCCATGCACGTACTTCACTTCGATTTCTTCGCCGGCCGCGACCAGCGCGTTGAGCAGCGCGGGCATGTCCAGCGTGTTGAAATCGTCGCGCGTGCGCAACTCGGCGATCAGCTTTTGCAGACGCTCGCGCCCCTCGCCACGCACGTTCAGCAGACCGATCCAGCGGCCGTGCGGCGCCTGCGCCTGCCCGGCGGCCGGCTCCTGGCCCTTGCTGGACACGTGGCGCAGCAGGACCTTCTGGCCGAACAGGTCGCGGTCGTCCGCCGCGGAGCAATACGCGAAGTCGCGCACGCTCTGGTTCGACTCGGTGGTCAGCGAGGAGTCGACGACGACGCTGAACGGCGCATCGCTCTCCAGCAGGTCGCGCAGGATATAGCTGCGGAACAGCAGGTCGCCGTAGGCGATCACGGTGTCGGTATGCAAGCCATCGGCCGCGCACGCCAGCGAGGCCAGTTCGCCGGTCTGCGCGTACTGCTCGTTGAGCACCAGCTTGATGCCCGCCGTGTCGATGGCCTTGGCCTGGTAGCCGCCGACCACGGTGATATCGTTGATCGACTGCTTCTTGAAGGCATCCACCAGCCAGCGCAGCAGCGGCTTGCCGGCCACCGGCAGCATCACCTTCGGCCGGTCCTCCGTGAGAGGCTCAAGCCCGGTGCCGCGGCTGGCCGCCAGCACCACCGCCGCGCCAGGCGCTTGCGAGCCGGACAGGTACATCTTCTCGGCGGCCGAGTATTCGTCGGCATCCTGCAGGCGGAAGATCTCGTTGACGGAGGCGATGCGGTCTTCGACGTTGACCAGCGTTTCGCTGTCGTGGATTTCCTTGGCCACGGCCTGCATCGACGAGGCCGCCACGCGGATCAGGTGGTTGGCCCAGATCACCACGCTGATGCCGGCCTTGCGGAAGACGTCGGTCGGCGTGCTGTAATACTTGGTCGGCACGATCACCAGCGGGCCACGGCCAGCCCACTCGCGCGCGAACGCCAGGATCTCGTCGGGGCGCGACAGCTTGCTGTGGATCAGGATGGCGTCGGCGCCCGCCTGGCGATAGGCTTCGGCGCGGCGCAGGGCTTCGTCCATGCCCCAGCCGGCGATCAGGGCTTCCACGCGGGCAACGATGGAGAAGTTGTCGTCCGACTGCGAATCCTTGCCGGCCTTGATCTTGCCGCAGAACTCGTCGATTTCGGCGAGCGGCTGGCGCTCTCCATCGATAAAGCTGTTGGTCTTGGGGAACTGCTTGTCCTCGATGCAGACGCCGGCAATGCCGCGCTGCTCGAGTTTGCGCACCAGGCGGCGCACGTTGTTGAAGTTGCCGTAGCCGGTGTCGCCGTCCAGCAGGATCGGCAGGTCGCTGGCATCGGCCATGAATTCCAGCGTATCGACGACCTGGGTCCAGCTGGCCTCGTTGTTGTCGCGTACGCCGTACTGGGCCGAGATGGCCAGGCCGGAACCCCAGATGGCCTTGAAACCGGCTTCGCGCACGATCCGGGCGGACAGCCCGTTGTGCGCTTCCATCATGAATTCCAGCTCGTTGCCAACGATCATCTGGCGCAGGCGTGCAGTGCGCGTGGCAGTCGAGAAAATCGGGTCAATCGCGTTCACTGTGCTACTCCCACAATCGGCTGAAGTTCAGGCAGGACTTCGTCGCGCGCACGCGCGACGTCGTTCGGGAAATCGATCTCGATCCACGGAGCGCCGCTCACATCGGCGATATCGAACACATGGCCGCCTTCGAGCAGCAGGTCGCGCACCGCTTCTTCGTGCGGCATGTTCGAGCGGCCGCTGTCGACATAGCCCTGGACGATCTGCGCCAGGCGGCGCGCGGTCTGCTCCTGGAAGCGGAAGAACCCGACCGATTCGCCAATGGTGTCGTACTCCAGGCCAACCGCGAGCTGCTTGCGCAGCTCCACCGGAATGCCGTTCTTCACGCACAGCTTGACCGGCTCGTCGCCGGCTTCGAAATCGCGGTCGATCAGCAGGCGGTTGGTGGTGTCGCCGGCCACCAGGGCGCTGAGGATGCGCTCGTCGTACAGCACGTCGGCATCCATCAGCAGGACGTCGCCGCCACGCGTAAGCGCATCGGCCACCGTATGCACGGTCAGCACGCTGCCCAGGTCGTAGCGGGAGTTCAGCACGATTTCCGGGTAGGGGTCGCGCCCGAGCCGGTCGAGCTCGGCTTCCACGTGTCCCGGCTGGAAACCCAGCGCCAGCACGATCTCGTCCACACCCGCCGCATCCAGCATGCGCAGATGCCGCTCCAGCAGGGTGACACCGTCAAAGCGCAGCAGGCACTTCGGGAACTGCTCCCCGGGCTGTTGCTGTAGTCGCAGGCCAAGGCCCGCGGCAAGGATGATTGCTCGCATTCGTTCTCCGCACCCATGCAAATTGCATCAATCAATCGGCAGCGCGTGGCCGGCCCGCTGAATCACTGAAACCGCCTGGTGCCTGGCCTGGCTTGCGCACGCGCCGCGGCGCCGCCAGGTCCTTCACCGTCTATTTCAGGGACTCGGCAGGCATGGCCGCACGCCGCCGCTGGAATTTCCGTTCGCTCAAATGTAAATACAGCAGGCCCGGCGCGCCGAGCCCGATCTCGCGGGCGCGCTTGGCCAGCGACAGCGCCAGCGCCGCCTCGGGCGGCAGGCCGACGATGGGGGCCAGCAGCAGGTAGCCGCCTTCCTGCGCCCCCAGCGAGCCGGGAATGGCAAACGCCGCGCCGCGAATGGCCTGCCCGACGCTCTCCAGCAGCAGGGCGTCGAGCCAGCTGACCGGATGCCCCAGGAAATGCAGCGCCAGCCAGACTTCGCCGGTGCCGACCAGCCAGCCGGCCAGGCTCAGCGCGAAGGTGCCCGCCACCTTGCGGCGGTCGCGGTACATGCCATGCACGGCCGCGTCCACGGCATCGGCACGCATCGTCAACCCGGACCAGTCGCGCTTGCCAAACAGCTTCGACAGCACGCGCAGGACCCGGCCGAACAAACCCCGCTTCTGGATGACGTAGAACGCCACGATGCACAGCGCCAGCACAGCCGTGACAATCAGGGTCGGCGTGCGCAGGTCCGAGAGCGCATCCTGCCCGCCGCGCCCGCCGTGTCCACCGTACAAGGTGAACAGCGCCAGGCCGATAAACGCGAACACCATCTGCGCGAGAGCCTGCATGGTGGTACTGACCGTAATGGCGGCGGCGGCGTCGCGCATGCGCGTGCCGCGCTGCGCCAGGTAGCGCACCATCAGCACCGGCCCGCCGATCTGCCCGGCGGGCAGCAGGCTGTTCACGGACTCGCCCGCCCAACGCGCCAGCAGTGCGTTGCACATGGTGCCGCGCCCGGCCCGGCGGTCGAACAAGACGAAGATGGCGCCGGCGTCCAGCGCCAGCGGCAGCAGGTGGAATGCAGCGACCAGCGCCAGGCCCCAGCCTGCGGACATCAGCGTCGACGCGACGGAGCCGAATCCTTGCCAGGCGAGCAGCGCGACAAACAGCGCCGCGCCGATCGACAGCAGGAAGATGGCGGCACGGGTCATGCGCGGGGTTTCTGGCCTGGCGCCAGTCTCTTGAATACCTGCTTGAAGCCAAAATAGGCGATCGCGTCCTTCATATTGGAGATGAAGCGCAGCCACGGGCGCATGCCCGGATCGGTGACGTACTCAAACGTCAGCGACACCCGCATCTCGTTGGCGCCGGCCGGCGTAATGCGGTGGCGCAGCTTGTCGCCGTCGAAGAACACCAGGCCGCCGGGGGTGGTCTGCACCGAACCGGGCTCGTCGGGCACATCCGCATTGCGGGTGTGCAGTTCGTAATCGAGGCGGCAGGAGGATTCTTCGATCACGCCCAGCAGCAGCGTGTAGCGGCGGCCATCGTAATAAGAGGTGTCGTAATGCCAGCCGATGTGATCGCCGGGACGCGTGTAGTAATAGAGCGCGTAGGCATGCGGGTCGGTGTCCGGGGACAGCAGCAGCTTTTCGCCGCACATCTGCTCCAGCCAGCCGATCAGCGCCTTCGACCGATACAGTTCCGCGATAAACGGGGCAAGTTCGTCGATCGTGTGGCGGCTGACGCTGCCGCCCTGCTTGTGGCCGGGCAGGTAGTTGCGGTTGATCTTGGGCACCAGCGCGCGGGCGCTGGCGACCAGTTGCGCGGTGACTTCCGGCGCCAGGAATTCCTCCAGGTGCAGGAAGGCGTCCTGGCGCTCGAAATCGGCGCGCAGCTTCACGTTGTCCAGCATGGCGGTGCGGCTGGCCACTGCGGACTCGGGATCGGGCGTGCCGGTTGGCGTGGCCGGCTTCGGGCGTGGCGAAACCGTCGCGGCGGCCTGGACGGAAGGTGCGTCCAGCGCGATGTCGTTGGTGGCTTGCTCGCTCATCGGGGTTCCTCAGATCTTCGTCGAAGTCGGAGCCGTGACCGGCCGGGGGCGCCGCATGACGCGCCAGTAGTCGAAGACGACCCATGCCGCGAACAGCGGCGCGCCGATCGACGCCGCCGTCAGGAACGGCGCGATGCCGCTGGTCAGCGTCACCAGCGGGAGCAGGTAAAGCACGTCTTCGGTCTCGAATCCCCCCGCGGAGGCCTGCTTCGTCCCGCTTTTCCCCACGCGCTCTTCGATACGCATGCGAAGAAAGAAGATCAGCGCCACCGCTACGCCAGCCAGCGTGCCTAGCAGCACCGGCGACAGCACCCCGTTGGCGGCCTCGTCCGAAATCGCCACGCCCATGCCGACGAACAGCAGCACCGTAATCAGGGCATCGCTCGCCAGGTCATAAAAATGGCCTATCTTGCTTGATTTTCCGCTAATTCTCGCCAACTCGCCGTCCGTATGGTCAACGAAGTTGGAGATCACGATCAGCAGGGCCCCGTAATTCGTCCACGCATATCCGCCCTGCATCAGGCAGGCAACACCGGCCAGGCCAATCAGCAGCCGCAACGTGGTCAGGTGGTTAGGGGTGATCCAGGAGTCCTTGAGCGGGCGCACAAGCGCGCGCGCCAGACGGGCGTCCCAGGTACGTGGAGCGGGAGGCTCGCCGCGAGAATTCTTTGGATTGTTGTTCATCTGGAAAAAGGTCCACCGGCAGGAAAGCTGTCACACGGCTGGCATACTAGCGCCAGTTCCCGCGCCTTGCATTGCGGGAACTCAGCGGCCAGGCCGGCCGGATCGCTTTACAGGGATACCGCCAGTCAAACCGCTATGGTAAGCGATGTGACCCGCAACGGTACGCGCGCGGTGCCGGATTGACAAGTCCGGGCGCGCTTGCCGGCACTGCGCCGCACCTTCATCGGCTTGCCTGCAAGCAGCCGACTGGCGGCACGGACCAGGCGCCGGCAACAAGATAAACCGGCGCGGACCGCTATGCCTGGCGTCACGGCACATTGCCTTCACTTGCTGGCGCCAGGGCTGCATCCTGCGCGGACGTGGAAGCGCCGGCTGCCGGCATGTCCCGCACACGCGGCGCGCCTGTCAAGGCATCGACAGGCGCACTCACCGGTGAACTTGCGGATACCGGCCCCGGCACGGCATCCGCAAATTCCCGCCCCAAGGGCGCGCTGGCGCCACCGGGCGGCAAGGCCGCTGGCGGTGCCGCCGCGCTGGCCTCCATCGCAGGCGCCGGCTCCGGCGCCTGCGCCGAGTGTGCCGGGCGCCTGGGCGCGGGCGGGGCTTCAGGCTTCGAGGCCGTCCCGAAGAAGCGCTGGTACCAGCCGCGTATGGTCCAGCCCAGCGCCTCGAACAAGCCGGTCTCTTCGTGCTTCACAAAGCGGACGTTCGGGTCGATCACGCGGGCCCGGAGCGAACGCTGGAAGAAGTCGCCCACCATGGGCAGCGCACTGTGCGCGCCCTGCCCCCAGTAGTCGCTGCGCAGCGTCACCCGGCTGTCGTTGAACCCGACCCAGGCGCCGGCCACCAGTTGCGGATGCATCAGGATGAACCAGCCGTCGGCGTTGTCCTGCGTGGTGCCGGTCTTGCCGGCCACATCCGCGCGGATTCCGAAGCGCGTGCGGATGCTTGTGCCCGTGCCCCGGTCGATCACGCCGCGCATGACATCCAGCAGCGTCTGCACCGTGGCGACGGGCAGCGCCTGCTCGGGCGACGCCGGGCGGAACGTCTCCAGCACCTCGCCCTTGCGGTCCTCGATGCGGGTGACCATCACCGGCTCCAGGTAAGCACCTTGGTTGGCTATGGTGCCGTAGGCGGAGACCATCTCCTTCAGTGTCACCGGGCTGGTGCCCAGCGCCAGCGAGGGTACGGTGTCGAGACGGCTCTGCCGCACGCCCATGGCGCGGGCCAGCCTGGCCACCTTGGCCGGGCCCACACTCTGCATCAACTGCGCGGTGATCGTGTTCTTGGAATACACCAGGCCGTCGCGCAGGCTCATGGCGCGCCCGCTCGGGGGGCCATCGTCGGAAGGCCGCCAGACCTCGCCGCCGGCCAGGGGGATCTCCACCGCCTGGTCGACGAAGGTATCGTCGGGACTGGCGCCTTGCTCAAACGCCGCGCCATAGACAAACGGCTTGAACGTGGAGCCCGGCTGGCGCTGTGCCTGCTGCACGTGGTCGAAGGCATCCTGGCTGAAATCGCGGCTGCCGACCCAGGCCTTGATCTCGCCGCTGCGCGGGTCCAGCGCGAGGAAACCGGCCTGGATGCGGGTCTTCGACTGCCGCAGCGCCTGCATGAAGACACCGTCGGCCAGCAACTGCTTCATGGCTGCCTCGGGGGTCAGCCCGGATTCCCGCGCCGCCCGGTACTCCGGCGTCTCGCGCACGAAGGCCTGCACCAGCTCCTTGTTGGCAGCCCAGCCCGAGCGCGGCGCCCACGCTGCATTCGCTATGCCCTGCAACTGGTTGCCCTGGCGCGCCACGGCCTGGTTGGCCATCGCCTGCAGGCGCGAATCGATGGTGGTGCGTACCACCAGCCCGTCGGTGTAGATGTTGTAGTCGTTGCGGTCCGCCCAGGTGATCAGCCATTTGCGCAGTTGCTGCGCGAAGTGCGGCGCGGGGCCCGGCGGCTCGGTCTGGCGCTCGAAATCGATACGCAGCGGCCGCTTCTTCAGCGCCTCGTACTTGGCAGGATCCAGCTTCTCGTACTTGACCATCTGCGCCAACACGGTATTGCGCCGCTGCACGGCACGCTCGGGATTGATGACCGGGTTGTAGTAGCTGTTGCCCTTGAGCATGCCGATCAGCGTGGCGCTCTCCAGTACGTCCAGCTTGCCGGCGGATTTGTCGAAGTAAGTACGCGCCGCCATCTCGATGCCGTACGCGTTGTACAGGAACGGCACCGTGTTGAGATAGGTCTCGAGGATCTCGTCCTTGGTATAGAGTGCCTCGATCTTCAGCGCGGTAATGGCTTCCTTGAGCTTGCGCGTGAGCGTGGGCGCGCGGCCGATCTCATCGGGATAGAGATTGCGGGCAAGCTGCTGGGTAATGGTGGAACCACCCTGCCGGTTGCCGGAAAAGGTATGTAGCGCTGCCGACCCCATGCGCCGCCAGTCCAGGCCGAAGTGCTGGTAGAAGCGGTGATCCTCGGTGGCGATCAGCGCTGTCGTCACATTGGGCGAGATGTCGGCCAGCCGGACCCAGTCGCGGTTGGCCCATTTGAACACCGCCAGCTCCTTGCCGTCCGCCGAGAGCACTTGCGCGGGCTGGTCCGACTTGGCCTTGCGGATATCGCTGATGCCCGGCGTGAACGGGATCAACACCAGCACATACAGCAGGAACAGCGCCGGCACGGCAGCCAGCGTCTTGAGGACACCGCGCCGCGTAGGGCGCCGCAGGCGGGCAAGCCGCTCGGCGGCGTGGGTCTTGATCTGGGCCAGGTTCATGAAGCAAGCAACATCGGAGTCACATTCCGGCGCAACACACTGGCACACCGTCGATGGAAAGGCCTGCATCCTACCAAAATCGCTTCAAGCTTCGCAGTGCCGTGTCAAACACCCAGGCCATTTGCTCCTTGGTCAAGCCCTCCTGGACGCATCAACGCCCGGATCGAGAGCCGTAGCGATGTCCAGGCGTGTTTTTCATGATTCCTCCATGACAGGCCGGTGTGGCTAGGTCACTCACGGTCACTCACGGTCACTCACGGTCACGTTCGGCCTTCAGCAGCTTGAGGCGCGTCTGTCCATCGGGCGTGAAGTGGGTGCCGAATCGCACCAGCCCGGCCTGATGCAGTTGACAACTCATGGTAAAGCTGAGAAGCATGCCCGGTTCGGTCTCTTCGATCGCGATGCCGATGGATTTCAGCCTCGGCTCGTAGCGCAGCAGCGTCGTTTCGATTTCGCGCTTTAGCGTGTGCGCTGACGCGGGTAGATGCCGGTAGATCCTGGACAGATCGCCAAGCCCATAATCCGGCAAATGCGCCAGGCTACCGCGACGGCTATTGAGGATGCGCTGGATGTTGTCCTGCACGGACAGGAACGTCTGCGTCGCCACATCGAAATCGTCGACGGCCACGCCATTCGCAAAGTATCCCGTCACCGCTTCAAAGAGGCCCGGCCCGCTCCGTGTCACGCGTCCACCCCGGTTGTCGTTGCCGGCTCCTCGAAGTCCAGGCCAATACCGTCGTCCCCGGAGAACGACAGGCGAATCGATGCCGGTGCCTGCTGGTCCGACATGCGCACCAGCAGCTCACGCGACAGTACCGGCAGGATCTGCTGATCGAGCAGACTGTCGATATTGCGGGCGCCGGAATCGGGCAACAGGCAGGCCCGCACCAGCTCGGCCACCAGCGTGTCGTCGCACCGCAGTGGCACGCCAAAGCGGCGCGCGATGCGGTCAGCCACCTTGCCGAGCTTCATCCGCACGATCAATGCCATGGCGTCGGCCGACAGCGGGCGGTAGGCAATGGTCTGGAAGCGTGCCAGCAGTGCCGGCTGGAAGTGGTCGATCAGCATCGGGCGAATCGCCTCCATCAGCGTCCCGGTGGCGAGCTCGACGCCGGCCGCGGCGGCGGCGTCGGCTGCCGCCAGAATCTGCTCGCTGCCGAGATTCGAGGTCATCAGGATGACGGTATTGCGGAAGTCGATCACCCGGCCTTCGCCGTCGCGCATGAAGCCGCGATCGAATACCTGGTAGAACAAATTCAGTACGTCACGGTGCGCTTTCTCGACCTCGTCGAGCAGGATGACGCTGTAGGGCCGCTGGCGGACCGCCTCGGTCAGGACACCGCCTTCCCCGTAGCCGACATAGCCCGGCGGCGAACCCTTCAGCTGCGAGACGGTGTGGGCTTCCTGGTATTCGGACAGGTTGATGGTGACAAGCGAACGCTCGCCACCGAACATCAGGTCGGCCAACGCGCGCGCCGTTTCGGTCTTGCCCACCCCCGAAGGCCCCGCCAGCAGGAACACGCCCAGCGGCGCCTCCTCGGATTTGAGTCCCGCCTTGGCGGCCCGCAAGCTCTTGCTGAGGGCGGCTAGCGCCTCATCCTGGCCAACCACGATGTGCCCCAAGCGCCTTTCCAGCGCCAGCAAAGTGGCCAGCTCGCTGGACAGCAGGCTGTCGACGGGAACCCCTGTCCAATCGGCAATCACCTGTGCAATGGCGGTCTCGTCCACTTCCGCATGGATCAGCGCGGCCTGACCGTGCTTGGTCAGCATCTCGTAGGCAGCCTGGATCGATGGCGTCAGATCCCGCCGTGCAGACTCGTCGGCAGTGGTTTGCCATTGCGCACGCAATTCGATCAGTGTCTCGGCGGCCCCCTTCTGTTCGGCAAAGGCGCGCTCAAACTGTTCGAGCTCAATGGCGAGCGCAGCGAGCCGGGCATCGATGGCCGCCAGTCGTTTGCCGACATCCGCGCCGATGGCCCCTTGGTCCTGCAGCAAGGCAGTCCGCTCGACCTCCAGCGCCGCGCGTTCCGCCTCGCGGGAGGAGATGGCCACCGGTGTGGCCTCCAGGCTCATGCGCACGCGGGCGGCGGCGGTATCGAGCAGATCGACGGCCTTGTCCGGCAGTTGGCGTCCGGTCAGATAGCGGCGCGACAGCCGCACGGCGGCGCCGATGGCGGCATCGGTGATGTGCACGCCATGGTGCTGCGCATACCGTTCCTTCAGGCCGCGCAGCATCAGGCAAGCGCCGTCGTCGTCGGGCTCATCGACCTTGACCATCTGGAAGCGCCGCTCCAGCGCGGCGTCGCGCTCGAAGTACTGCTTGTATTCGGACCACGTCGTCGCCGCGATCGTGCGCAGCTCGCCGCGCGCCAGGGCGGGCTTTAGCAGGTTGGCGGCATCGGCACCGCCTGCGGTGTTGCCCGCACCGATCAGCGTGTGGGCTTCGTCGATGAATAGCAGCACGGGTGTCGGCGATTGCTGCACGGCCTCGATCACGTTCTTGAGGCGTTGCTCGAACTCCCCCTTGACGCCGGCCCCGGCCTGCAGAAGGCCCAGGTCCAGCGTCAGCACGCTGACGTTCTGTATGACAGCCGGGACATCCCCTTCCGCGATTTTGAGCGCAAGGCCTTCGACCAGCGCAGTCTTGCCCACACCAGGTTCGCCAACCAGGATCGGGTTGTTCTTGCGGCGCCGCGCCAGGATGTCGACCATCTGGCGAATCTCGACGTCGCGGCCAAATACCGGATCGATCTTGCCGTCCCGGGCCTTCCGGGTGATGTCGGTCGTGAAGCGGGCCAGCGCCGATGTATCGGCCTGACCGGGCATCGGCCTGGTCGGGGTGGGAGTGACCGGCGCCGGCGACAGCGGGCCGGGAGCCGGTCTGGCCGGCTCGCCAGCGTCGGGAGCGGCTGCCTCGGTCGAGATGTTGTCGAGTTCATGCATCAGCCGCTCGATCTGGATGGCGGATACGCTCAACAGCGCCCAGGCGCCGGGCGCCCGCAGCAGGTGTGGCGTTTCGGCCAGCGCGGCCAGCAGGTGCGCGGAGCGGATCGACGTGGACTCTCCGGGCGCCGGGGCTTCGAGCGATGCGCGCATCCATGCGGCCTCCAGCCACTGGCCGAGGCGTTGTGACAGGCCAGGCTTGCCGCGCAGGTCATGCGGCAGCCGGTCGATGGCGGCGAGCAGCCCGTTCCAGATGCCGTCCACATCGAGTTCATAGCGCCGCAAGATCGCCAGCAGATCGCCGTCGCCCAACTCCAGCAGCTTGATCAGCCAGTGTTCGACCTCGATGTCCCGGTGGGCGCGTGTTTCGCACAGGCGGGCGGCGTCGGTCAGGGCACGGGCGCAATGGTCGTTGAGACGACGCAGAAACGGGGAGAGGTCGCGGGTGGTCATGGAAAAGAAGCGGGACGCGGGGTGAAGAAGGAAGTGCGCGGCCCCCTGCACCGGGTCCGCGCGAGATGGCAGGCCGGCGGTGGACGCCGGCCAGGCGCGTATTAGGAGCGCTCGTTCCAGCTGTCGGCGTGGATGATGTTGCCGTCCTTGTACGACCAGGTGATTTTTTCGTAACGCAGCTCGATGTCTTCGAGGTGGTTGTGCTTCTCAAAGGCCGGATTCTTGATATCCAGCATCTTCGGCGTGACGCCGACCACCTTCACGTTTTCGAGCTTGGTGTTGAAGTACTCTTTTTCCTTGCCGGCGTCATCGATCTTGTACCACTTGATCTCGACCGACTTCAGGGTCTGGCCGCTGGTGACCGCCTTGTACAGATACGGCGTCGAGGCATCGGTTTCCTTGGTAAAGACGACCGGCTTGTGCACGCGCGTGCCAGTCAGCTTGCCGGTGTTGGAATCCGTGGGAATACTGACGGCGTGATCGAAGGCGACCACCTCGACGCTGCCCTCGCGGCTATTGACCGTGACCGAGCCTCTGATATCGGCGCCGCCATCGTCCTTGATCCACATGTATGCGGGAATTGCCATTTCTTCTTTCTCCTTCTACTGGAATGAACAGGCCGGATGGCCCAAAGTTGCCCGATTGGCACGATCGCCGTCGCGGCAATCAGGGATGAGCGTGATCTCGACACGTCGGTTGGCGGCACGCCCCGCTTCGGTGTCGTTGGCGGCTTTGGGACGGGTATCGCCATAGCCTTGAATCGCGAACTGGGTCGGCGGCAAGCCGGCCGCGTCGGCCAGCCAGTCGCGCACTGACGCCGCACGGGCCTCGGAGAGCTTGAGGTTGCTGCCAGGATTGCCTACGGTATCGGTGTGCCCGGCCACCAGCACGCGCTTGTCCGGGTGAGCCTTGATCATCTCCAGCGCGCCGATCAGCACGCGATTCGAGCCGGGGTTGAGAGCCGCGCTGCCGCTCCTGAAGAGCGACAGGCTGTCCAGTTCGATGGTCGATGGCGGCGGTGCCGGCGGTCGATACGCGGCGATCAGGGCATTGAGCGGCGCCAGCAGCCCGGCGCCACGATAGAAGCCCAGGCCAAGGCGCGGCGGTATGCCAACGCGTTCGTATTGATCGAGTTCGTCGCGATCGCGCTTGATGGCCTGCAGTGCATCGACCCGGGCGGCGTCATGCTCCGGTCCGATGGCGCGATAGCGCGCCATATCGCCCACGACGCGCGCCACCAGGGCACGGTTCTGCCAGGCGGAGGCCGCGGCGGCCGCGCAGAAGGCCAGCGCGAGCCAGGCAAAGGCGTGGGCAATGGCGCTCGGTAGCGCCCGACGCACGGGCTGCCGGGCGATTCCCCGGATCAGGGGTTCCGGCAGCGGGTAGCGTGCACGGCGGCCATCCCTGGCGATGCGGGCAAGCGCGGTCGCTTGCTCGATGAAGCGGGCATACAACGAATCCGCGGCAGGGCTGCCCTCGGTGGCGGTCACGCCGAACGCTGCAACGTGCACCCGATGGCTGCCGCGCTGGCTATCGAGCAGCGCAGGGAGCAAGGCGCCACACGCCCAGCGCGCCAGGGCATCGAGCCGTGCGGCGCGGTGCATGCGGGCCTCGCGATCCGCCGGCAGCGCGGCCCGCGCGTGAAGCAGGACGCGTGCGGCAATCTGGGCGGGCAGCGTATCGCCTTGCATCACTTCGGCGCCGGAGATGCCGAACCAGGGGCAATCGTCCGGGGCACCGTTGCTTCGGGTGACTTCTTCCGCGTACACGGCAACGCAGACCGGCAGGTCGTAGCCAACCCCACCGCTGGCCTCGCCGATGGCCGAGCGCCAACGCCGAAGCCCGGCGTTCAGCACGGCCGCGTCGCGGGCCTGGTCGGCGCCGATCAGGTAGGCGATGGCATCCGGACCCTGCCCTTCGCGCCAGCGCTTGAGGGCGTCAGCCACATGTGCAAGCCGGGTCGGGTCATCGACGCGCACCCAGATCGCCGCGTCCGTGATTCGGACCAGATCCTCGCCGAATGCCAGCGGCGGAGCGCCCGATGCGTCCCCAATCGCCAATACCAGCGGTGTATTGCGCCGGATGCCATGGGGCAGCCCATCCAGCGACGCATCGATGGCTTGCAGCACCGGCTGCGCGGCGCGCTGCCGTGCGCGCACCCGGCGCGTGGCAACAATGATCGCCAGAAGCGCCAGCCCGATCGTGAAGGCAGCGAACAGGAGGTTCCATGTCGCCGGCCATGGCGAGCTGAACGCCAGCCAGGCCAGCGCGAGCACTGCGATCCAGCCGAAGAGCGTGCGGTAGGGGTAGCCGGTCACGAATACCCTTTCAGCCGACGAGCCGGGCGATCGCGGTGGCCAGCCACCGGTCCAGCGCAAGGTAGACGAGGCCGGTGCCGGCGCAGGCGCTCACCACCCAGGCGAGCGGCGTCAGATGACCCCGCCATCGGCGCGCGTTGCCGTCTGTCACCAGCACCGGGCCATCCGACTTAAGCCATCCGGCACGATCCAGGCGTTCATCGATAGCGTGCATCAGCGCGACACGTGCGCCGGCGCCCTCCAGCGCGAACCTGCCCTGGAAACCCAGCCCCAATACCGCGTGGAAAACGGCGAGCAGCGGCAGCACTGGCCGCGCCTCACCCAGGCGCCGCTCGATGCGAGCGATGAGCGCTTCCCCGGCATCGTGACTCTGGAACTCCTGCACCTGCAGGGGCTCGCGTTCCCACGCGTCGCGATCTTTTTCGGGCAGCCTGCCCAGCGCGACTTCGTCAAGCAAAGCACATTGCGCATAGATGGCATCCTCGACGACATCGGCGGGCTGGCCGGCCGCCAGGAATTCTTCGCGCAGACGGGAAACCTGTTCGTCGCATTTCGCGCGGAATGCTTCGAAGCCAGTAGGCTGATCGTCATCAGCGAGCGCGGTGACGGTCAGGGCCGTGTCGCGCAAGGCGAGCGGCAAAATCGAGATGGAGTTCGTCATGCAGGCAAAACCGCGTAGAGTTCAAGTGATACGTCCGGCAGCGACGCAGGAACGTAGAACTGACAGGCGCGCGCGGCCAGCATGCGCCTGAACGCCGGGTGCGCGCTATCAAGCGCAAAATACTGGTTCTCGATGCGCACGGGGATGGCTGCAGGCACGCGCGACATCGCGCGCAGCGGGATGCCGGGCAGCGCGGAGTTGACGATCTGCTCCACCTCGTCAGGCGCGCCCGCCTTGCACAGGCGCGGCAACTGTTCGAGCAGCGCGTGAGCGGGAAGTCCCGCCTGGACGGACAGGTAGTATTCGGCGCCTTCGACCAGGCGCTCGTCGAGGATCTTGCCGACCCAGACGGTGGGCCGCAGGCGTTCCAGCGCAACGGGTACCACCCGTGACGGGATCACCGTGTCGAGCAGGGTACGAATCAGCGACTCCAGTTCCTCGAACACGGGCTCCGGCGCGAGGTGGTCGTAAGGCGGGATGGCCTGCAGGGTCTCCGTGGTGGAAAACGTCAGCAGCGATCCGGCCAGACGGGCAAGGATGCCGTAGAGCCGCTCGGGATGCTGCTGCGGCACGGCGCACAGGCGAGCCAGTTCCGGCCACGTACTGTTGACGCTGTGCAGCAGCCAGAACAACGCCACATCGGCAACGGCGTAATCGGCGATCTGGTCGGATCGTTCGCGGCGGCGCACCGACAGGCTCGCGCTCTTGGCGCTGAGTATTTCGGAGAGCCGCTTCATGCGGCCGGTGAGCCGCTCGCTTGCCGACAGGAAAAGGCAGGGCGGCACAAAGGCCGGATCGGCCTCGAAGCGCCCCTGGGACGTCCGCACCAGCCGAGCGACCGGGCAGGTCACATAGTCATCGTGCGATTCGAAATCGAACATCAGCGCCAGCGCATGCCGCTCAACGCTGATCTCCTCCTTGCCTTCCCCATGCAGGTCGGCGACTTCCAGATATTCGCGCACGAAGCGGCGCGGCCGGGCGGGCCGTTCCCCGGCTTCAATGCAGTTGCCGCCTTGCGCATCGATCAGCGGCAGGCCGATCCCCACGACCACCGCGTCGATGTGCGCCGGCACGTCGGCCAGATCCCGTGCCGCGGGCGTGCGGTCTGCCGTCTCGGTATCGATCACCGTTCCGTCCGGCAGCCGGAGGGCCAGCGAACTGACCACCAGACGGTGAACGGACAGGGCCTGCTGGTCAAGGGCAACGCGCACAGTGCCCCACGGATCGGGGCTGGCAAGGCGCGCGACGTGCTCGTCGGCATACCGGTCCCATTGCGCCTGTTGCTGGAAATGCTGCGGGGTCATGAAAATTCCCTGTGCCCACAGCGGTCTTGTTATCTTCATCGTGATCGGCTGGTACGTGGAAAGGCCCTTTCCGCATGGGAGCGCCGCACGCTGGCTGTCGAGCCAGCGTGCGGCGGCGCTACGTCATGTCAGCGCTACGTCGACACTCACAGTTGCCGGTCAGTTCTTCGCTTTCGGCATCTGCGAAACGAGCGACAAATTGATGTCCATGCCTTCAATCTGGAAGTGCGGCACGATGAAAAGCTTGATGCGGAAGAAACCCGGGTTGTCCTCGATATCCTCGACGACCACCTTGGCCTCCCGCAGCGGATGGGAAGCCTGCAGTTCATCGCCCGGATCGGTCATCTCGGTCACGAGCGTCTTGACCCAGGTGTTCAGCTCCAGCTCCAGCAGGCGGCGGTCCTTGGTGGTACCGATGTTCTCGCGCTGAATCAGCTTCAGGTAGTGGGCAATACGCGAGAGCAGGAAGATATACGGCAGGCGCGCATTGATGCGGCTGTTGGCGGTGGCTTCCTTGGTGTCGTAGAGCGTCGGCTTCTGGGCAGAGTGGGCGGAGAAAAAGCACGCGAAGTCATGATTCTTGTAATAGGACAGCGGGATGAAACCCAGATTGGCGAACTCGAACTCGCGCGTTTCCGGGATCAGCACCTCGGTCGGGATCTTGGCCTGGTTGCCTGTGCCCAGGTCATACAGGTGGATCGGCAGGTCCTCGACCAGGCCGCCGGCCTGCGGACCACGAATCTGTACGCACCAGCCGTTCTTGATGAAGCTCTGCACCATGTTCGCGGCGAACGCGAACGAGGCGTTGGCCCACAGGTAGCGGGTGTGATCCGGGCCCTTGACCGCCTCGGTGTAGTTGAAGGCGCGTACCGGCACGGTTTCCGGGCCATAGGGCAGCCGCGCCAGGAAATTCGGCAGCGTCAGGCCGATATAGCGGGCATCGTCCGACTCGCGGAAGCTCTTCCACTTCAAGTACTCGGCGCGATCGAAGTAGTTGCCGATGTCGCGGATGCTGGCCACCTCTTCCATCGATTCCTTGCCGAAGAAGGCCGGCGAGACCGAGCCGATGAACGGCATATGCGCCGCTGCGGAGACCTTGGAGATGTTGCGCAGCAGCGCGATATCCTGCGGGCCGCGGTCGAACGCGTAGTTCGAGATGATCGAGCCAATCGGCTCGCCACCCGGCGTGTCGTACTCCTGGATGTAGGTGTGCAGGTACAGGCCGCTCTGGATGACCTCGGGCGTGTCCTCGAAATCCTGTCGCAACGCGTCTTTCGAGACATCCAGCACTTCGATCTTGACATTCTTGCGGAAGTCGGTGCGATCAACGAGGAACTTGAGGCCGCGCCAGGCCGATTCGATCTGCTGGAACGTCTCGTTGTGCATGATCGCGTCCAGCTGGCGGCTGATCTGCTGGTCGAGGTGCTCGATATGGAAATCGAGCAAGCTCTTGTCAAGACGGTCCACCTGCTGCGACGAGTCCTGGATCATCTTCAGGAACACGCTTATCGCCTGGGCGACGCGTTCATCCAGCGACGATTCGGAGAGCGCATCGGCGCTCTGGAAGGACTCCACCGGACGCGTGGACTTGACCGGCGTCAGGTTGATCTTCTCGCACAGGGATTCGTAGACGCTCTTGCCCGGCGAGTCCAGGACAACGGTATCTGCTTCGCTATTGCCGCGTGCGGCGATCTCATGCTTGGTCATGGGGTTCACTCCTCAGGGAACGGCGCTTATTGGACGGACGGGGAAGCCGGCGCGGCCTCGCCGATCTTCTGCAGATCGGCGCGCAGGCGCTCGGACAAGGCCGGGTCCTTGAGGATCTTTTCCAGTTCGCGGCGGAACATCGCGTTGTCGAGCAGGTTCGACTTCAGGTCGCGCAGCAGATTGCGGGCGGCCATCAGCGCGCGCAACTCGGGCACCTTCCCGGCGACGACTTCCGGCTTGAAGTCGTCCATCGCGCGGAAGTCCAGATCAACCGGCAGTTCCGTGCCGTCGCCGACCAGCGTGTTCTCGACGGCGATCCGTGCCTTCGGGTTGAAATCGGCGAGGACCGAATTGAAGTTGTTCTTGTTGATGGACACCTTCTCACGCTCGGCAAGCGCCCGCGTGTCCTGACCGTTGCTGTAGTCGCCCATCACCAGCAGCTTGAGCGGCAGTTCAACCTTCTTCTGCGCGCCCCCCGTATGCAGGTCGAGCTTGATATTGACCCGTGCCTTGGGCACTTCGTTCTGGAAACTCTCAGCCATCGTTTGTTCCTTTCTTATCTCTGATTTAAACGTTTTCTAATTCTTTCGATAACGATCAGTAAGGTAATCCGGCGCAATTAGTAGCATGGATACCCATTCGATGGATATAGGACCAGTACGAATTTATGTTAAATAAATGTTAAATTTCAAAAACGGCATATAAGGTATTTATGGCATATAAAAAGACGTTTAAAGTCCTGCGTCAGCATCGATCACGCCGACAACGGAGCGGAAACCATGACGGACCCGGATGAACAACGGAGGACATACGGCAGTGCGCCGTTCAAGGGATTGACCGGGCGCCAGGCTTACTTCCTCGAGGTGCCCGGCACGGCCAGCGCCGCCGAACTGTCGGTGGTGTCATTCGAAGCGGTGGAGCGCATGGGCGAGCCCTATACCGTCACCATCCAGCTGACGCACCCCTTGCCGCTTGAGCGGGCCGACTATCTCGGCAAGGACGCGACGTTCCTGATCGATCCCGGAGACGGGACGGAGCC
>NZ_JBFTOX010000020.1:0-126855 GCF_056398185.1 Cupriavidus sp. 05L310
ACGCCTTGGCGGATTCCTCGGCCGCAAGAGTGATGGCGAGCCTGGCGTGAAGACGATTTGGCTGGGGCTGAAAGAAGTTCATGTCGCGGCGAAGACACTGCGAGGCTTACGAGCCGTCGATGATGGGGACAATTGTGTATAACCACATGACTTTACACAGGCCTGCATGGCAATGCCATCTCGATGCCGTGCGATTGAAGCCTTCGGCCGCCGCGTTGTTATTTTTCCTGCTGCCTGGCATTGCGGCCGCCGATGGTGCCCGGGACTGGATCAATCTCCCGATCGACACGAATCTGGTCTATCTCTACTACAACCATGTTCAGTCCAACACGCAGCTCGACACGACCCTTCCAGTGCAAGGTGTTGACACCACCATGAACATGGCGTTGGTCCGCTATGCGTATTCCTTTCCGGTTGCAGGCAAGACCGGCGGCATCCAGTTCCTGCTGCCCTACAGCTGGGCGACAGCCACCATCGATAGTTCCATTGCTCCGCTGGCTTCGCGCGAGTTCAGCAAGAACGGCGTGGGAGACCTGACCGTTGTGCTGGCAGCCAACCTGTTTGGCGCGCCGGCAATGACGCGCGAGGCATTTGCCAAGGCCACACCACAGACGCTTCTTACCGCGGCAGTCTTCCTCACCGTGCCCGTCGGGCAGTATGACCGGAACAAGCCGGTCAACTTCGGTGGAAATCGTTGGGTAGTCAAGCCACAGCTTGCATTCAACTATCCCTTTGGCAACTCGATGCTGTCCGTCAATGGCAATGTTTCGCTTTACACGGAGAACAGTGAATACTACAAGCCGGATGGCCACGGAAAGCTTCAGCAAGAACCGTTGGGGACGCTGGAGGCGCACTACAGCTACAGCTTCAACCGCGCGCTGTGGGCGGCGGTGGACATGGTCTATAGCAACGGTGGGCAGACCAGGATCAACGGCGTCAAGCAACACAACGCACAGGACACACTGAAGCTTGGTGTCAGCGGAAGCTTCAATTTCACCCCCACGGATGCCGTCTCGATGTCCTACCTCAAGACCGTCAGCACGCCTGCAGGCGCTGCGGATGTGAAAGTGTTTTCCATCAACTACAACCACGCCTGGTAGTGGGCCGACACCCTTTCCGTGAATACCGATAACGACAAAGAACTATAAACATGAAGAGAAAACCAGGTTCCCGGCGACGCCTTCTGGCAATGGCGCTTGCCCTTGCGAGCACCCCCGCACTCCTTTTTGCGCAATCCGCCCCGGCGCCTGGCAAACCCGCCACGGACCGGACCCGCCAAGCCAATGCCGCCATTCTCAAGGAACTTCCGTTTAACGACCGGACCGACTTCGAATCGGCGCAGCGCGGTTTCATCGGCACCACACCCAACCTGGTCATTCGGGCAGAGAATGGCAAGCACGCCGCCTGGAACTTGCCGGCATACGATTTTCTCAAGGCCGAGGGGGCGCCCGACACCATCAACCCCAGTCTGTACCGCATGGCTCAGCTCAATATGTTCAACGGGCTGTTCGCCGTTGTCGACCGCGTCTATCAGGTACGCGGCTTCGACCTGTCCAACATGACGATTATCGAAGGTGACACCGGACTTATCCTGATCGATCCGCTGATCAGCAAGGAAACCGCGAAAGCCGCGCTTGACTTGTATTACCAACACCGGCCGCGCAAGCCGGTCGTGGCGGTGATCTACACCCACAGCCACGTGGATCACTATGGCGGCGTCAAAGGCGTCGTGAACGAGGCGGATGTAAAGGCTGGCAAGGTAAAGATACTGGCGCCCGAGGGCTTCCTGGAAGAAGCGGTCAGCGAAAACATCTATGCCGGTACCGCCATGAGCCGCCGGGCCACGTATATGTATGGATCGCTACTGCCGCGCGGCGCGCAAGGCCAGGTCGATGGCGGGCTCGGCAAGAGCACCTCGCTTGGCGAGGTCACCTTGATCGCCCCCACCGATTCGGTAAGAAAGACTGGCGAGACACGCACGATTGACGGCGTGCAGATGGAATTCCAGATGGCGCCCAATACCGAAGCGCCTGCGGAAATGCTGATCTGGTTCCCGCAGTTCCAGATGCTCAACATGGCCGAAGATGCCACGCACACCCTCCACAACCTCTATACGCTGCGTGGCGCTCAGGTGCGCGATGCCAGGGAATGGTGGAAGACCGTCAACGAAGCGATCAATCGCTATGGCGTGCGCGCCAGGGCCGTGATCGCCCAACACCATTGGCCGACCTGGGGCGATGCCATCGTTCCGTTCCTGGAGAACCAGCGTGACATGTTCAAGTACCTTCACGACCAGACGCTGCATCTTGCCAACCAGGGCTACACGTCGGTAGAAATCGCGGAAATGCTGAAGCTCCCCGACAGCATTGGCAAGCAATGGTACAACCGGGACTACTATGGCACAGTCAATCACAATGCCAAGGCGGTCTACCAGCGTTACCTCGGCTGGTACGACTCTAATCCCGCAAACCTGTACAAGCTGCCGCCCACCGAGGCCGCCAAGCGTTACGTGGAGTTCATGGGCGGTGCGAAAAGCGCTATCGGGAAGGCCCGGCAATCGTTCCAGGAAGGCGATTATCGCTGGGTGGCGGAAGTGATGAACCACGTCGTCTTTGCCGATCCGGATAACAAGGAGGCGCGCGAGCTGGGGGCCGACGCGCTGGAGCAACTCGCCTACCAGACCGAGAGTCCCACGTGGCGTAACGAATTCCTGATGGGCGCCCTGGAATTGCGGCACGGCGCCGTCAAGCTACCGGGCTCCGGCGTGGCCTCGGCCGATACGGTAAATGCGATGACCGCCGACATGATCCTGGACTATGCCGGCATTCGCCTGAATGGGAGGAAGGCCGCCGGGAAGACGCTCAATGTCAACTGGCTCAATCCTGAAACCCACGAGCAATACGCGATCGAACTGCGCAATTCGGTCCTGATTTATACGCTCGGGAAACAGCTTCCCAAGGCGGATGTCACGATCACGACCAACAAGCTCGGCCTGGCAGGCGTGCTGGGCGGGGCGACCACACTGAGCAAGCTGTCGCAGGCGGGAAAGGCGAAGGTTGAAGGCGCAGGCGAAAAATTCGACGAACTCGCAGGCATGCTCGACACGTTCAGACCTGACTTCAATATCGTGACGCCATAATTCGCGCTGAACGATCCGGCGGCCAATATGGGAAGCGACGTCCGCATCCGCCGAGTTGTCCGGTCCCGGCGCTCTCCACTGGCGGAGAGCCTGCGCGGAACTTTTTCTGCGCATTTCCGGGCGGATGATGACCCCGGTTCTCCGGCGCGGCGGCCGACAGGCCCGCATTCGCGGTCATGGTTCGAATGCCACGTCGGGCGCATCCGTGGGCGTTGGCGACAGGATGCCGGTCTGGTGCCGACTTCCGACGCCGAGGCAGAGAAAGCCGAACTGTAGAGCCCGTGCCCCGGTAGGGTCGTCTTGCTTTTCGCCATTCTTTTGCCGACGCGCCAATGTAAGAAGTGATCGATATCCCACGCAGCGGAATACCATATGGCTTTTGCGCACAAAAGCCAACTCCACCCCAACGCCCACCTCAGTATCCACTGGTAGAATCGGCCCCCCTCAAACAAAAGCCAGCAGATCCGATACCGCACGTAAGTGCACTCCTGACTAACCGAGCCACATCCCCACCCCCACCGCATTCATCGTCGCCCGCCCACCCGCCAGCAGCCACAACTCACGGACTTGCGCCCCCACCACCGGGGATCCGCGGGACACCTCACATATATCCAAATCCCAATAACAGGCATGTCTGCGCCGTTATGAACGAATCCTGCGCCTCCCTTAGTCTTGCGCCATGTCGGACCGGCACCACCAGCACGGAGTGGCGAAGATCCGGCCGACAGCGACGTACCGCGGCAAATGCAGTGCCGGACGCGACACAACCCAGTGCGCGGCGGCCCGCAGACCTGCCCCGGTAACGACAACGAAAAAGCGAGACAGCCTGGAATACGAGCGGCGTAGCCGCCGCCCCAGTGCACCACAAAGGAGACACTCCGCCATGCTTGAGCAGCCGTTCCCCGGCCGTGCCGCCGCCCCCGGTACCGAAGCGATCGAGGCCAAGGCCATCGACACCATCGAGGCCATCGAAGTCAATGGCTTCCTTGACCGCTACTTCCAGATCAGTGCGCGCGGCAGCACTGGCCGGCGCGAGGCGCTTGCCGGCGTCACCACGTTCATGGCCATGGTGTATTCCGTGTTCGTGGTGCCGGGCATGCTCGGCAAGGCGGGCTTTGACTCCAGTGCCGTATTCGTCGCCACCTGCCTGACCGCGGCCTTCGGCTCCTTGCTGATGGGTGTGTGGGCCAGGCTGCCGATCGCCATCGGCTGCGCCATCTCGCTGACCGCGTTCACTGCCTTCGGGCTGGTGCTCGGGCAGGGTCTCTCCCCGGCCGTCGCGCTGGGTGCGATCTTCCTGATGGGCGTGGTGTTCACCGCCATTTCCGTGACCGGGGTGCGCTCCTGGATCCTGCGCAACCTGCCATCCGGCGTGGCGCACGGCACGGGGATCGGCATCGGTCTGTTCCTGCTGCTGATCGCGTCCAACGACGTGGGGCTCGTGATCAAGAATCCGGGCGCCGGCCTGCCCGTTGCGCTGGGCAAGATCACGGCGTTCCCGGTGGTGATGTCGATCCTTGGCCTGGCCGCGATCTTCGGACTCGAACGCCGCAAGGTGCCCGGCGGCATCCTGCTGGTGATCGTCGCGATCTCCGCGCTGGGCCTGGCCTTCGACCCTGCCGTCAAGTTCTCCGGCGTGTTCGCCCTGCCCGCGCTGAGCGCGCCGGGCCATGCCACGCTGATCGGCTCCATGGACATCAAGGGCGCGCTGTCGCTGGCGGTGCTGCCCAGCGTGCTGGCACTGGTGATGACCGCCGTGTTCGATGCCACCGGCACGATCCGCGCGGTTGCCGGCCAGGCCGGCCAGCTCGATGCGAAAGGCCAGATCCCCAACGGCGGCCGTGCCCTGACCACGGATTCGCTGAGCTCGATCTTCTCGGCCTTTTTCGGTGGCGCGCCCGCCGCGGCCTACATCGAATCAAGCGTAGGCGTAGCCGCCGGCGCCAAGACCGGCCTGGCCGCGGTGGTAGTGGGCCTGCTCTTCCTGGCGGTGATCTTCTTCTCGCCGCTGGCCGGACTGGTGCCTTCGTACGCCACCGCTCCCGCGCTGATGTACGTGGGACTGCTGATGCTCAGCAGCGTCAGCAAGCTGCATATGGACGACATGGTCGACGCCATGGCCGGGCTGGTATGCGCGGTCTTTATCGTGCTGACCTGCAATATCGTCACCGGCATCATGCTCGGCTTCTGCACCCTGGTGATCGGCCGCGTCGTGGCCGGCGAGTTCCGCAAGCTCAATGTGGGAACCGTCAGCATCGCGCTGGCACTGGCCGTGTTCTACGGCGGCGGATGGGCCATCTGAGGCTTGACGGCCGCGGCGCGCGCCGCGGCCGTTGATGCAGGCGGCACCGCGCGGGCTGATGGCCGCGCGGTGCCGCCACGCCAGTGGGTACTGAAAGCCAGCGCAACGATGACACTGGCTTTTTTGCGAAGCGGGCAAATTCCCGTCCCGCTTCTTTTTTTGCGCAGCCTCGCCCCGAATGACCGCGTGACCGCGCGCAAGGCGCTGGCCGCCAGGCTCAGGCCGCCGCGCGCCGTTGCGGCAATGCCGCCCGCAATGCCAATTCCAGCCCCTGCTCCAGGTCAGCGATCAAATCCTCGGACGCTTCCAGGCCGATATGCAGGCGGATCACCGGCTCGGTGCCTCGCCAGTACGAATGCGTCGCCAGCCGTTCCGGCGCGGCCACCTGCACCAGGCTTTCATACCCGCCCCAGGAAGCCCCCAGCCCGAACAAGCGCAGCGAATCCACCAGCTTGCGCGCCGCCGCCGCATCGGCGCCGGGCAACGCGAACGACACCAGCCCGTTGGCGCCCGAGAAATCCCGCCGCCACAGCGCATGACCGGGGTCCGAGGGCAAGGCCGGGTAGAAGACCCGCCCCACCGCCTCATGCGCTTCCAGGAACCGCGCCACCGCCAGCGCGTTGCGATGATGCTGCGCCAGCCGTACCGCCAGCGTGCGGATGCCGCGCAGCGCCAGGTAGGCATCGTCCGCGCCGATGGCCAGCCCGAAGCTATCGTGGGTATCGGCAATCCGGTGCGCCAGCGCTTCATCCCTGACCACCACCGCGCCCTGCATCAGGTCGGAATGGCCGCTGATGTATTTGGTCGAGGCCAGGATCGATATATCCACGCCCAGCGCCAGCGGCTGCAGCACGTGACCGGACGCCCAGGTATTGTCGGCGGCAACCACCACCCCATGCCGGTGCGCGATCTGCGACAGGCGCGGCAGGTCCAGCACCTCGTACAACAGCGAACTGGGCGACTCCAGGTAAAGCAGGCGCGTATTCGGACGGATCAGCGCGTCCACATCGTGCTGGCTGGGCGAGAAATAGCTGACCTCGATGCCCAGGCGGCGCAGCAGCGTCTGCTCCAGACGGCGCACCGGCGCGTAGACGCTGTCCGCCACCAGCGCATGATCGCCGGGCGAGAGCAGCGCCAGGAACGTCAGCGAGATCGCCGCCAGCCCGGAAGGCGCAAGGAAGGTACGGTTGCCGCCTTCCAGCGCGGCAATTGCGTCTTCCAGCGCGCGATGCGTGTCCATGCCCTGCCGGCCGTAGGAACTGACGCGCTCGCCGCGCGCATGGCGGGCACGGATATCGTCGTAGGCGTCGGTATTCTCGAAACGCACGGTGCTGGTCCGCACCACCGGCACATTGACCGGACCGTGGCCCTGGCTGAAGGGCGGCGTGCCGGCGTGGATCAGTTGGGTATCGCGATGATGGCTCATGGTTCTTCGATGGGGATTGGACCGGGCGGCGCTCAAACGGCAAAGCGCAGCTTGTCGAAAGAGAAGACGAAGGGATCGGCCGCCACGCGCGGCGCTGCGCCCAGCGCGCGGTTGAGAAAGGCGCGCGTGCGCTCGCTGCGCGGTTCGCTGAAGATGCGGCGCGCCGGGCCATGCTCGACGATCCGCCCGCTCTCGGTGAAATACACTTCGTCGCTGATCTCCTCGGCAAAGCGCATTTCATGCGTGACCAGCAGGCAGGTCAGGCCCTCCGCCACCAGGTCGCTGATCACGTTCAGCACCTCGCCCACCGTTTCCGGGTCCAGCGCTGAAGTCACCTCATCGAACAGGATCAGCTCGGGCTCCATCGCCAGCGCGCGGGCAATCGCCACGCGCTGCTGCTGGCCACCGGAAAGCTCGCCCGGATAGGCGCCCGCCTTGTCGGCCAGGCGCACCTTGCGCAGCAGCTCGATGGCGGTAGCCTCGGCCTCGGCCCGGCCACGCCCCAGCACGCGCAGTGGCGCGATGGTGAGATTCTGCAACACGGTCAGGTGCGGAAACAGGTTGTACTGCTGGAAGACAAAGCCCACCCGCTTGCGCAGCGCGATGCGCTCGGCCTCGCTGCGCAGCTCGCGCACCGCCACGCCGCCCACCGTCACCGTGCCCTGCTGCGGGGCCAGCAGGCCCGTCATGCAACGCAGGATGGTGGACTTGCCCGAGCCCGACGGGCCGATGATGGACACCGCCTGCCCGCGCCGCACTTCCAGGTCGATGCCCTTGAGCACCGCGTTGCCGCCGAACGCGAGGTGCACGTCGCGCAGCGCAACCAGCGGCGCTGGCGTGGGGACCGCGGACAACACGGGTCCGCCGCTATGTTCAGGCAACAGCATGTTTTTGTTCCAGGAAACGGGTGAAGCGCGAGATCGGGTAGCACCAGGCAAAGAACATCGCCAGCACGATGAAGTAGATCAGCACGGTAAAAGCGGTCTGGTTGACGGTATTGCTGGCGATCTGCGCGGTATCGAGCAAATCGTGCACGCCCACCAGCGAAGCCAGCGCGGTGCTCATGGTGAGTGTGGCGTACAGGTTCATCCATGGCGGCAGCATGCGCCGCACGCACTGCGGCCCGACGATCAGCCGCAGGATCTGCCAGCGCGAGAACGCCATCGAGCTGGCCGCCTCCCACTGCGTGAGCGGGATCGACTGCACCGCGCCACGCAGCACCTCGGCCACATTGGCGCTGGCCGGCAGCGCCAGTCCCACCACCACCTTGAGCCAGTCCGGGAACGGCACGATATGGCTGCCGATGTTCAGCTCGAACGGAAAGACATAGGTGGAGAAGTAGATCAGCACCAGCCACGGCGCATTGCGGAACACCTGCACATAAAGCTGCGCCGGGCGCCACAGCAGCGCCAGCGGCGACAGCCGCAGCGCGCCGACCAGCAGCCCGCCAGCGGTGCCCAGCGCGATCGCCAGCAGGCTCACGCCGATATTGACCAGGAAGCCGCGCGCCAGCGCCGGCGACCATTGCCACGCGCTGGCCAGCGCCCGCGCCAGGTCCGGATGGCGGGTGGCGGCCAGCGCCACCGCCACGAGCGGCAGGAGCCACAGCAGGCTGGCGAAGCGGCCCACGCGCGGCCATGCCGGCGCGCCGCGGAAAATGGAATCAGCGGTCGCCATAGCCGGGCATCCTCAGCCGAAGTTCCAGCCAGTTGCCGGCCTGGCTGACCACCCAGGTCAGCAGGCCAAAAAACAGCAGCAACAGCACCATCAGTTCCAGCACGTTATCGCGCTGGGTCCAGATCATGATGGAGGCATAGGTGATATCGCCCACGGCAATGGCCGACGCCACCGCCGTGGCCTTGACCAGATCCACGGAGTTGTTGACCAGGGCAGGCAGCGCGAAGCGCACCGCCAGCGGCAACTGCACCCGCCACAGCAAGGTGCGGCGGTCGAAGCCGAGCGAGGCCGCCGCCTCCAGCGTGACCCTGGGCACCGCTTCGATGCCCGCGCGCAAGGCTTCGGCATGGAACACACCCTTGTGCAGCGACAGCACCACCACCACCCACAGGAACGGGGTGAGCGGATTGCTCCGCTGCGCATCCTGCAAGGCATGGGTGATCAGCATATTGAGCACGAGGAAGGCGCAATAGAGCTGCACCAGCGTGGGCGTATTGCGCGTGACCTCCACAAAGGCGCGCGTGGCACCGGCCAGCAATGGCCGGCGCGAAGTCAGCAACGCCGCCATGGCCACCCCCGCCACCAGGCTGCCGGCCAGCGCGCAGACCACCAGTTGCACGGTGACCCATGCGCCATGCACGAAGGAAGCGCGGTCATAGGCATCGGCAAGAAATGCATAGTTCAGGCCGAAGCGGCGCGCCACCTCGATCCCCCAGGCAATCGCTGCATCCATCAGGAACGGCCGCCCTTGAACTTGTCGTGCAGTTCGGTCAGCGCAGGCGAAGGCGGCTGGATGCCGGCCTTCTTCTCGGTAGCCACCAGCCAGCCGCTGCGATGCCAGTTCTGCACGATGCGGTCGACGGCCTGGATGGTGTCCTGCTCGCCCTTGCGGGTCCAGATCACGGTGGGCGCGGGGTTCAGTTCCGGCAGCACGATGCGGTAGTTCTGCCACTCGGGATTGCCGCGCACCAGCGGTTGCAGCAGCGTGTTGTCGTGCACGGCGCCGGCGCAGTTGTCGCCGCGCAGGGCCAGCAGCGATTCCGCCGAGCCCTTGAAGCCCTTCGGGATGGCGCCGTATTCCACCTGTACCGGCCGCGTATAGCTGCTGCCTTGCGAGATGCAGACCGTCTTGCCCTTGAGGTCTTCCCAGCGGCGGATATCGCTCTGCCTGGGCACGATCACGGCGCCGCCCACGCGGTAGTAAGGCGTGGGCACGTGGCCGAGCTGCTCGCCGCGATCGGCGTTGTATTCCATCGATGCGATCAGCACATCGACCTTGCCTTGCTGCAGGAACTGCACGCGGTTGGAGGGCTGCACCTGCACCGTTTCCAGCTCCACGTTGAGTTGCCTGGCGAGATCCTGCGCAAGCTCCGCGTTAAAGCCCACGGGTTTCTGCGTGGCGGGATCGATCGAGCCGAAAGCGCTGCCGGACAGCATGACGCCGACCACGATCCTGCCGCGCTGGCGGATCTTGTCGAGCGTGGCGTCGGCATGGGCGGCGCCGGCGAGGAAGGTACCTGCCAGCATGGCAGCGGCGAGGACGATGGGACGCGGGGAACGCAGGGGAAAGATACGGGTCATGGTGTGTTCGAGTTCTTGTAGGCGAAGTCGTGTCTTGCGCGAATGGCATGCCGCCGGAGGGGCTGGCTGGAGCGTCCGGTGCGCCATGCGGTCAGCAAACTGTACCCATGCGCCGATGAACACGGAACGAATCATTGAGCCCATCGTTATGCGCTGCGCGTTGCCGGTCGCAGTGCCGCCAGGCCGGGCCACACCGCATATCCATGCGCGGAAAGATTCGTTGGCCTTGCCCGCCGCGCTTTCTAAGCTTTGCGCTCGATTCGCCTCCGGCCACATCCCATGCAACGCCGCACTGTGCTCCGCACCCTCTCCTGCCTTCCTGTCGCTGCCGGCGTGGCAGCCATCGCAGGCGTTCCGTTCCACAGCCACGCCACGCAAGCCGCGGAGACCTTTCCCTCGCGTCCCGTGCGCATCGTGGTGCCGGTGGCTCCCGGCGGCAGCGCCGACAAGCTCGCGCGCACGCTGGCCCTCAAGCTCAGCGAGAAATGGGGGCAGCCGGTAGTGGTGGAAAACGTGGTTGGCGCCAGCGGCACCCTGGGCGCCGCACAGGTGGCAAGGGCCAGGCCTGACGGCCATACGCTGCTGCTGGGCGGGGAAGGCGTGACGCTGAATGCCTCGCTGTTCAAGACGCTGCCCTATGACACCGGCCATGCGTTTCGCGGCGTGAGCAAGGCGGTGGTCAATCCGCAGATCCTGGTGGCGCGGCCGGACCTGGGCGTGCGCAGTCTCCAGGATTACATCGCGCTCGCGCGCAAGAAGCCCGGCGAACTGACGCTTGGCCTGCCGGGCAACGGCGGCATAGCCCACGTCGCGCACGAAATGCTGTCGCGGCAGGTCGGCATCAAGGTCAACTACATTCCGTATGCCGGTGGCGCACCCGCCACGGTGGACTTGCTGGGCGGGCATATCGATGCCACGCTGATCACGCTGGCGGCGGTCACGGACTACGTGCGCTCAGGGCGCCTGACGGCGCTGGCGGTCACGACGCCTTATCGTTCGAAGGCACTGCCGCAAGTGCCGACCATGGCGGAAGCCGGGGCCGCCGGCTTTGCGGTGGAGAGCTGGCAGGGGCTGATCGCGCCCTCGGCCACGCCGACGCAGGTGGTGGAGCGCATCAGCCGCGATGTGGCGGCGGTGCTCAATGTGCCGGCCACGCGTGGGCAGTTGGAGGATGCGGGATATGTGGTGGTGGGTTCGTCGGCGCAGGAGCTGGACGCTACGCTGTCGCGCGATTTGCCGAAGTACGCTTCCGTGATCGCGGCTTCGGGGATTTCGTTGCGTTGAGGCGGGAGGGAAAGCGCTCACGTGATGTGAGCGCTATCGGTATGGCGGTATATGGCGCGCGCGCCCTCTCCCCGCGCTCAGCCCTGCCGATAGTCCACCAGCCGCACCGGCAGATCGCCATCGCGTTCCAGCTGATCGACCAGGCCGATCTCCCAGTTCAGGTAGGCATGCATCTCCGCCTTGCGGCGGTTCTCGTCCTCATAGGCATAAGCGCTGTACCACGCGTCTTCGTCACCGGTCAGCACGCGCGCCGCGGCAGCGCTACCCGCCCCCGCCGGTTCAACAGGCAGGCCCAACGCCTGCCAGCGCGCATTGCCGCCGAGCAGTGCCCGCACGTCGCGCCCGCTGGTGCGGCGCAACTCTGCCGCAACCGCCTGCGCCAGCACGCCGTCCGATGACGTCACGACGATGATGTCTTCGGCCTCCCCGTGCTCCAGCACCAGCGCCACCTTCTCCGGTGTGGCAAACCAGGCGCCAGGCACATGGCCGCGGCGGAATGCAAGGCTGCTGTCCACGTCGGCCACGCTTACCCCGCCCCGCGCTTGCAACTCGGCGAGCGATGCCACCTCGATCCAGGGCGCCTCCACCTCGGAGGCACGCAGTACGCGCACGGGCTCCGGCCCGGACTCGCGCGGCGCCAGCGGCGCGGGACGGAACAGGTAGACCTCATGCCCGCTGAACTGCGCCAGCCACGCGGCCGTGATCTGCGCGCGCACGCCATCCCAGTCGGCCAGCACGATGCGGGCGCGGCGGGTGCCGGCGTAGGCGTCGGTGGCCTGCACCAGTTGCCCGCCGGGCGCGCTGCGCCAGCCGGGCAGGTGCCCTGCCGCGTATTCCTCGGGCGAGCGCACGTCGAAGCGGTACAGCGTGCGTGCGCCGGCTTGCTGCTCGAAGGCGGCCAGCTGCGCCGCATCGATATGCCGCACGCCGGCGCGTTCGGCCACCCGCGCCGCACGCTCGCGCGCGGCCGCCTGGGCCGCATCGCCCGGCTGCGGCGCGAAGCGGGTCTGGCCGTGGTCCAGCTTGTAGCCCGCCAGCAGCCAGGCCATGGTGCCGTCCTTGAGCGACACCACGCGATTGGGAATGCCCGCGTTGATCAGCGTCTGCGCGCCCACGATGCTGCGCGTGCGGCCGGCGCAATTGACGACCACCAGCGTGGCGGGATCGGGCGCGATCTCGCCGATGCGGTAGACCAGTTCCGCGCCGGGGCAGTCGACCGCGCCGGGAATGCTCATATTCTGGAATTCCGTGAAGGGGCGGCTGTCCACCACCACCACGTTGTCGCCGCGCTCCTGGTAGAGCCTGAGCGTCTCGGCGGTGATCCACGGCGTGCGCAGCTCATGCTCGATCACCTCGCCGAAGGCCTTGCTTGGCACGTTGGTGCCGCTGAATACCTCATAGCCCGCCGCCTGCCAGGCGCGCGTGCCGCCTTCCAGCACGGAGACGTTCGTATAGCCGAAACGCAGCAGCTTGGCCGCGGCCGCGTGGGCGATATCTTCCGCCAGGTCCGTCACGACGATGCGCGTAGTCCGGCGCGGCACCAGGCGGTCGATCGTGGTCTCGAGCCGGCCCAGCGGCGCGGGCACCGCGAACAGCAGGTGCTCGCGCGAGAAAGCACCTTCTTCGCGCGCGTCCAGCACGGCCAGTTCCTCGCCCGCTGCAATGGCGCGCTTGAGCGCGGCCGGGCTCACCAGCGGATGGCGGATCAGCGCCGGCGCGGCAAAGGTGCGGCAGGTGTACTGGGTGCCGTCCTCCGGCACGGGCTCGAACTTCACGCGAGCGGCGAGGCGGGTCAGCGTGAGGCCGTAGAAGTGCAGGTGCAGCCCGGGCGTGTCGCCGGTCAGCTCGATGGTATGCACATCGGCTGGCGACAAGGTGATGGCATTGCCCGCGCGCACGTCGAGCTGGCGCAGCGGCTCCAGCGTGTCCTGGCCGGGCCTGCTGCCCTGGCTGCGGTGGAAGATGACATTGCGCTCGACGCCGCGCACCCCGGCGATCACCGCCCAGGTGGTGTGGTCGTGCGGCGGCTGCGCCTTGCCGGGCAGGCCGGCGGAAGCGAACAGCGCGAAGCCGCCGTCCGGATCTTCCGCCAGCCGGTAGATCGCGGCGGGCCGTGCCGTGTCCACGGGGAAGTGCTCGGGCGGGAACAGGTGCGCCTGGCCGGCCAGCGCCACCAGTTCGTCGGCCAGCGCGGCCAGCGGCGCCCTGTCGGCGGCCTGGCGGGCGGCGATCTTGCGGGCGCGGGCGATAAAGGCCGCGACGGCGGCGGCGCGGGCATCGCTTACGTCGCCGGCGGCCGCGTCATCGACAAGGGTCTGGGTCAGGTCGGTAATGGTCATGGCGAGGGATTCTCGTGAATGCTGGGAGAGTGCGGGGACAGTGCGCGGCTTGCGCGGCCAATGGCTTGCCCGCGCACCGGACACTAGAGCCTAAGAGAAGTTGCGCCGCCGGCTAACGAATCAGATCGCAGATCGTTATGCCGTGGCCGCCGCGCATGGGTGCGCTTCGCCCGCCGGCACGGCTTCGCATATGCATCGTCGATATTGTTCGTTCTTGCGCAGCCTCGTATTCCTTAGAGTAAAGGCCTGCCGCCACCCGCCGCGGCTTCGCACCGACCAAGGATTCCCCATGACGACCCGGAACCAGCGCACTGCCGCCATTGCCACCACCCTTGCCGAGGTCCGCGCACTGACCGCGCAGCGCGACATCGACCGCGTCACGCTGGCACAGGTCGCCGCGGTCCTGCAGAACCTGGCCAGCCGCAAGGACCTGTTCGGCTTTGCCGACTTTCCGCCGCCCGGCGATGGCGCCACCACCTCCACCCGCTACCGCCTGAGCGAGGAAGGCCAGTTGCCGGCGCTCTACCTCAACTCGATCGTGCCGGGCAAGAAAACCATCCCGCACAACCACGACACCTGGGCCGTGATCGTGGCCGTGCAGGGCGATGAACTCAACCGCGTCTACCGCCGCACCGACGACGGCAGCAACCCCGAGCGAGCCAGCATCGAACTGGAGCGCGAACTGGTGGTGCGCCCGGGCACGCCGATCAGCTTCCTGCCGCAAGACATCCACAGCATTCACGTGGTCGGCGACGCGCCGACACTGCATTTCCACCTCTACGGCCGTCCGCTCGAAACCCTGACGGGCCGCATCGGTATCGAGCCGGAAACCGGGCGTATCGTCAACTACAACGCCACCCAGTTGAACCGCAGCGAAAAGATCGCCGCCTGAGGCTGCAATGGACAGCGCCCTAACCCCCTTCTTCACGCAGAGCAATCCATGACCCGATCCATCGATGCCGCCGCCCTGCGCGGCTGGCTTAACGACGGCCAGCCGCTGGCGCTGTTCGACGTGCGCGAGCACGGGCAGCATGGCGAGGGCCATCCCTTCTTCGCCGTGCCGCTGCCCTACAGCCGGCTGGAACTGGACGTGGCGCGCCTGGCGCCGCGCCTGGGCGAGCGCATCGTGCTGCTCGACGACGGCGACGGCGTGGCCGGGCGCGCGGCGCAACGGCTGGCGGCGCTGGGCTACCGGGACGTCACGCTGCTGGCCGGCGGCGCGCCGGCCTGGGCTCTGGCCGGCTTCACTTTGTTCAAAGGCGTCAACGTGCCGTCCAAGACGTTTGGCGAACTGGTGGAACACCTGCAGGAAACGCCGCGCCTGAGCGCCGCGGAACTGGTAGCGCGCCGCGCCGCCGGCGAGCCCCTGGTACTGGTGGACGGCCGCACCTTCGATGAACACCAGAAGATGACCATCCCCGGCGCGCACAGCCTGCCCAACGGCGAGCTGGCCTTGCGCCTGTCCGCCCTGCTGCCGGATGCACGGACCACCGTGGTGGTGCACTGCGCCGGGCGCACGCGCAGCATCATCGGGGCCCAGACGCTGCGCAACCTCGGCCTGCCCAATCCGGTGCTGGCGCTGGAAAACGGCACGCAGGGCTGGTACCTGGCCGACTACGCGCTGGAACACGGCAGCCAGCGCCGCTACCCGCCAGCCCCGGCAGCCGGCGAGCTGGCCGAGGCGCGTGCGCGCTCGGCCCGGCTGCTGCAGCGCGACGGGCTGCCCGCGCTGTCGGCCACGCAGGCGCAGCAGTGGCTGGACGACGACCGCCGCACCACCTACCTGCTCGACATCCGCACCGCGGAGGAATTCGCCCAGGGATCGATCGACGGCGCACAGCATGCGCCCGGTGGCCAGCTGGTGCAGGCCACCGACCAGTACATCGGCGTACGCGGCGGCCGCGTGATCGTGTTCGACGACGACGGCGTGCGGGCGCCCGTGGTGGCGAGCTGGCTGCACCAGATCGGCTACGAGAGCGCCGTGCTGGCCCATGGCGTCAATGCCGCCGTCAAGGCACCCGCGCCGCCGCGCACCCTGCCCGCCCATGCCCTGCCGGTGCTCGACGCCAACCTGCTGCGCGCTCTGTATGCCGAAGCGCCCGATGCGCTGCGCTTCGACCTGCGCGACAGCGCCGAATACGCACGCGGCCATGCCAAAGGCGCAGCCTGGTCGATCCGCCCGCGCCTGCCGGCCACGCTCGACCGCCTCGGCGCCACGCACGACCATCCGGTCATCCTGATCGCCAGCGAGCCGCATATTGCCAACCTGGCCGGCCTGGACCTGCTGGCCGAAGGCTACCGGCACGTGTATCGCCTGGCCGAGGGCTACCAAACCTGGCAAGCCGCGGGCCTGCCCGAAGCAACCGAACCCACGCCGCTGCCCCCCGAGACGCGTATCGACTACCTTTTCTTCGTGCACGACCGCCACGAAGGCAACAAGGACGCCGCCCGCGCCTACCTGGCCTGGGAAACGGGACTGATCGCCCAGTGCGCGCCGGACGAGATCGGCCGCTTCCGGATCCCGGCACCCGCCGCGCTGGCGTCGGCCCGTCACAAGACCGCGTGAAATCATTCGCCATTGGCTTTGGCCACCCCGGAAGCGTTGCGCTCGGGCGTTGGTATCGACTCGCGGGCAATTCGCCTGCCGTTGATTGTTATTTAATAATAATTACCAATAAATTATGTAATACCATAATACGTAGACAGCTTGTGCTATGATATTTCATATCTTTTTGATGTGAAACTATGCTATGCCATCCTTCTACGACCAGCTTCAGGCCCGCCGCGCCGCACGGAAGTCCTCGCTTGGGGACGTGGCGCGGCTGATTGGCATGGCGCCGTCGAATCTCACCACGGCACTGAGCGGCCGGCATGATGTGCGCGCCTCCACACTCGAAGCCGTGGGCGCGGCGCTTGATGCGGAATGGGTGCTGGTGCCCCGCGAGCACCTGCTCGCCGTGCGGCGCCTGATCGAAGGCAAGGACAGCGGCCCGGACCGCGAAGCCAGGACATCGGTCGAGATGTTCCTGGAGCAGGAACCGTGAGCCCCGGACTGCGCCCCCGCTACCTGGAGGTACACCTGCACGGCGTACTGTGCGGCTACCTGTGCGAAGTCGAGCGCACCTGCCGCTTTGTACCCGCGGAAGCCTTTCGTGGCGACCCGTTGCGGCCCACGCTCAGCCTCTCGCTGACCTTTCCCGGCAATGACACGCTGACCGCGGCGGTACTGGCCAACCCCTTCCACCCCGCGCTCTACAACACCAACGGCGCGCTGCCGCCCTATTTCGCCGGGCTGCTGCCCGAAAGCGAATTGCGCAAGCGGCTGGAAGCCACACGCCATCATCCCGAGGACCGCGACGATTTCGGCATCCTGGCCGCCGCCGGCGAGGACCTGCCCGGCGCGGTGGTGGTGCGCCCCGCGCCCATCGACGCCCTGCCCGCGCACGTACGCACGGTTGGCGTGACGGGTGGCGCGGACAACCTGGAAATTGCCGTCATCGAAGGCGCCACCGAAGGCGCGGCCTCGGTCTCGGGCGTGCAGAACAAGATTGCGCTATCCACCGCGCATGCCGGCAAGCGCTACACCATGCCCACCCACGGGCACCTGTCGGACCTGATCGCCAAGCTGCCCACGCGCAACGACGACAGCCAGGTCTTCAACGAATACGTGTCGATGCAACTGGCACAGGCCGCCGGCGTGGCGGTCGCGCCGTGCCGGCCCGCGCCGCTGGCCGCCATCGAGGTGGAAGGCATGGCCGAAGCCCTTGGCGCGGATCTGCACTTCCTCGCCGTGGACCGCTTCGACCGCGAGCCGGGCGGACGCGTGCATGCCGAGGACGGTTGCCAGTTGCTGACCCGCATGCCCAATCGCAAGTACGCCGGCCGCGACGCCTACGCCGTGCTGGTGCAATTGCTGGAGCGGCTGAGCGTGCGCGGGATCGAGGATGTGCGGCAGTTCTTTATCCGGCAGGCCGTCAACACCCTGCTGGGCAACAGCGACGCCCACCTGAAGAACTTCTCCTTCCTGTACCGCAACGGCATCGCGCCAGAGCTGTCGCCTGCCTACGACATCGTCAGCGTGGCGGCCCTGCCGGGCTTTGCCGGCTTCGGCCAGAACGTCGCCATCGACCGCCAGCAGCGCGTGCAAACCCTGCAAACCTACCGCGAGTTCGCGCGCGAGGCGAAAATCGCCGGGCGCATCGCCACCGCCGCCGTCAAAGATGCGGTGGCCATGGCCCACGAGCGATGGCCCGCCTTGCTGGAACAACTACCGGCTCCGGCGGGCATGCGCGCGGTGGTGCTGGAGCGGCTGGCGACGCTACCGCTGGCACGGCGCAAATAGACGGCACTCGAAAAGCGGACCCCGCCTCAGGCCAGCAGCCGGTACGCCAGCCGTGCCGCCACCCGCGCGCCCTGATGATCGCGGTCGTAGTTGGGGTTGTACTCGGCCAGGTCGGCCACGCGCAACTTGCCGCTGCGCCGCACCTCGCCCACCAGCGCCTCGACTACCGCCAGCGGCACGCCAAAGGCAGCAGGCGCCGAGACGCCTGGCATGACGGCGGCCGGCAGCGCATCCAGATCGATGGTGAGATAGACATGCCCGGCCAGGGCCATGCGCTCCCTCAACGCGGCCAGGCGAGCATCGAGATGCCGTTCCTGCAAGTCGACATCCTCGACGTAAGACACGCCCAGTTCGTCGGCCCGGGCAAACAGGGCCGGGGTATTGGCGAGACGGCTCACGCCCAGGCAGACATAGTCGAACGGCTGCCCGCGGCGCGCACTCTCGCACGCGATCTGGTCGAACGGCGTTCCGGAACTTGCTGGCCGGCTGGTACGCAAGTCGAAGTGTGCGTCGATATTCACGATCAGCAGGCGGCCGTCGTCGCCGGCGGCATCCAGATGCGCCCGCAACCCCTGCCAGCTGCCCCAGGCGACTTCGTGGCCGCCGCCCAGCACCAGCGGCAAGCCGCCGCCATCCAGCACGGCACGGACCGCCCCCGCCAGGCGTTCCTGGGCGGCTTCCAGTGCATCGTCTTCGCAGATCACGTTGCCGGCATCGTACAAGGCCGGCAGTCCGTGCGCCGGCACATTGGCCAGGGCGCGGCGGATTGCATCCGGCCCCTGCGCCGCGCCGGCGCGGCCTTGGTTGCGCAGCACGCCGGCATCGCAGGCGAACCCAACCAGCACCGGCGATCCGGCCGGCAGCGGCGCGCCCGCGGCGCGCACAACATGGAACAAGCGCCTGGTATCGCCACGCTCGCCGGCGTCGGTACGGCCCTGCCAAAGAGACTCTGTCATTGCCATGCTCATTGCCGCGTCAGCACGGCTTGCAGGAAACCGCGCGTGCGCTCCTGCGTGGGCGCGGAGAAGATGACGGACGGCGGACCGGCTTCGATGATGCCGCCGCCGTCCATCACCACCACGACATCGGCGACCTCGCGGGCAAAGCCCATCTCGTGCGTGACCACCACCATCGTCATGCCTTCGGCGGCCAACACCTTCATCACTTGCAGGACCTCGCCCACCAGTTCGGGATCGAGCGCGGAGGTGGGCTCGTCGAACAGCATCACACGCGGCGCCATGGCGAGCGCGCGCGCAATGGCCACGCGCTGTTTCTGCCCGCCCGAGAGGCTGGCCGGCATGGCGTGCGCTTTATGTGCCAGGCCCACTTTCTCCAGCAGCGCCATCGCCTCGCGCTCGGCGTCGTCGCGCGAGGCGCCGCGCAGCATGCGAGGACCGAGCGTGACATTGTGCAGCACGGACAGGTGGGGAAACAGATTGAAGGACTGGAACACCATCCCGACTTCCGTGCGCAAGCGGTTCAGTTCAGGGTCGGCGATCAGCTGCCCCTGATCGAGCAGCCTGGTGCCACAGATCTCGATGGTGCCGCTCTCAGCCTGCTCCAGGCCGTTGCAGCAGCGCAGGAACGTGCTTTTGCCCGAGCCGCTGGGCCCGATCACAACCACCACTTGCGACGGCTCCACATCGAAATCGATGCCCCTCAGTACCGTATGGTCGCCGAAGGATTTGCCCAGATTGCGGATCCGGATGATTGCGGAATCGCTCATTGCACCATGCCTCCCATACGCAGCCGTCGCTCCATGTGCCGCAGGAACAATCCCGCGGCGCTAGTCAGCAGCAGATAGACCAACGCGATCGCCAGGTACACCTCCAGCGAGCGGTAGGACACACTGATGATCTTCTGCCCTTCGTGCATCACGTCGTGAATGGTCAGCAGCGATACCAGTGCGGAGTTCTTGATCAATGCGATGAACTCATTGCCTAGCGGCGGAATCATGCGCACGATCGCTTGCGGCAGGATCACCGCGCGCATCGCCTGGCCTGACGACATGCCGATGGAACGCGCGGCTTCCATCTGACCCTTGTCGACAGACTGGATCGCGCCCCGCACAATCTCGGAGACATAGGCGCCGGAATAGATGCCCAGGCCGATCACGCCGCAAACGAATGCCGGTAGCAGGATGTCAAATTGCGGCAGCCCGAAGAACAGCAAGAACAGTTGCACCAGCAAGGGCGTGCCACGAATCGCGGTCACGTAGGCGGTACAGATGCCATACACGACGCGGCGCCGCGGATCGAGCCGGCCGATGCCAACCAGCAAGCCCATCACGCACCCGAGCACCAGCGCGCAGGCTGTCACCTCGACCGTGACCACGGCGCCGCGCACCAGGTCGGGCCAGCCGGCCCAGACCGGCGAGAAGTCCAGTTCCATGATGTCTTCCCGCCTTACTTATGCGCGGCGCCGAACCATTTCTGGATCAACTGCGCATAGGTGCCATCGGCCTTGAGCTTGGCCAGGGCGGCATTCACCGCGCGCGTCAGCTCCGGCGTATCCTTGCGCACCGCCATGCCGTACTCCTCGGTGGTCAGGGCTTTCTCGACCACGCGCATACCGCCGCGCGCCTTGACATATTGCATTGCGGCGGGCTTGCCGGTCACTGCCGCATCCGCGCGGCCAATCTCGACCAGGTTGAACATTTCCTGGTTCTTTTCGACTTCCACGCGCTGGACCTGCGGATAGTTCTCGCGCAGGAAATTGACTGACTTGGTACCGACCTGCACGCTTACCTTCTTGCCATTGAGATCCGCCGGGGTATTGATGGCGGTATTGCCAGTTTTAACCAGCGCGACCAGGCCTCCGGTGTAGTAGGGATCGGTGAAATCCACCACCTTGCGGCGTTCCTCGGTAATGTAGATGCCGGACACCGCCATATCGAAGCGGCGCGAGATCAGGCCGGGGATCAGCCCCTTGAAATCGATGTCGGTCCATTCGACGCGCTTGCCCATCGTCTTGGCGAGCGCTTCGACCAACTCGACATCGAAGCCCGTGCGCTTGCCGTTCTCGACGAATTCCATTGGCGGGAAGGTGGCATCAGTGGCCACCCGCAGGACTGCATTGTCCTGGGCTCGCGCCAGGCCGGTGGCCAGGCTGAGGCCCATCAGGCCAATAAGCAGGCATTTGCGTCGAAGATTCATCAGTCGCTCCTCTCGTAGGTATTGGATTTGGTACTGGTTATTGCGTATTCGGTACCGGGCGCCAGGGTGCCGGGTACTAGAAGGCCTGGAGTCCGGCCGAGACTCTTCCTGCGGCCGACCTCGTCATCTCGATCAGGAGCGGCTCGCGCCCCTGCGTGCGGGTGGCCGGCGCCATCAGCGTGATGGAGCCGACCGCCGCTGTCTTCTCGCGCCGGCGGAACACCGGCACGCTGACGCCCCATACGCCGGCATCCACCTCGCCCTGGCTGACTGCATAGCCGGCCCGCTCGATGCCAGCAAGTTCGTCCAGCAATTGCTCTGCCTGCATGGCGTCCATATCGGGCAGGCCAAGCACGATGCGCCGGCGTGCGTCCTCGTGCATGAACGCAAGCAGGGACTTTGCCGACGCCCCCGCTCGCAATGGCACGCCGCGCCCCTTTTCAAATGAGCAACGCAGCGACTGCCGGCTCTCAATCATTTCCAGGCAAACCGCCTGATCCTTGGCCGCCACCACCAGCCCTACGCTCTCGCCGGATTGCTGTGCCAGCCATTGCATTTCCGGCTGCGCTTCGCGCGCGAGGTGCGAGGCCATGTCAAAGCCAAGCGCCAGCTGCAGGCTGATCGGACCGGGCGCATATCGTCCGTCCGACTCCAGCACGAAGCCCCATTTCTTGAGCAGCACCAGTTGGCGATACAGCGTGCTCTTGGGCAAGCCGGTGGCAGCGCCCAGTTCGCGCACGGTCATCGGCTTGCCCTGCTGGGCCAAGGCGGCGAGCACGAACAGCACGCGATCCGCGCCAGCGGCGGGGTAGTTGGTTTCGGGGGCGTCGGTTTCGATCTGCATGGGACGAGAGCATGCGCGCGTTTTCCCGAATATCAAAACTGCGATTCCCAGCTCTTGGGAAAACGTGCCTAGGATTTACCCTAGCATCGAAATGGTTCTCCGCTTGCGTCCTCACCGGGGTTCTCCCGGATCCACTTCCCATGCCATGTACACGTCAAGCGCCAATCGCGGCGAAGAACGACTACCTGCGCGACATGGACGCAATGTCCCGGGCAGGCCTTGCGCCTGCCGGGTCAAGGGAACCCCTGTGGCAAGCCTCGCACCGCGCCGGCCCACGTGCCGGCCGCGGATCAACTCAACCCGTCCAGCACCAGGTGCTGTCCATGGATAGCCTGCGCGGCGTCCGAGGCGAGGAAGGCAATGGCGCGCGCCGCCGCCGCGGTCGAGACCCAGTCGCTCGGGTCGGCGGCCGGCATGGCCGCGCGGTTGGCATGGGTGTCGAGGATGCTCGGCGCGATGCTGTTGACGTTGACGCCGCCCCTGCGCACCTCGTGCGACAGGCTTTCCACCAGACGCTGCAGCGCGCTCTTGGACGCGCAATAGGCCCCCATCGCGGCGGCCCCGCTGGCCGCGCCGCGCGCCGTGACCGCCACCACCTTGCCTGCGCCCTGGGCAAGCATGGCGGGCACCAGGTGCTGCGTGACGGCAACCAGCGACCAGGCGTTGAGATCCATCATCCGCATCCAGGACTCCCGGCTGAGCGCATGGACGGACTCTCCCATCTCGAAGCCGCCAGCCACGTGCACCAGTACGTCGATACCCCCAAACGCATCGAGGATGGTGCGTGCCGCCACCGCCATGCTGTCCGGCGAGGTCACGTCGGCCGCCAGCAGCAAATGCCAGTCGGCGGCCTCGGGCACCGGTGGTTGTGCCCGCAGGGCGTCCACGCCCCGGTCGATCAGGGCTAACCGGGCCCCCTCGTCCGCGAACGCCTGGGTGACGGCCCGGCCTAGCGCACCGGCTGCGCCCGTGATCACGATGCGGCGCGGGGATGCTGACGAATCCATGGTGTTCTCCTGTGTCGTCGGGTAACGGATAGAGACAGACAGAGAGCGAGATGCCAAGGGCAGGCCCTGGCCGGACCGGCACCGGCTCCGCGCGCCCTCTCCAGCCTCCTAGTCACCATAGACCGCCGGCCTTCGCCTGGAAACCCGGCCCTGCACATTCGGGATGCCCACCCCCTGGCAGGCGGGCCGGACGCCACTGGACAACCCTGTCCGGAAACGTTGCAGAATCTTACAAACGATAATCATTATCATTTACAATTCGCCGCTTTAGCCACTCCCGCAGTACGATGCTCTCTCGCCAACTGATTGCCCCCGTTACCCTGGGTTGCCTGCTCTCCCCCGCCATGGCGCAGACCGCCACGGACGCCGTGCCCACCTTGCCATCCGTCACCGTCAGCGCCGCCGAAGATCCGCGCACCGATACCGGTTTTGCCACGCGCAGGGCGGCGAGCGTGACGAAGTCCGGCACCTCGGCGGCAGACAGCGCGCAATCGATCACCATCATCACGCGCGACCTGATGGACAGCCAGCAGGCGCAAACCCTGGGCGACGCACTGGGCAATTCCGCCGGCGTGGTCACCAACGTCTACGGCCGGCGCGGCTGGGACGACTTCATCATCCGTGGCCAGCGCGCGTCGGAATCCGTGTTCGTCGATGGCCTGCTGGTCGAGAGCAACAACCGCGTGGCGCAGGAACTGTTTGGCGCCGAGCGCGTGGAAGTGCTGAAAGGCCCTGCCTCGGTGCTGTTCGGCAAGGTGCAGCCGGGCGGCATGGTCAACATCGTCAGCAAGCGCCCCAGGCCCGAACTGTTCGGCGAACTGGGGCTCACGGTCGGCAACTACGGCCTGCGCCAGGTCACGGCGGACGTCGGCACGCCCTTGTCGGAAAACGGCAAGGCCGCGCTGCGCGTAAACGCCCTGGCGATGAACAGCGACGACCCGACCGACTACGTGTACTACCGCAACCGCTATATCGCGCCGTCGCTGTCGCTGGACCTTGGCGCGCGCACCGACCTGACCCTGCTGGCGAGCCATAACGAGCGGCAATACGTGCGCCAGCAAGGCTTGCCCGTGAACGGCACGCTGACCGCCAACCGCAACGGCACCCTGCCCAACAGCCGCTTTATCGGCGAGCCCGGACTGGCCCCGTACGACGGTGAACAGAACCGGCTGGGCTATGCGCTGACCCACCGCTTCGATTCCGGCTGGACGCTGAACCAGAATTTCCGCTGGCAGACGCTGTCGCTGACCGGCACGCTGGTCTCGGCCGGGACCATGGCTGTCAACAGCCAGTTGCTGAACCGCAGCGGCACGCAGCAGGACTTCTCCGGCACCACCATCGGCGTGGATACCAACCTGCAGCGGCGCTTCGACCTGACCGGCACGCAACACGAGATCACGCTGGGCGTGGACTACAACCGCAGCACCGAGAGCCGACTGCAGCGCACCTGCAAGGTCGCGGCGCTGAACGTCTACCGGCCGGTCTATGGCGCGGCCGTCAATTGCCCCAGCGCCTATAGCCTGAGCGCTGAAGACAACGTCAGCGCGCTCGGATTCTACGTGCGCGACCAGATGCGGTTTGCCGGGCGCTGGCTGCTGACGGCCGGCCTGCGCCACGACACGGCCCGCACCGGCAGTACCGACCGCCTGCTCGGCGCACGCACGGAAGACACCGCGCGCGCTGTCACCGGCAACGCTGGCCTGATGTTCGACCTGACCACCTGGGCGCGCCCCTATATCAGCTACGCCACCTCCTTCCTGCCGAACAGCGGCACCGACGTCAACGGCGGCACCTTCAAGCCCGAGACCGGCCGGCAGGCCGAGCTTGGCATCAAGTTCGACCTGCCCAACAAGAGCGGACTGCTGACGCTGGCGGCATTCGACCTGACACGGCGCAACGTACTGAGCTCCGACCCGGTCAACACCGGCTTCAGCATTGCCACGGGCGAGCAGCGCACGCGCGGGCTGGAGGCCGAGCTGACCGCCGATCTCGGCGGCGGCTGGAGCCTGGCCGGCGCCTATGCCTATATCGCCAGCGAGGTGACGGAAGACACGGTCGCGGCCAATGTGGGCCAACCGCTCAACAATGTGCCGCGGCATAGCGTTTCCCTGTGGGGCACCAAGCATTTCCGCGGGGCGCTGGCGGGCTGGTATGCCGGCGCCGGCATGCGCGCCGAGAGCGCCAAGCGCGGCTACAGCTTCAACTACACGGTGCCCGGCTATGCGGTGGCGGACCTTGCCGTGGGCTACGCGGCATCGCACTGGAAGGCCGCGCTCAACGTCAAGAACGTATTCGACAAGGCGTACTACGCCGGCGGTCTCAACAACAATGTGCTGCCGGTGGGCAATCCCCGCACGGTCATGCTCAACATCGGGCTCAACTACTAAGCGAGCGCTACGCCGCCAGCAGGTTTTCGATCAGGACCGCCACATGCCGCACGGCCACATCGTCGTCGCGGCGGATATGCCAGGCCAGGTGGAGGGCAAACCCCTCCACCGCCACAGGCGGCGCGAAGGTTGCCAGCGCTTGTGCGGGACCCGCCGGCAGGCAGCGGCTGGGCAGCATGGCGATCAGGTCGGAATCCGCCAGCAGCGGCGGCACCATCATGAAACTCGGCACCACCATGCCGACGCGCCGCGACAGGCCCAGCGCGGCCAGCGCATCGTCCAGCGGCGTGCGGCTCTCGCCACGGCCGGATACCAGCACGTGCGGAAAGTCCAGCCAGCGAGCCAGGCTGAAGCCGGCGGCGGCCGGATGGCCGGCGCGCATGGCTACCACATAGTGCTCGCGCAATAACGGGCGACACCGGAAATCCGTGCCCGGCGCGGGAAACACCGATACGGCCAGGTCGCTGTCGCCCCGCGCCAGGGATTCAAGCGCGGCGTCCGCGCCCTGCCAGGGCTGGAGCACCAGGTTCAGGCCCGGCGCGCTCGCGGCCAGCTGACGATGCAACTGCCTCGCCACCAGCACGGCGGGATGGTCCGCCATGCGCACGCGCACGGTCTGCGACAAGCTCGCCAGATCCACCTCCGGCGCGCCGATCACCGCGGCCACCGACGCCAGCGCCTGCTTCAGCGGCGCCCGCAAGGCCTGCGCCCTGGGCGTCAGTTGCATGCCGCCGGGAGCACGCTCCAGCAAACGGTCCTTGAACAGGTGGCGGCAACGCTCCAATGCGCTGGAGGCAGCTGGCTGGGACAGGCCAACGCGCTGGGCGGCCCGCGAGACGTGAGCCTCGTCGAGCAACGCATCCAGCACCGTCAGCAGGTTGAGATCGATCGCGCGTAAATTCATGAAACGGATAATAAAACATACAAACTATCCATTGGAGTAATTTCACTCCGGGCGCCATTCTTGCGGCATGGCCACTGCATCGCCACTGCATCGCCACGGCAGGACCAACCGGAGCCAACCATGCCCAAGACCCTGATTCTCCTGTTCCACCCCCGCTTTGCCCATTCCAAGGCCAATCGCGCCTTATGCGCTGCCGCCGCCACGGTCCCCGGCGTGGAAATCGCCGACCTCTACGCCTGCTACCCGGACGGCGCCATCGACGTGGACGCCGAGGTGCGCCGGCTGCGCAACGCGGACCGCATCGTGTTCCAGTTCCCGGTCCAGTGGTACGCCACGCCCTCGCTGCTCAAGGCCTGGCAGGATGCCGTGCTGACCCGCATGTTCTATCTCGCCTACGACACCGAAGGCCGCGCGCTCGAAGGCAAGCCCCTGCTGGTGGCGGCTACCGCCGGCAATGTGCCGCACGCTTATACGCCTGCCGGCGTGAACCTCTTCCCGCTTGCGGAACTGTTGCGTCCCTTGCAGGCAACCGCGCATCGCTGCGGCCTGCCGTGGACGGAGCCCTTCCTGCTGTTCGAGGCCGGCAAGCTGGGCAGCGATGCGCTGGCGGCCGCGGGCGAACGCTACGCGGCACGATTGGAGCAGTGGGATTTCGGGTGCGGGACGGATGCCCCGTCCCGGTGCAGAGCCGCCTAGCCAGCGGGCCCAAGATCGTTCAAGATGCGGGCTCGCCGCCCGCCGTAGCGTACGGGCGGCCATTCCCCCCAACCCCAACGACGCGGGCCGGCGGCAGGGATCGCCCTCGCCCGCCCGCTCGTTGGCACGCTTGAACGCCTGAGAGTCGCAATTGCCGCTGAACCGCCTGAAACAGAGTGCCACCCTGATCGCCGTGCTGGCGCTGATCGGGTCGATGGCTTCGCTTTGCATCGGCACGTCGTTTGCCAAGAGCCTGTTCACCGCCGTGGGCGCGCAGGGCACCACGGCGCTGCGGGTCAGCTTTTCGGCGTTGATCCTGCTGTGCGTGTGGCGGCCCTGGCGAATGCCGCTGAGCCTGGCCAATGCGCGCGTGATCGCGCTATACGGCGCCGCGCTGGGCGCCACCAACCTGCTGTTCTATATGTCGCTGCGCACCGTCCCGCTCGGGCTGGCGATCGCCATCGAGTTCACCGGGCCGCTGGCGGTCGCGGTATCGTCGTCGCGGCGGGCCATCGACTTCCTCTGGATCGCCTTCGCCGTGGCGGGCCTGCTGCTGCTGTTGCCGCTCGGGCAGAACGTGGCCAACCTGGACCCCGTCGGCATTGGCTACGCGCTGGCAGCGGGCGTGGGCTGGGCGCTGTACATCATCTTCGGGCAGATGGCCGGCAACGCGCACGGCGGGCAGGCCACTTCGCTGGGGCTGACCATGGCATCGCTGGTGGTGCTGCCCTTCGGGCTGGCGCATGCCGGCACCGCCATGTTCAGCCCCTCGCTGCTGCTGGCCGGACTGGCCGTGGGCCTGCTCTCCAGCGCCATCCCCTATTCGCTGGAGATGGTGGCGCTCAAGCGGTTGCCGCGCCGGACTTTCGGCATCCTGCTCAGCATGGAACCGGCCATGGGCGCGCTCGCCGGGCTGGCGTTCCTGCATGAGACCTTGAACGCGCAGCAATGGCTGGCCATTGCCAGCATCATCACAGCTTCGATCGGCTGCACACTGACGGCGGGCTCGCGCAAGCGCGCCACCGCCGAGGCCTAGATCAGGCCACCGCCGCCCGCGGCTCGCCGACAGCCTGCCCGCTTAGCGCCAGGCGCACCTCATAGAGCAGGACGTCCTCCGGATTGCGCCGGGCGGAGAAACCGAACTCGCGCATCAGCGCCAGCATGCGGCGGTTTTCGCTCAGCACGTCGCCGCGCAGCAGGCGCAGCCCGGCGCCAATGGCGGCATCCCGCAGGCGCTGGATCAGCCGGCGGCCGATGCCCTTGCCCTGCCAGTCGTCGGCCACCGCCACGGCGAACTCGCCAACCGCGTCACCCGTCACCACGTAGTTGCCATTGGCGACGATCACCGGCACCCCGTCCGCTTCCGCCGTGACCACCAGCGCCAGGCCGGCTTCATTGTCGAGGAACAGGTCGATCACCTCGTCCGACACGCGTCCGCCGGTCAGGAAGCGGTAGTACCTGCTCTCGCGCGACAAGGCCTGGACAAAGGCCCGCTCCCGCTCCGCATCGCCTGCGCGCACCGCGCGAACCACCACCCGTTCACCGCCGCTCAGCAGCCAGGTTTCCGCGCATTCCGGGCACGCTGCGTGCGGGCCGCTCACGGACGGGCGGGCTTGGCCGGCCAGGCTGAGGTGGTGGATGGGTTGCATGTACGGCTCCTGACTTCATATTTCATAGCCAGGAGTATAGGCAATACCCTGACTATTGCAAATGAAGTTAGCCTGCTATGCTGAATCCATGGATCTCACTGCCCAAGAACTCCGCAACTGCTCGATTGCCGCGACCCTCTCGCTGATTGGAGAGAAGTGGACGATCCTGATCTTGCGCGACGTCTTCCACGGCGTCCGGCGCTTCGACGAATTCCTGGAGCGCCTGCAATGCTCCCCCGCCGTGCTGTCCGCAAGGCTTAAGACGCTGACCGAGGCAGGCATCCTGCGCAAGGTGAGCTATCGGGAACCCGGCGAGCGCGAACGATTTGAATACCGGCCCACGCGCGCTGCGGTGGAGTTGCTGCCGGTGATCATTGGACTGATGCAGTGGGGCGATCGTCACATGGCCGCCAGCGGCAAGGGGCCGGTGGAGTTGCACACCCGCCCGGAGCGGCGTCAGGTGCGTGCCGCGCTGGTGGATGACGCGGACCAGCTGGTGCGGCCCAACGATATCGAGATTTCGCGCGCCAGCCGGCAGGCAGAGTCTGCGGCTGACGTCAAATCCCTGGAAACGCCAGCAGCGCGGGCATAGGCCTTGGCACCGGGCGCGGGGGAAAGCGGCCCGGTCAGCAGCGCCGGCCGTCAATCCTTCAGCCACCAGTCCAACAGCGTTTCGTCCTCGGGATTGTCGAGATTCCTGTAGATGTTCGCGTAGTACCACTGAATCCCGGTCTGCTCGCAAAACCGGTCAAAGACATCGCCGATTCGATTCATTCCGCTTTAGCTGCACGGATCAAGCGGCTGCCCAGGTCGACGAGCCGCTGTCGCCTTCGGTAGAGCCGATAGTCAAGCTGCCAGCTCAGTTGACCGGCCGGGGCTCGGGGAAGGTCCAGGCACCCGAGAGAATCTCCGCGCGAGGCCGGTACAGGCGCACCGTGTAGTTCCAGCCAGCGACAATCGGCACGCAGTTGGGCACCTGCGTGTCGCAGCCGCCGAACTGGATCGGGATCGAACCATCGCTGCCTTTCTTCGCCGTGAGGTTGTTGATCGTATAGGCGCTGGCGGGATTCTTCTGGAAGTAGCCCTCGGCGTTGTAGACGCTCACCGACCAGAACGCATCTACTGGGACATCCTTGACATTGAGCTGATAGACGGTCCCGCCGTCATTCCTGGCGGGGGTGATGTTGAGATAGGTGGCGTCCTTGTCGGGATTGCCGCCCCAGGCTGCCGCTGTGCCGATCAGGCGCCGTACCGGATCGACCTCCTCCTTCGTGCCGAACGCCTTCTTGAAGTCCGGCATCGTCGAAGACAGTACCAGGAGGGCATCGCGGACTTTCTTCTGGCTGACCGGATCCCAGTTGGGCGTCTCGAGCTTGCCAGGCGCTTTCTGGCTGACCTTGATGGCGTCCTGCAGGGCGTGTACTTGCTTGATGTCGTTCGGGCTGCTGGGGTCGACGAGTGTGCGGATCGCGGTGACCACGTAGCGCGTGCCGACGTTCTCGCGAGTCAGGGTATGGGTGCCCGCGCCGTAAAACACGTTCGGCACGTAGTGGTCCTCATTGATGACCTGCATGGACATGAAGCGCTTGCCCGGGTCCGGCAGGGTGATGGTCACAGGGCCGGCGTCAAGGTCAAAGACGCCGGACGAATAGAGGGTGTCGCGATTGAGGCGGATCACCGTCTGATGGTCGATCGACGCAGGCTCGCGGCGATGAAGCAGCTTGCCCACACCGCCCTGCCTGGCAAGTCCCCCGACATACATATCGGTCTCCGCACGGATGAAGTTGTCGACCGTAACGGGAACAGGGGCGCCACCGGGGTGCGTCGCCGCAGGCTGCGATTGCGCGGTGCCAAGCGTGGCGAGGGTGGCGCATATGGCGCAGGCGGAGGTTAGTGTTGCTCTCATGAAAGATTCCATTCGTTTGTTCGCGATCGTACATTTACTTAACGGCAGCGCCACTATCGAACCTGGTCACGCCTCATCAATCGACCCGCTTCAATTGTCGTCCTGAAGCGCTTCCTGGCTGCCGTCTCCGTGCCGCAAGACCTCACAGAAGAAGCCCCATCTTCGGTGGATACCCCATAGGTATGCCGACCAAGTGGACTCGCGCCGCTGTCGGCGGAGCGAACTGGCAATCATCCATGAGCGTACCGGAAGACGAAGTCGCCCGTAGTCAGCGTTTTCGCGGACCGAATTAGATTTTCTTGCAGGCAGCGGAATGCTGGCCCGAACAAAGAAAGTCCAACCTGCGGCCATCTGCACAGTCGAATTGGCTTCGCTCAACATGCTCCGTCATCTGGTTTGCGTTGTCGCCGCAAGTAACTAGCCATTGCCGCAAAACGACGGCGCGTTTCCAGTTCGAATATCCGCGCGGCGACAGGATCCAGAACCCGACCAAGAAATTGAGGCCGTAGCCTGATATTGAATGTGTAAGTGAGCTCCGACATGCCATCCGCAAGATCGCGGTGCCGCATCGACGCAGCCCAAAACGCGAAAGGACCAGTGGGAGCAACGATGACCGCTGCTGCAATGCTGGGCGGAGCATAGCTGACAAATCGCGTTCGCATTCCAAGGAGTCTCTTCCAGCCGCAGCCAAGGTTCGTCGTTACCGCTCCGACGTAGGGATGGGTGCCTCCGCCTTCCACATATGCCACCGACAACAAGGTGTCCCATAACAGCCGCTTCTCGTGATTGTGAAAAGCCTCGAATGCTGCGGCGGCCGATGCCGGCATCGTCAGCACCATGCGACGCTGAGCCATTTTCAGGACTCCTCGATGGTCGTTCGGATTCCCCACCGCTGAAACAGCGGTCCAAATTCCGAGAGGTGAAGAAACCCGGTGCAAGCGAAGGCACCGCGCGCAGTGAGTTTCCCTGCAAGGATTTTTCGCGCGACAAGGATAGCTGCCATGCAGGGTATTTCCGGACCGCTTCTGTCCGGCGCGCACAAATGCCACTCAGACTCGCCCGCGGTGCCATCGAGGCGGGTTCCGGTGACCCTTACCAGCATGCCGCCGTTTTCGCTGCCGAATCGATCAAGGAGGCTGATGGAAACCCGATTGAGCCAGGGCGCACTCCGCTCCAGTGGAATCCGCATCCCGCGCCTGCGCATTGCAGCCGCCAGCCACAACGCCATATGCTGGATTCGCAGCTCAAGCGCGGCGTGAAACTCCACAGTGCGGACACTGGGGTAGCGTAGCGGGAACAGTTCGAGGTCCGGGACATCGCATGCCGCCGCCCAACGGGTTCCCAGTCCGGGAAATCTGAGCACGCGTAGGTCTTGCCAGCCGTGCGCGGCTTGCCAAACGCCTTCCTTCAGGCGACCGATCGGCGAGCCAGCATAGCTGAAGACGGCCTTGAGCGTCGCCGTGCCCCTGGGCGCCTGCTGACCTGGCGCGATTGCCATGCTGATGCTGTCGACGCGGGAGTAGCGCGCGGCAAGCATGTCTGTGACCGCGGAGGACAGGGCAGGCACGCTGCTGGCACCGCTAATCGCACAGACTTCTGCTGCGCGCGCTCTGGTATCAAGGCATTGTGCGAAGTTCGCGACGAAACGCCTGCCGTCGGAGAGGTCCACATAATGCGCGCCGACGGCACAAGCCGATTCGGCAACGCGGTAGTCCTGCCCCTGGAACGGTCCGGCGCAATGTATCACGAGCTCTGGTTGCAGCTTCGCAAGCTTGTCCGGAAAGTCGTCGGCCTGGATGTCGATTTGCGCGGTACGGACAGACGCACAGTTCACTGTGATCGTGCTTGCGGATTGGGTGGCATGCCGTCCGGCAGCAATAATCTCATGACTTTCGTCTTCTGACAGGCTTCTGCAGATTCGCGCGCCAAAGTTGCCTAGCCCACCTAATACAACGACCCGCATGATGTCGCTCCTGGCTCTTACCCGGCGTCAGCCCATTTCGTCCTCCAATGGAGGATGCATCGTTCGGCAATTGATGTCAGGTCCATGCCTGATAGGTTAGTTATGCCAGTAATTTCTGTCAATAGAGAAACAAATGGCAGGAAATGGTCAGTCAACGCCCGGCCATGAGGATGCACTTCATTTGCACCGAATCCAGCTAGCCAACGGCGGATTGTTCGGTTTATCTCACCTTCGCTAGATGAAAGGTTAGCGGCCGGTTGAATCCACAGCCGGTTGCAGCCGTCCGATCCAGCGGCAGTTCACTGAGCGGCGGGTAGCAGTTGCGAATGTTGAATCGACGTAGACGGTATCGTCGGGCTCGGAGAGGCATTTTTTGGTCCACGTAGACTTTCCCGCCCCCTGCACGCCAAAGACCATGACGATTCGTCGCGGGCGGCCTTTGATCGCCGTGGACAAATCTATATACAACCGCTCCCAGGCCGCGGCGTTGCGCTCGGCTGTAAACCCCGGCCAGCATCGGTCTGCAAGTAGTGGTCGGGATTGAGGTGCATGGCACGCCTCCATTCTCGGCATTGAAACTTCCTGATCTGCTCACGGGCACCAGGATAACCGAGGAGGATTCGTGACTGGCGACGCCTCAAAAAACGATTGCCAGCAATTCACGGGGGGGTGGCTAAAATAACCGCCCGAGGACTGACTGGAGCAAACATCAATGCAACTTCTCGATCATGCTTCGATAGGCGTGCCCGACCTGGCCGCAGCGCGTCCGTTCTACGACTCGGTCATGCGAGCGTTGGGGGCAAGGAAGGTCTATGACCGCCCTGATGCGCTTGGCTACGGCGAGCGCTGCACGTCCGGCGATACGGTATCGACGTGCGTTGCGGTCTCTCTGGACCCGGGCAGGATCGAAGCAAACAAGCGGCACTGGTGCTTCAAGGCCGCGTCCCGCCGACAAGTGGACGAATTCTTCGCGGCAGGCATCGCCGCCGGGGCACGTTCGGATGGCGATCCGGGCCTCCGGCCTGACTACCATAGCGAATACTACGCAGCATTTCTCTTCGATCCGGCGGGCAATCGCGTGGAGGCGGTGTGTCATTCGGCCTCGGATTGACAGCGGTGCCTGCAAAAGCGGGGAGTGAGGGCCAAACATCACATGATGTAAAACACCGTCGGGCGACTGGAACATCATTTGGCGCACCGCGCAGGGGCCGCATCGCCCTGCTCCAGCGCTGAAATGAGCCTGGACGGCCTCAAGCCGCCCATCCCCTGCACCATCCCCACGCACCGCCCCGCCCATTGCACTGCACCATGACCGTGCCGCCCCGCCCCACCTCGGCGCATCCGGTACCCGCCTGACGCGCCCTCGCAGCGCAAAACCCCCTGCATCCATCACAAACCGCCCTGGCACACCGCTTGCGTAACAAGACCCGAGCGGACCAACGGCGGCCCGCTCACCCCACACAGGGTAGCAGCGGTCTTCACCGCTGCCACCAGGACAACGGCGTCCCCTGACCCGGTCTTATGACCGGCTCGCGGGACGCCATTTGTTTTTATGGAGCCATGATGACCGGCAAAGCCACCCGCATCGAACTGCTAAGCCTGCGCACCCCGCAGATGCGTGCCTTCCACCTGACGTGGATGGCGTTCTTCGTATGCTTCTTCGCGTGGTTCGCTTGCGCGCCGCTGATGCCCGTCCTCAAGGGCGAGTTCGGCCTGACCCCCGACCAGATTGCCAATATCAATATCGCCGCAGTCGCGGTGACCATCCTCGTGCGCCTGGCCATCGGCCCGCTGTGCGACCGCTTCGGCCCCCGCCGCGCCTATACCGGCCTGCTCGCGCTGGGCGCGATTCCCGTGCTGGGCGTGGCGATGGCGCAGAGCTACGAAGCCTTCCTGTTCTTCCGCCTGCTGATCGGCGCGGTGGGTGCCAGCTTCGTCATCACGCAGTACCACACCTCCGTCATGTTCGCCCCCAACGTGGTGGGCACCGCAAACGCGGCTGCGGCTGGCTGGGGCAATGCCGGCGGCGGCGCCGCGCAGGCGCTGATGCCGCTGCTGCTGGGCGGCGTCCTGATGCTGGGCGTGAGCCACACCATGGGCTGGCGCCTGGCGTTGCTGGTGCCGGGCGTGCTGATGCTGATCATGGCGGTGGTCTACTGGCGCTTCACGCAAGACTGCCCGCAAGGCGACTTCAAGGACCTGCGCGCTCGCGGCATCGCCATCGACAGCGGCAAGAAAGGCGGCTGGGCCAGCTTTGTCGCCGCTGCCGCCAACTACCGTGTGTGGATGCTGTTCATCACCTACGGCGCCTGCTTCGGCGTGGAGATCTTCATCCACAACGTGGCCGCCACCTATTACGTGGATCGCTTCGGCCTGTCGCTCAGCAGCGCCGGCCTGGCCGCCGCCAGCTTCGGCCTGCTCGCCCTGTTCGCCCGCGCCCTTGGCGGCTGGCTGTCGGACAAGGCAGCGCTGCGCCGCGGCCTGGACGCACGCTCCACGCTGCTGTTCGCGCTGATCCTGGGCGAAGGCCTGGGCCTGCTGTGGTTCGCCCAGGCGCATAGCGTCGCGGCGGCCATCGTTGCCATGCTGGCCTTCGGCCTGTTCACCCACATGGCCTGCGGCGCCACCTACGCGCTGGTGCCCTTTATCGATCGCAAGGCGCTCGGCGGCGTGGCCGGGATCATCGGTGCCGGCGGCAATGTGGGCGCGGTGGCGGCCGGCTTCCTGATGAAAGGCCTGGGCAACCTGCAGCAAACGCTGACCGTGCTGGGCGCGGTGGCCATCGTCTCGGCCCTGTGCGCCATCGCCGTGCGTTTCTCGGCCGAGCACAAGGCCAGCGAGCAGGCGCTGTTCGACAACGCCCTCGCCGGCTCCGGCTCCTGAGCCGTACCGACGCAACGATTCTCCTAAAAAGTACAAGCACAGCGGCCTCACAGAACAAGGAAATCATCATGAAACTGATCATCATCGGCCACGGCATGGTCGGCCACAAATTCCTGGAATGCCTGGCCGAGGCAGGCTCGCAAGATATCGAAGTCACCGTGCTGTGCGAGGAAGCGCGCCCGGCCTATGACCGCGTGCATCTATCCGAATTCTTCGCCGGCAAGTCCGCCGAGGAACTCTCGCTGGTGGAAGCCGGCTTCTTCGAGCGCAGCAACATGCTGCTGCGCCTGAACGCCCGCGCCACCGGCATTGACCGCGCCGCCAGGACGGTGACGGTTTCCACCGGCGAGACGCTGTCCTACGACAAGCTGATCATCGCCACCGGCTCCTACCCCTTCGTGCCGCCGCTGCCGGGCAAGGACCGCAAGGATTGCTTCGTCTACCGCACCATCGAAGACCTGGAAGCCATGCAGGAGTGCGGTGCGCGCTCGAAGACCGGGGTGGTCATCGGCGGCGGCCTGCTGGGCCTGGAATGCGCCAAGGCGCTGCGCGACATGGGCCTGCAAACCCATGTGGTGGAATTCGCCCCGCGCCTGATGGCGGTACAGGTGGACGACGGCGGCGGCGCCATGCTGCGCCGGAAGATCGAAGAACTCGGCGTCACCGCGCACACCCGCAAGAACACCGTGGAAATCGTCGACGGCGAAGACGGCACCCACCGCATGAACTTTGCCGATGGCAGCCACCTCGACACCGACATGATCGTGTTCTCCGCCGGCATCCGCCCGCGCGACGAACTGGCCCGCGCCAGCGGTCTGGCCATTGGCGAGCGCGGCGGCATCACGGTGGACAACCAGTGCCTGACCTCGGACCCCGACGTTTACGCCATCGGCGAATGCGCGCTGTGGGACGGCAAGATCTACGGTCTGGTCGCCCCCGGCTATGAAATGGCCCGCGTGGCCGCCAAGCACCTGCTGGGCCACCAGGCCGAGTTCTCCGGCGCCGACATGAGCACCAAGCTCAAGCTGATGGGCGTGGACGTGGCCAGCCTGGGCGATCCGCACGGCAACGCACCCGGCAGCCGTTCCTACCAGTTCACCGACGAGCGCAAGCAGGTCTACAAGAAGCTGGTGGTTTCCGAATGCGGCAAGTACCTGCTGGGCGGCGTGCTGGTGGGCGATGCCGAGGAATACGGCACCCTGCTGCAGATGATGCTTAACAAGATCGAGTTGCCCGAGTCGCCGGAATTCCTGATCCTGCCGTCCTCCGATGGTCAGGCCAAGCCAGGTCTGGGCGCCGACGCGTTGCCGGAGTCCGCGCAGATCTGCTCGTGCAACAACGTTTCCAAGGGTGATATCTGCGCTGCCGTCTGCGATGGCGCCACCACCATCGGCGAGCTGAAGCGCTGCACCAAGGCCGGCAGCACCTGCGGCGGCTGCGTACCGCTGGTCACGCAGGTGATGAAGGCCGAGATGAAGAAGCAAGGCCTGGCGGTCAACAACCACCTGTGCGAACACTTCGCCTACTCGCGCCAGGAGCTTTACCACCTGGTCCGCGTGGGCGGCTTCAAGACCTTCGGCGATCTGCTGGCGGCGCATGGCAAGGGCCTGGGCTGCGACGTCTGCAAGCCGACCGTGGCGAGCATCCTCGCCTCCTGCTGGAACGAGTTCGTGCTCAAGGAAGAGCACGCCAGCCTGCAGGACTCGAACGATTACTTCCTGGGCAATATCCAGAAGGACGGCACCTACTCCGTGGTGCCGCGCATGCCGGGCGGCGAAGTCACGCCCGACGGCCTGATCGCGGTGGGCCAGGTAGCCAAGAAGTACGGCCTCTACACCAAGATCACGGGCGGCGCCCGGGTCGACATGTTCGGCGCCCGCGTGGAAGAGCTGCCGATGATCTGGGAAGAACTGATCGCCGCCGGCTTCGAGTCCGGCCATGCCTACGGCAAGTCCCTGCGCACCGTGAAATCGTGCGTGGGCTCCACCTGGTGCCGTTACGGCGTGGACGACTCGGTCGGCCTGGCCGTCGAGATCGAAAACCGCTACAAGGGCCTGCGCGCGCCGCACAAGATCAAGTTTGGTGTTTCCGGCTGCACCCGCGAGTGCGCCGAAGCCCAGGGCAAGGACGTGGGCATCATCGCCACGGAACGCGGCTGGAACCTGTACGTGTGCGGCAACGGCGGCATGAAGCCCCGCCACGCCGAACTGCTGGCCAGCGACCTGGACCGCGAAACCCTGCTGCGCTACGTGGACCGCTTCCTGATGTTCTACGTGCGTACCGCCGACCGCCTGCAACGCACCAGCGTGTGGCGCGACAACCTCGAAGGCGGCCTGGACTACCTCAAGGCCGTGGTGCTGGAAGACAGCCTGGGCATCGGCGCCGAACTGGAAGCGCAGATGCAGCATGTGGTGGACACCTACGAAGACGAATGGAAGGCCGCCGTGACCAACCCGGAAACCCGCAAGCGATTCCGCCACTTCGTCAACAGCGACATGCGCGACGACAACCTGGTCTTTATGGAAGAGCGCGGCCAGATCCGCCCGGCCACGCCGGAGGAACGGAACTTGCATAAATCCCGGCTTGAGCAGATCCCCGTGATCGTCAAGGCAGCCTGAACCGTCCCGACCCAACATCTCGCGCCAACGCCCAAGGAAGACATCATGAGCCACACTCACCATACCGAAGCCTGGACCGCCGTTTGCAGCCTGCGCGACATCGTGCCCAATACCGGCGTGTGCGCACTGGTGGACAAGGCGCAGATCGCCGTGTTCCGGGTCGGCCCCGGCCACAGCGACGATCAGGGCGGCAACGGCGACCAGGTGTTCGCCATCTCCAATTACGATCCCAATTCCAACGCCGCCGTGCTGTCGCGCGGCCTGGTGGGCAGCCTGGGCGAGCGCATCGTGGTGGCGTCGCCGATCTACAAGCATCACTTCGACCTGCAGACCGGCGAATGCCTGGAAGCGCCCGAGCACTCCATCGCGGCGTATCCGGCCCGCGTCTATGACGGCAAAGTCTGGGTGGCCGCATGACCACGCCCCCCAAACCCCGCCTGGTGGTGGTCGGCAACGGCATGGCCGGCATGCGTACGGTCGAGGAGTTGCTCAAGCTCGCGCCCGACCTCTATGACATCACCGTGTTCGGCGCCGAGCCGCACGGCAATTACAACCGCATCCTGCTCTCGCCGGTGCTGGCAGGCGAGAAGACGGTCGCGGACATCATGCTCAACACCCGCGACTGGTACAAGCAGAACGGCATCGAACTGCTGGCCGGCGATCCGGTGGTGGCGATCGACCGCCGCCGCCGGCTGGTGCGCTCGCAGTCCGGGCGGGAAGTGGGTTACGACCGCCTGCTGCTGGCGACCGGCTCCAAGCCGTTCATCATCCCCGTGCCGGGCCACCAGCTTGATGGCGTGATCGCCTTTCGCGACATCCAGGACGTGGAAACCATGCTGGCAGCGGCCCGCAACCATCGCCACGCCGTGGTGATCGGCGGGGGCCTGCTCGGCCTGGAAGCCGCCAACGGCCTGATGCGCCAGGGCATGGAGGTCAGCGTAGTGCACGTGGCCGACAGCCTGATGGAGCGCCAGCTCGACAAGCCCGCCGCCGCGTTGCTCAAGCAGGCGCTGGAGCGCAAGGGCCTGCGCTTCCTGCTCAATGCCAATACCAGCGGCATCCTTGGGGAAGACCGCGTGACCGGCGTATGCTTTAAAGACGGTACCCGGATCCCCGCCGACCTGGTGGTGATGACCGCCGGCGTACGCCCCAATATCGAACTGGCCCAGCAGGCCGGGTTGCGCTGCGAGCGCGCCATCGTGGTGGACGACACCTTGCAGACCTTCGATCCGCGCGTGTACGCCGTGGGCGAATGCGTGCAGCACCGGCAGGCCACCTTCGGGCTGGTCGCGCCGATCTGGGAACAGGCGCGCGTGGCCGCCGCGCACCTGGCCGGCGCCGGGCATCGCCGCTATGTGCAGCAGGCCACGGCCACCAAGCTCAAAGTGACTGGCGTGGATCTTTACTCCGCCGGCGACTTCATCGGCGGCGAAGGCAGCGAGGATCTCGTCATGCGCGATCCGCGCCGCGGCATGTACAAGCGGCTGGTGCTGCAAGGCGGGCGGCTGGTCGGGGCGGTACTGTACGGCGACGTGCAGGACGGCCCCTGGTACTTCGACCTGATCCAGAGCGGCGCCCCGGTGGGCGCCATGCGCCAGCGGCTGCTGTTCGGCAAGGCGCAGTGCGAGGCCATGGCAGCCTGACCGATCTAACGCTTGAACGATTCAACGCTTGAACGATCCAGTCCCCGATTGACCGCCAGCAACGAGCGCTAACGTGAACCTGTCCGATATCCCCGTCATCCTCTCCACCGGTTCGCCCACCCTGCTGTCCGCCGACGCCGCAGTCACCGTCACCGATACCACCTGCCCGTATTGTGGCGTGGGCTGCGGCGTGCGCGCCACCCGCCATGCCGACGGCAGCGTGGAGGTGGCCGGCGACGCCAGCCACGGCTCCAACCAGGGCCGCCTGTGCGTGAAGGGCTCGGCCCTGGCCGAAACCGTTGGCCTGGAAGGCCGCCTGCTGCACCCGCAAGTACGCGGGGCCGACGGCGACTTGCAGCAAGTGTCCTGGGAGCACGCGCTGGACAAGGTCGCCCGGGGCTTCAAGGACATCATCGCCGAGCACGGCCCCGATGCCGTGGCGCTCTACGTCTCCGGCCAGTTGCTGACCGAGGACTACTACGTCGCCAACAAGCTGATGAAGGGCTTTATCGGCAGCGCCAATATCGACACCAATTCGCGGCTGTGCATGTCGTCGGCGGTGGCCGGGCACAAGCGCGCCTTTGGCGAGGACCTGGTGCCGGGCAACTACGAAGACCTGGAACTGGCCGACCTGGTGGTGCTGGTCGGCTCCAATACCGCCTGGTGCCACCCGATCCTGTTCCAGCGGCTGTTGAAAGCCAAGGAAGCCCGGCCCGATATGAAGCTGGTGGTGATCGACCCGCGCCGCACCGCAACGTGCGAGCTGGCCGACCTGCACCTGCCGGTCAAGCCGGGCACCGATGTGTGGCTGTTCAATGGCCTGCTGCACTACCTGGCGCAGCATGGCGCGCTGGACCAGTCGTTCATCGATGCCCATACCAGCGGCCTGGATGCCGCGCTGGCCGCGGCTGGCCCGGACTGCACCGATGTCGCCAAGGTGGCCAAAGCCTGCAAGCTGGACCCCGAAGCCCTGCGTGGTTTCTATGCGCTGTTCGCTGCCACGCCGAAGGTGGTGACCGGCTTCTCCCAGGGCGTGAACCAATCGTCGGCAGGCACCGACAAGGTCAACAGCATCATCAACTGCCACCTGGCCACTGGCCGGCTGGGCAAGCCGGGCATGGGCCCCTTCTCGCTGACGGGGCAGCCTAACGCGATGGGCGGCCGGGAAGTCGGCGGCCTGGCCAACATGCTGGCCGCGCACATGGAACTGGCCGACCCGCTGCACCGCGAGATCGTGCAAGCGTTCTGGGGCTCGCCCGCTATCGCGGACAAGCCAGGCCTGAAGGCGGTGGAGCTGTTCGAGGCCATCGAGCAAGGCCGGGTCAAGGCCGTGTGGGTGATCGCCACCAACCCGGTCGTCAGCCTGCCCGATGCCGACCAGGCCCGCCGCGCGCTGGCCAGATGCCAATTGGTGGTCAGCTCCGACATCATGCTGCGCACGGATACCAACGACGCGGCGCACGTCCTGCTGCCGGCGCTTGGCTGGGGCGAGAAGGACGGCACCGTCACCAGTTCCGAGCGCCGCATCTCGCGCCAGCGCGCCTTCCTGCCGGCGCCCGGCGAAGCCCGCGCCGACTGGCGGATCCTGTGCGACGTTGCCACGCGCATGGGCTTTGAGGGATTCCGCTTTGCCGGACCGCACGAGATCTTCGACGAGCACGCACGGCTGAGCGCGTACCGGAACGCGGGCAGCGGCGATCAGGCCCACGCGCCACGCCTGTTTGACCTCGCCGGGCTGGCTGGCATGAACCAGCAGCAATTCGACGCGCTCGCGCCGGTGCAATGGCCGGTGATGGCCGTGCCATCCGGGAGCCTCGCCAACGCGTCCGGCGGCACTGCGCGGCTGTTCGCCGACGGCCATTTCGCCCATCCCGATGGCCGCGCCCGCTTTATCGCCACCGCGCCGCGCGCGCCGTTCCACGCCACCGACGACGAGTTCCCCCTGGTGCTCAACACGGGCCGCGTGCGCGACCAGTGGCACACCATGACCCGCACCGGCAAATCGCCAAAGCTGGCCGACCACATCGCCGAGCCCTTCGTCGACATGCACCCGCAGGACGCCCTGCTTTGCGGCGTCAGCGAAGGCAAGCTGGCTCGCGTGACCACGCGCTGGGGCGCCATGGTGGCGCGGGTGCAGCACAGCGGCGGCATTGCGCGCGGCAGCGTATTCGTGCCGATCCACTGGAACAGCCAGTTCAGCTCCGATGCGCGCGTTGGCGCGCTGGTCAACCCGGTGGTGGACCCGGTCTCGGGCGAGCCCGAGTTCAAGCACACGCCGGTGCGCGTGGAAGAGTTCCGCGTGTCGTGGCATGGCTTCGTGTTGAGCCGCGAGGACCTCCGGGCGGACGCACTGACCTACTGGACGCGCATCCAGGGCCGCCATTTCCAGCGCTACGAATTCGCCGGCCGCGAGACGATCGCCGACCGCGCCGCGTGGGCCCGCCAGTTGCTCGGCATCGATGACCCCAGTGCGGACTGGATCGAGTACGAAGACCGCACCGCCGGCGTCTACCATGCCGGCCATGTGGTCGACGACCGCCTCCAGGCCTGCATCTATGTGTGCACGCGCCCCGAACTGCCCTCGCGCGCGTGGCTGTCCACGCTGTTCGCCAAGGAGCGCCTGGAAGACGCCGATCGCATCGGGCTGCTGCTGGGCCAGCCGATGGAAAAAGGCGCCGACGCCGGCCCCACCGTGTGCTCCTGCTTCGGCGTGGGGCGCAACACCATCTGCGACGCCGTGCGCAAGCACGACCTGAAGACGCCGGCCGATGTCACCGCCTGCGTGAAGGCGGGCGGCAATTGCGGGTCTTGCGTGCCGGAGTTGAAGAAGCTGCTGGCGGAGATACGGGTGGCGGAAGTGGCTTGATGGCGGCTTCATGGCGCCCGACAATCAAGCCGCGATAGCACCGTTCTCCAGACATGGCGCGTCATAGGTGAATACGACCTCCCGACTGGGGCGTATCAGCATGTCGTCCTTGTCGGCATAGTGCAGGCGCGTCAGCAAGTCCTTGATCAGGTTAAGGCGCGCCAGGCGCTTATCGTCGGCGCGCACCACGGTCCATGGCACCGCGGCGCTCGTGCGAGCAAACATCTCGTTGCGGGCCTCGCTGTATTTCTTCCACAAGCGCACCGCCTGCTGGTCGATCGGGCTGACCTTCCATTGCTTCAGCGGATCGCGCCGCCGCTCCGCAAGGCGCTTCCTCTGTTCCTCCTTGCTGATATCGAGGTAGTACTTGATCAAGCGGATTCCCGAGCGAACCAGCATGCTTTCAAACTCCGTGACGCTCGACATGAACTCCTCACGCTCTGCGTCGGTACAAAAACCCATGACGTGTTCAACGCCCGCGCGGTTGTACCAGCTACGATTGAACAGCGCGAATTCCCCGGCAGCCGGCAGGTACGCCACATAGCGTTGGAAGTACCACGAACCACGGTCCCGGTCGGAGGGTCTTCCCAGCGCCACCACCCGTGTCTCGCGCGGGCTGAGATACTCGACGATGCGCTTGATGGTGCCATCCTTGCCGGCTGCGTCGCGGCCTTCAAGGATCACCAGGATCTTGTCCTGGCAACCAATGAAGTGTTTCTGCAGCTTCACCAACTCTATCTGCAGCAGGCGTAGATCTTCCTCATAGCCATCGTGCCCATCGTGCGACGGGACGCCGTTCTCGTCTCCCGACAGATATCCATGCCGCCTCTTACTCATGATTCCGCTCCTACCGGCCGTCCGCTGCCCGGCATTTCGCCAGGCTGGGCGCTCTCCGGCACCAGCGCCTTACCCGACAGCAACTGATCCAGCGTTGCGCGATCCACAACTTCCTTCTCGAGCAGCAGTTTCGCCAGTCCTTTCAGCGTCTCCCGATGCTCCAGCAAGGTTTGCTGCACGCGCAGGCTCGCCTCCTTCAGCAGTTGCCTGACCTCGTCGTCGATCATTTGCGCCGTGCGCTCGCTGTACTCTTTTCGATCGTGCGGGAGCATGGCGGCGCCCGCGAACATGGGATTGGGCATGGCCTCGTAGGTAGCCAGCCCGAGTTGCTCGCTCATGCCGTATTGGGTAATCATCTGCCGGGCGATGTCGGTGGCGCGCTGCAAGTCATTCTGCGCGCCGGTGGAAACATCGGAAAAAATGATCTGTTCGGCAACGCGCCCACCCAGCAATACGTCGAGCCGGTCGAGCAACTCGCTTTTCTTGAGAAGATATCTATCCTCGGTCGGTGTCTGCTGCGTATAACCCAGCGCCGCGACGCCACGCGGAATAATGGAGATCTTCGAGACCCGGTCGGCATTGGGGCGATGTTCCGCAACCAGCGCGTGACCCGCTTCGTGAAACGCGATGGTTTCCTTCTCCCGGGGATTCATGACGCGGTTCTTCTTCTCCAGTCCACCGACGATCCGGTCTAATGCCTCGTCAAAATCTCCCACCTCGACGGCATCCTTGCCTTTGCGGGCCGCCAGCAGCGCCGCTTCATTGACCAGGTTAGCCAGATCCGCGCCGGCAAATCCCGGCGTACGCCCGGCCAGCCTGGCGAGATCCACGGTGGGGGCCAGGGTCACGTTCCTGGCATGCACCCTGAGAATCTGCTCTCGCCCTTTCAGGTCCGGACGGTCCAGCGCAACATGACGGTCGAATCGCCCGGGTCGCAGCAGCGCGGGATCGAGAATCTCGGGACGATTGGTGGCAGCCATGATGATGACCCCCTTATTGGTATCGAACCCGTCCATCTCCACCAGCAGTTGATTCAGGGTCTGCTCCCGCTCGTCCTGACCGCCGACGGCGTTGAAGCCGCGCGTCTTGCCAAGGGCATCCAGCTCGTCGATGAAGATAATGCAGGGCGCCTTCTGCTCAGCCTGCATAAAGAGGTCGCGCACCCGTGCAGCGCCCACGCCGACAAACATCTCGACGAAGCCGGAGCCACTCATGCTGAAAAAAGGCACCGCTGCTTCCCCTGCGACAGCCTTGGCGAGAAGCGTCTTGCCAGTCCCCGGCGCGCCAAGCAACAACACCCCTTTGGGGATCTTTCCACCAAGGCGCCGGTAGCGCTCGGGACTCCTGAGGAACTCCACGATTTCCATCAGTTCCGCCTTGGCCTCGTCGATGCCGGCAACGTCGGCAAAGGTGACACCGGTCTCCTTCTGCATATAGACCTTGGCCTTGCTCTTGCCGATCTCCATCATCCCGCCAGCCGCGCCACCCATGCGCTTGATCATAAAGCTCCAGAACGCAAAGAACAGCAGCGCGGGCACGACCCAGGACAGCAGTGTGGCAATCCACTTGTTGTCGACCTTCCCCAGGAAGCGCACCTTGGCGGCTTCGAGGTCCTGGACCAGATTGGGGTCATTGACCCGGACAGTGGCGAACTGATGATCGCCCTTCCCCTGGCCCAGCAGCGCATCCACCTCCGTTTTGGGCAACAGGCCTTCCAGTCCCTGCGTATTGAGGGTGCCGGTGACCACGTCATCCGCGATCACGACATCGCTGAGCTTGCCAGCCTTGAGCAGGACCTTGAAATCGCTATAGGAGAGATTGTCGACATGCGCGGAGCCAACATAACTCTGGATGACAAGCATCATCATCATCGCCAGGAGGACGTACCACAGGGAGAATTGCTGTTGTCGCGGTTCCATGGGCATTCATCACCTCGTGAGTTGGCATCGGTTCACGGTTTCCTCATTCTCTGACCAGCCTCGTCCGACAGTGTGCTGTGCAGCCATGCAAAAGAGTGACCGTGCCGCAAGAACCGGGCCGCCAACAGGATGGGCACCCGAATTGCCTGGCACTCCGCCACCCCGACGTACCGATTCAAGCACTCGCAGCCGCGCCAGGCATCACTACGCCTCTATCTAGTGTGTGCGTAGCCGGCGCCAAGAGATTGATGCCAATCAAGAAGGAACGATTCGTTGTGCCAGGTCGAGGTACCGCGCCCGGGCGGCGACGCCCGATGGCGGAGCGCATGCAGGGCATGCACGGCATGGACGGTCGATGATGATGGATAGGATGGACGGCAGGGGGATGTTCGGCGGCAAGGGGTGCGGGGCCGGCGGTCCCCGCATGAGTCAGGACCAGCGCATGAACCTCATGGAGGACAGCATGGGCCTGATGCCGATGATGATGGAACAGAGGCTGGACCGGCATGACCGGCCGATGCCGGCACCCGGAGAAGATCCCGCCATGTTCCCTGCCAGGACCGGGTGGCTACCGAGGCGGCCAATTACCCAGTAGCGTCACGGCCGAGACGCCCCGGTTCTGCCAGCAGGCATAGTCACAGTCAGTCGGCACGGCATCCACCGCCACCCGGATATCCGTCGCGGCTGCGGATGCGCGTTCGTTCGTGCCGTCCTCCCTGGCGGGAGCCGCCGCCGTGATCAGGCCGGCAGCGAAGCCAAGCGCCAGCACTGCGGCGGCGCCCAACAAACAGCCGATGCGATTTCCAGCTTTCACGACAGTCTCCTCCCTGCTTGTATCTTCTTTCCCTTCTGCCCTGCTCCTGCATCGCCGGGCTGGCACGGTCTGATGCCCCAAAGGTAGCCACTGGAACGAATAACTTCCTCGTCCAGGCAGACTAGGGGCAATCCCGTACGCCCGTGCGTGCGCCGGGAAGCAGGCGAAGCGCCAGCTAGTCCCCATAGAGCCGCAGCAGCGGCCCGACGCATTCCGCCAGGTCTACCGGCGCCAGTCGCAGCGAACGGGCGCATAGCAGGCCCCAGAGATGCGCCGCCAGCAGCATGGCCTTGTCTTGCTCGCCCAGCAGCCTGCCAAGGTCGTCGCACAGCACCTTGGCGCGGGCACGGATGCGGACTGTCAGGTGGCATAGCTCGCACGCAGGCGTGCAAGCGTGGTGCAGCAAGCCGAGGACGATGCCCGCATAGCGCGGCACTGCCTCGTCCTGCAACATCGTCGCAAGCACGCGCTCCAGATCCGGACGGGCCAGGCCCCCGCCGTTACCGGCGAAGGCCGCGAGCCAGCCGGCCAGATGCGCCTCCGCCCGCCCCATGATGGCTGCCAGCAGGTCGGCGCGGCTACGGAAGTGCCCGTAGACCGCACCGCGTGTCATGGCGATTGCACCGGCCACCTGTTCCAGCGTGACGCATTGCACGCCCTGGCGCTCGAACAGCCGCTCAGCGCTGGCGAGGATGCGCTCTCTCGTGACGGCCGCATCACACGCCCGACGTCTCACCATGGCCGCGCGGCACACGCCTTACTGCGGATGCACGTCATCCGGCCCCCAGAAGGCGCGCATGCCTGTAATGCGCCCGTCTGCACCAAAGGTCATCACATCGGTCACGTCGATGCGTACCGGCTGCCCCTGCATCTGCACGTACACCGCGAAACACAAGGCCGCCGCATTGCCGTGCGAACCCCGGGGCGCCGCCACCACTTCCAGGCGCGCATCGAGCGACGTCGCGTGCCGGTAGAAGGCGAGGATGCTGTCCCGCCCGGCTATCACCGGGCCGCCAACGGGGTCCTCGACGGTCGCGTCGTCGGCAAAAAGCGCCGCCACGCGCCCGGCGTCCGCCGCATTGAAAGCGGCCACGTAATCGAGCAAGGTGGCCTTCATGCCGGCGCTCTTGTTCGCGGCCATGGTTATGTCGATGGTCATTCCATTCCTCGCTGGAACAGGTTGAACGGGTATTCCATGTTGTCTCCTGCGTTTATTTACCTTGCGCTGCCGGCGTGCCGGCCGGACAGCCACGCTAAACGGCGGCCTCGGCCGTGTCCGCGAGGAAGCCCAGGCATTCGCGGTTGAAGTAATCGCTGTGCTCGACCATCACCCAGTGGCCGCAGCGATTGATCAGCACGAAGCGCGCATCGCGGCAACCCTGCAGGAACTTGAGAGCGCCGCCTGCCGGGTTGAAGCGGTCTTCCGTGCCCCAGAAACCGAGCACGGGGCACGCGATCTCACCCAGGCGTTCAGTCAGGTTGGGCACCTTCATGGTGGCCAGCACCTCGCGCGGCTGCTCCTTGCAGACGGCCATGCGCTCGTCCACCAGCGCATCGGTGACCAGTGTGGCGTCATGCACCAGCAACTTCAGCAGCTGGCGCATGGTGTCATGGTTCATTTGCCCGCCGGTGAACAGCGACACCATCTTCTCGATGCCCTCCATGCGGAAATAGGTTTCCCGGTCCTCGACGCCGCCTGGCGCCATCATCACCAGGCGGCTCACATGCTCCGGGTAGTCCAGTGCGTATTTCAGCGCAACGGCGCCGCCCAGCGAGTTGCCCACCAGCACGCAGCGCGGCAGTTCCAGCGCCAGCAATTGCGCGCGCAGCGCGGCGACGAAGAAGTCCAGCGTGTATTCCACATCCGCCGGCTTCGACGACTGCCCGTAGCCCGGCAGGTCGACCACCACGGCGCGGAAGCCGGCCGCGGTAAAAGCTGGCACGTTGTGCTTGAAGTTGCTGTGGCCGCTGGCGCCCGGGCCGCTGCCGTGGATGAAGACCACGGGCTCGCCGGCGCCGGCATCGAGGCAGTGCAGGCGCAGGCCGTCTGGCGTGGTGATGGTTTGGCCGGCCGGAAATGGTGCAGGCGACGTACTGGACATGTCGGTGTCTCCCCTGTTGTCATGACGAACCCGGCCAATCATGCGCATGCGCCACGGGGCAGGCATCGTCCTTTCAGACTACGAAGCGTCCCGTGGATTTCCCTAAGATCGCACTGACCAGCAAGGCAACGAGATCAAGGGAAAACAGAGATGACGGGAATCGACTTCAGCGGGAAGACGGTGTTGGTGACAGGTGGCGCGCGCGGCATTGGCCGCGCCATTGCCGAAGGTTTCCTCGCGGCAGGTGCCCGCGTGTTCACCTGCGGGCGCACGCCGCCGGCGCATGGCGGGACGCAGCACCGCCAGGCGGAATTCATGGCAGCCGACATCCGCGACACCGAGCAGGTAGAGGCCCTGCTGACCCGGATCGTCGACAGCGCCGGCTCGCTCGATGTCGTGATCCACAATGCCGGCGGCGCACCCTTCGCGCTCGCCGCGGACGCCTCGCCGCGCCTGATGGAATCGATCATCCGCCTGAACCTGGTGGCGCCGCTGCAACTGGCGCAGCGCGCCAACGCGCGCATGCAGGCCCAGGCCAGCGGCGGCGCGCAGATCTTCATCGGCAGCGTCAGCGCGCTGCGGCCCTCCCCCGGCACCGCCGCCTACGGCGCGGCCAAGGCGGGCATCCTGAACGCAGTCCGCTCGCTGGCGGTGGAATGGGCCCCACGCGTGCGGGTCACGGCCGTCAGTCCGGGCCTGGTGCTGACCGAGGCCGCGCAGCAGCAACACTACGGCGATCCGGCCACGCTCCAGCGGGTGGCCGATACCGTGCCGCTCGGACGCCTTGCCGCTCCGCGCGACATTGCCGACGCCTGCCTCTTCCTGGCCTCGCCGCATGCCGCCTACGTATCGGGCGCCAACCTGGTCATCGACGGTGGCGGCGAGCGTCCGGCCTTCCTCGACGCGGCAGTCCACCAGGCCAGCTGAGCCGCCCGGTGCGCGCCTACTCGACCTTGGCCGGATGCGCCTGCACCGGCCCGCCCAGCACCGAGCGATAGGAAACGGGCTGCTTGCCGTCGATATCGCATATGCCGTACTCCTGCGCAATCTCGGCGCTGATCAGCACCTGGCCGGATTTCTCCATGACGGCGGCGTCGCCATGCAAGGCGAGTATGACCTTGCCGGTGAATTCCGGGCTTTCCGCGCTCGGCGCAAAGGCGGCGTATTTGTCGGGCTCGCGCTCCCAGACCCGCATGGTGCGCTCGGTGCGCAGCGGGCCCATCCAGACCGATACCGCCGCCACGCCGTACGGGCGCAGGTCAACCGCCATGTCCTTGGCGAACTTGTCCAATCCGGTCTTCTGCGCGCCATAGGCCGGACCGTGCATATAGCAGCTCGCGCCGAAAGACGACGTGAACGCCATCAAGCCGCGCCCGCCAGCCACCATCATGGGCGCCGCATGCCAGCTCGCCACATAGGCCGAGCGCAGGCCCACGTCGAGGATGTCCACCAGGGCCAGCGGCTTCTCCCAGAAGCCGCCCGGCTCGATCAGTTCGTCATGCAGGAAGGTGGCGTTGTTCACCAGGATATCCAGCCGCCCCGATTCGTCGCCCACCTGCTCGAACAGCCTGCGCACCTGCGCATCGTCGCGATGGTCGCAGGCCACCGCGATGCCCTTGCCGCCGCGCGCATCGATCTCGCGCGCGGTCTCGTGGATGGTGCCGGGCAACGGCGCCTCGCCGTCGCGCTCGGTGCGCCCGGTGACGTACACCGTCGCGCCGGCTTGCGCCAGCGCCAGCGCGATGCCCTTGCCCGCGCCACGCGAGCCGCCGGTGACTACCGCAACGATGGATTCCTTTGCACTGCGCATCGCATTCCTCCTCAGTGATTCCCGCGCCGCGACCTCACCGCGCGGGGCGATGCCCGACGCTATCGCGCATGCCGCCGCGCTTCATCCTCCGTTCGGACTAGCGGCGTGCCTGCGAGTGCGGCCGTTCGCCATCGCATAGGGGAAACCGTCTAGTCCGTTCTGACGATTCCGCGCCCACCGTCGCTCATTACGCTTCTCATCAAAGAAGAAGCCACAAGACGTGCTCGGTCAATGCATCACCAACACCATAGGGGGAGACAAGTGCAAGTGTCACAAACGGGTTCACCACATCGCACACGCAGGCTACGGCCAGCCGCCATCGTTTCGGCCATCGCCGCGGCGATCACGCCGTCCGCCTGGGCCGGCAACACCATCGATCTCGGCAACGATACGTCGCTTAGCTATTCCTTCAACACCACCTATGCCGCGGCCGTGCGGGTGCAGGGACAAAGCGGTGCACTGCTGGCACCCGCCAATATCAATGGCGACGACGGCGACCGCAACTTCAAGCGCGGCGACATGACCGCCAACCGTGCCACCGTGCTGGGCGAGGCCAACCTCCAGCGCGGCGAGTTTGGTGCCTTCCTGCGCGGCAGTGCGTTCTACGACCGGGCCTATCGCACTTCCAATTCCAACGATGCGCCCGCCACCGTCAACCACTCCGGCCCCTTCAATGAGTTTACGGATTCCGCGCGCTACTACAACGGCCAGCGGGCCCAGTTGCTGGATGCCTACGCTTATGGCACCTTCAACATCGACAGCACGCGTTTGAGCGTCAAGCTCGGCAATCAGGTAGTGGCATGGGGCGAGAGTCTGTTCTTCCCCAACATCGCCGGAGCGCAGGGGCCGGCGGACGCCACCAAGTCGTTTGTGCCGGGGGCCGAAGTCAAGGACATCCTGCTGCCGGTGCCACAGGCCTCGTTGCAGTGGGAAGCGAATCCCAATTTCAGCCTGCTTGGCTATTACCAGTTCACCTACAAGTCCAACCAACTCAACCCCGCTGGCGCCTACTTCAGTACCTCCGACGTCGTTGGGCCGGGTGCCGAATTCATCATCGGCCCCGGTGGCAGACACATCCCGCGCGGTTCGGATATCAACCCACCAAACTCCGGCCAGTGGGGCGTAGGTACTCGCTTTCGCGCGTTCGACGCCGAGTTTGGCTTGTACCAATTGCGCTACCACGACAAAAATCCGAATGTCGTGACAACCCTGTTCCCGACGCTGCAGTACCAGCAGAAGTTCTTCAGCGGCATCAATCTGACCGGCGCGAGCTTCTCAACGCAATTTCTCGGCGCCAACGTGGCGGGCGAAGTCAGCTACAAAGACGGCGTGCCAATCCTGGTGAATGTCAACGGTGCCGCCACCGCAACACCAGGCAAGGCAGTCCAGGGCCAGATGTCGGCCATTTACTCCATCGGACCGACATTCCTCGCCAGCTCCCAGAGCCTGGTGGGCGAAATCGCCTACCTGCATGTGCTCAGCGTCACGCCGGTCAATGGCTTCAGCACACTCACCAACACCAGGAACTCGGCGGCCCTGCAGCTTGGCTGGTCGCTCTCCTATCTCAACATCTTTAACGGCTGGGACATGACGGTGCCGCTGACGTATGCGCACGAATTCAGCGGAAAGTCGGCAGTGGCCGGCGGCTTCGGTTCACTGACCGGATATGGTGACCGCCGCGCGAGCGTCGGCGTGACCTTCAGATATTTGAACAACCTCGAACTGAACCTGACTTACGCGATGTTCCTGGGCAAGGCGAACATTGTTAATCGACCGTTGGCCGACCGCGACTATGTGGCATTCAATGCGAAGTATTCGTTTTGACCTGGCAGCGATATCACGCGCAATTGCCAGATTTATCTAAAGGAGTGAGACTGTGATGCGACAGCATAAAAATCTTTTGATCCGTAGCACGTTGCTGGCCAGCAGCATGCTGCTGGCGGCAGCCTCGTACGCCTCGGTGACGCCGGACGAACTCAAGCAACTCGATGGCGACCTGACCCCGATGGGCGCCGAGCGCGCCGCCAGCAAGGACGGGCAGATCCCCGCCTGGGGCGGGAAATGGCTGGGCGCCCCCCCCGGAGTGCAGTGGAAGCGGGGAGACCGCTACCCCGACCCTTACGCCAGCGAAAAGCCGGTCGTGGTGATCACCGCGCAGAACATGGAAAAGTACGCCGATCACTTGACCGACGGCGAGAAGGCACTGTTCAAGAAGTATCCGGATACCTTCAAGATGCCGGTATATCCGACCCATCGCGACTTCCGCTACAACGATGCGACCTACAAGAACATCCGCACCTACGCGCCCGGCACCAGAATGACGGCCGACGGTAACGGATTGAAGGACGCCCCCCCTATCGTCCCCTTCCCGATCCCGAAGAGCGGCCTCGAACTGATGTGGAACCTGCGCTACTCCCCGTCGATGAATACCGAATCCGCCACCTACGACCAGGCAGCCGTATACGGCGACGGCAACATTGCCTGGGGCCGTGTGCGTTATTCGATCCTATCGCCGCGGAATGGCGCCAACTTCGACCTCAAGAGCGACACCAGGGGCTTTTTCCGCACCGCGACCGATCTGCCCCTGCGCGACCGGGGCATGCTGTCTGTCGGCCACGAATTTTATGACAAGGAAGGCTCCGATACCCGCCGCGCGTGGCAGTACAACCCCGGTACGCGGCGCGTACGGCAGGCCCCGGAATTTGGCTTCGATCAGCCCTCCGGCGCAGGCGGAATCCGCACCCTCGACGACGACCGCCTGTTCAACGGCTCGGGTGAACGCTACAACTGGAAGATTGTCGGCAAGAAGCAAATCTATGTGCCGTACAACAACTACAAGCTGATGAGCCCGGCCAAGTACCAGGACATCCTGGGCAAAGGCCACCTCAACCCGGACTATATGCGCTATGAAATGCATCGCGTATGGGTCCTGGAAGCCACCCTCAAGGAGGGCTTCCGGCATCAGTACGCCAAGCGGGTGCTTTACCTGGACGAGGACAGCTGGACCGCTCTCGCCGCCGACAACTATGATGCGCGCGGCCAGCTGTGGCGAACCAACCTGGCGGCAACCGTCTATGCCTATGACGCACGAAACCTCTACCCGACCACAACCACATATCATGACTTGATTTCGGGTGCCTATCTCGCCGACCGCCTGACCAACGAGGGGCCGATGCCGGTGCTCAACAACAGCCCCGAGTTCAACGAGACCTACTTCTCGCCCGACGCGGCGCGAGGTGCCGGTCACTGACCGCACGCCTTCAATCGCCCCCTTCCCGCAAAGGCCAAGGGGGCGAATTTCATCGCATTGCCCCGCCTGACATCGAGTCTGACCATGGATCCCGAACTGATCGCCGCATTCGGCGATGACCTTCATCGAGCCCTGACCGCCCGCGTACCAGTCGCCCCATTGAGCGGACGTGGCCACCCGCTCACGGTGCGCGACGCCTATCACATCCAGCAGCATTTCGTTGCACGGCGGCTGGCGCAAGGCGACCGCGTCACCGGCAAGAAAATCGGCGTTACCAGTTTGCCCGTGCAGCAGATGCTGGACGTGCACCAGCCCGACTTCGGCATGCTGCTGGCCAGCATGGAATATCCGGACGGCAAGGCCATTGCCGCAAACACGCTGATCCAGCCACGCGCCGAAGGCGAGATTGCCTTCTTCCTCAAACGAGACCTGCGCGGCCCCGGTGTGACCCGCGCGGATGTGCTGGCCGCCACCGAGGCGGTCTCGGCCTGCTTCGAGATCGTAGACTCACGCATCACCGACTGGCGCATCCGTATTCAGGACACGGTGGCCGACAACGCCTCTTGTGGGGTCTACGTGCTTGGCGAGGAGCGCGTGAGCCCGGCCGGCCTCGACCTTGCCGCCTGCACCATGGCGCTTGAAAAAAACGGCGCCGTTGTCGCTACAGGCCAGGGCAGCGCCGCCCTCGGTCATCCCGCCGAGGCGGTGGCCTGGCTGGCCAACACGCTCGGCGAACTCGGCATTCCACTGCTTGCCGGCGAGACCATTCTTTCCGGCTCCCTTGCGGCGCTGATTCCTGTCGCTGCCGGAGACCGCCTGCGACTGCGCATCGACGGGATCGGCACGTGCAGCACCGAATTCGTCTGAACTCACCCACAACTCCAAACCAGGCAAGAAGCCCCATGGCAAAAATCAAGTGCGCCCTGATCGGCCCCGGCAATATTGGCACTGACCTGCTTTACAAGCTGCGCCGCAGCACCGTCCTGGAACCCGTCTGGATGGTTGGCGTCGACCCGAATTCGGATGGCCTCGCCCGGGCCCGCGAACTGGGCCTGAAGACAACCGACCAGGGCCTCGACGGCCTGCTGCCGCACCTGGCCGCAGACGACATCCGCATCGCTTTCGATGCGACCTCGGCCTACGTGCACCGCCAGCACTCCGACCAGCTCACCGCGCGCGGCGTGCGCGTGATCGACCTCACGCCGGCGGCCATCGGGCCCTTCTGCGTGCCGCCGGTCAACCTGGACGAACATCTCGGCAGCAATGCGATGAACGTCAATATGGTCACCTGCGGCGGGCAGGCCACCATTCCCATGGTGTACGCCGTGTCGCGCGTGCAGGCGGTGGCCTATGGCGAGATCGTCGCCACCGTTTCCTCGCGCTCGGTCGGGCCCGGCACGCGCCGGAACATCGACGAGTTCACCCGCACCACCGCAGGCGCCATCGAACAGGTGGGCGGCGCGCGGCAGGGCAAGGCCATCATCGTCATCAACCCGGCCGAGCCTCCGCTCATCATGCGCGACACCATCCACTGCCTGACCGAGGACGAGCCGGACGTGGAAGCCATCACGGCGTCGGTCCACGACATGATTGCCGAGGTGCGGCAATACGTGCCCGGCTACACGCTCAAGAACGGCCCTGTCTTCGACGGCAAGCGCGTCTCCATCTTCATGGAAGTCGAGGGCCTGGGCGACTACCTGCCCAAGTACGCCGGCAATCTCGACATCATGACCGCCGCCGCCGCGCGCACCGCCGAGCGCATCGGCGCCGCCATGCTGCGCGGCGCGCTGCCCGCCGTGGCCACTACCGCATAAGGAGCCCGATATGAACCAACGCATTACCGTGCACGACATGACCCTGCGCGACGGCATGCACCCGAAGCGCCACCAGATCTCGCTCGACCAGATGAAGACGATCGCCCGCGGGCTGGACGACGCCGGCGTGCCGCTGATCGAAGTGACCCATGGCGACGGCCTGGGCGGCGCCTCGGTCAACTACGGCTTTCCCGCGCATAGCGACGAGGAATACCTGCAAGCCGTGCTGGGCGAACTGAAGCAAGCCAAGGTCTCCGCCCTGCTGCTGCCCGGCATCGGCACCATCGACCACCTGCGCATGGCGCATGAACTGGGCGTGCACACCATCCGCGTAGCCACTCACTGCACCGAGGCCGATGTCTCCGAGCAGCATATCGGCATGGCGCGCAAACTTGGCATGGACACCGTGGGCTTCCTGATGATGGCGCACATGGCGCCGGAAGCGACGCTGGTGGAACAGGCGCTGCTGATGGAGTCCTATGGCGCAAACTGCCTCTACATCACCGATTCGGCGGGGCATATGCTGCCGCACGACGTCACCGCCAAGCTGACGGCCGTGCGCCAGGCGCTCAAGCCGGAAACCGAACTGGGCTTCCACGGCCACCACAACCTGGCCATGGGGATTGCCAACTCGCTGGCGGCCGTGGCCTGCGGCGCCACGCGCATCGACGCGGCAGCCGCCGGGCTGGGCGCCGGCGCCGGCAATACGCCGATGGAAGTCTTCGTGGCGGTCTGCGAGCGCATGGGCATCGAGACCGGCGTGGACGTGTTCCGCATCGCCGACGTCGCCGAAGACCTGGTGGTACCCATCATGGACCAGCCGATCCGCATCGACCGCGATGCGCTTACGCTGGGCTACGCCGGCGTGTACTCGTCCTTCCTGCTGTTCGCCAAGCGCGCCCAGGCCAAGTACGGCATTCCGGCGCGCGAGATCCTGGTCGAGCTGGGGCGTCAACGGCTGGTCGGAGGTCAGGAAGACATGATTGAAGACACCGCAATGACCTTGGCACGCTCGCGCGGCCTGCCATTAGGCTGACCAGTCTGAAACGCACGCCCTTGCCGGCGGCACGCTCGCATACGGTACTACCGTATTTGGCCGCCGCCGCCGTTGCCTGCCATGTCGGACGGAACCCTGCGTGCCGCCTTAACTCGTAAGGCAGGATGCCCTGCGTTGGCTACGCCATTTCCCTAGTCGCCGAACCCACAATCCTTGCGCCGCCGACAGGCTATCGAACAGTTCGCCCGTTCTATGTCTCGCAGTCGCCGAATCGACTGTGCAAGTTGGTTGGAGCCGCCATCCCGCCACAAAGAAACTCGATCAGAATCTCCACGTGGTCCCACAGTACCTGTTCCCGCGAAGCGTTCCCCGGAGCTATCGGCAATTGGGGACGAGCGGATATGTCGGCGAGACTCTGGAGCATCGCATGGGAACAGACGATCAGCCGCAGCCCGAGCACTCGCATAGGAATTTCGGGCAGGATGCGCTGAAGCATTGCAATCAAGGCGGAGGAATTCTCCCCAAACGACTGCTCGAATATCCGGGCGATCTTCGGGTTGCGGTCCGTATGGAGGCGCGCCAGGAATTGAACATAGCGCGCACCCGCGCTGCCTTCTTCAATGATCTTCCTGGCAAGCGGGATGACAAGTATTTCCACGACGGCGCGGAGCGTGACCTGTGGCTGCGCCTGAAGGGAATCGTACATGGCACGGCGTTGCGCCATCAACGGCATCATATGGCGCTCCAGCAGCGCGTCCACTACCTTATCCAGGCCGCCGAAGTGATAGTGGAGAATACCGGCGCTAACGCCGGCCGCCGCGTTGATGCTGCGCGCAGATACGCCGTCCACGCCGTACTTGGCCATCAGTTCTTCGGCCGCCAGCAGAATGCGTTCCCGGGCCTCGCCTTTTACAGTGGGTAATGTCATCGAATACAGATAGGACGGGTGCCGCCTCCCCCTCTGAGGCAATTGGCCAATGACGCCAATAACCCCATATTCCGTGCGGTCGTTGAGACAGTGCGACAGGGCATTGGGCAGCAATGCGGCTCAATGCCCTGTCGCGCCCGGCTATGCGTTCGGCACTACTGCCGACTCACATACGCTGCGATGAGATGTTGCCGCCATCAACAACAATCTCCGCGGCAGTAATGTAACTCGCCTCGTCCGACAAAAGGAAGCGCGCAACACGGCCAATTTCCTCCGGTTGACCCAGTCGGCCGAGGAGAATACGGCGCTCGAAGGTGCCTGCCGGCAAACTGTCCACGGCGGGCTGGAGCATTGGCGTCAGGATCTGGCCCGGGGAAATCGCGTTGATACGGATGTTATCGCGCCCAAGACCGTCCGCCAGCGACCGGATCAGTGACAACATGCCGCCTTTCGCTGCGCTGTAGATGGGGTTGATATGATTGCCCAGGGTAGCGTTGATTGACGCAATGCCGACCACCGCAGAGCCCGGATTGGCGCGGAGATCCGGCAACAGCGCCTGCACCAGGAGTGCGAATGAGCGGAGGTGGACATTGATGCCAGCATCCCATTTTTCCGGAGTGATGCCCTCGAGCGACTCGGTATCGACCGTACCCGCAGCATGGAGCAAGCCACCAATTCTGGGCAATGCCGCGCGGGTTGCGCTCAGCGCAGTCCGCAGCGCGCCGGGATCGCACAGGTCGACGCCAACGCCGAGTGCCGCAACGCCAAATTCCTTGGCAATCTCCGCTGCCCGGCTTTGCGCCTTCTCAGCCTGGATGTCCCACAGCGCGACATCGCGACCTACGGCGGCTAGTGCGCGCGCCGAGGCAAGCCCGAGCCCGGAAGCCCCACCAGTGACGATCACGGCTGTATTGGGCGACGCGAGTAACGATTTCATTTGAGGTCTCCTGTCAAGATGGTTTGAGTGATCGAATGAACCTGGCAACGAGGACGCCTGTGCGCAAGGCTACGACAGGCTCCGGGCAGCGTGCAACCGATAGCGGTCGCCGGTGAAATATTGTCTTGACGACGATCCATGGCGCTTGCTACATTCCATTCGAACATTTGATTCAATCGAATGCTTAGACATTCTGGCACACGCCCACGCGAAAGCGCAATAAGCATCGGTCAGAACGAAAACAACAGGAGACGCGAGAGACCATCATGAACAGACTACGCAAGCGTTTGGCCACGGCGTTGTGCCTGGCCCTGAGTTGCGCCGCGACCGGCTTCGGCTGGGCCGCCAGCAACGAGGTGCAGCCTGGCGATACACCGCCGGTAGTGCAGCTGCTGCGCGCGCCGGTCGGTGCGCCAAATGTGGTAGTGGTCTTGCTGGACGATGTAGGTTTCGGTGCGGCCGGCACCTTCGGCGGACCGGTCACGACACCTGCGATGGATGGCCTGGCCAGTGCGGGCTTGCGGTATAACCGGTTTCATACCACTGCAGTGTGTTCGCCGACACGCGCCTCGCTACTCACAGGCCGCAATCCACACGCAGCAGGTGTCGGCGCAGTGCTGAACTCGCCAAGCAGTTATCCGGGTTACCGGGGGATGCTGCAAAAGGACTCCGCCACAATTGCCGAACTGTTGCGTCAACAGGGCTATAGCACTGCGGCCTTTGGCAAGTGGCATCTGACACCGGATTGGGAAGCGTCGCAGATCGGTCCTTTTGACCGCTGGCCGACCGGCCAGGGCTTTGAAAAATTCTATGGGTTTATCGGCGCCGAAACCGATCAGTTCAATCCTTCGCTATACGATGGCACCACGCCAGTGCTAAAGACGGCCTCGAAGGACTACACCCTGAACGAAGATCTGTCGACACGCGCCGTCAACTGGATGCGCGCGCAACACTCGATCGCACCTGACAAGCCGTTCTTCGTGTACTTCGCCCCGGGCGGCACCCACGCTCCGCTCCAGGCACCCAAGGCATGGATCGAGAAGTACCGTGGCAGGTTTGACAAGGGCTGGGACGATATGCGGCTAGAAATCCTGGCCCGACAAAAATCCCTTGGCGTCGTGCCTCAGGATACAAAGCTGACACCGCGGCCGGATGAACTCCCCGCCTGGGACAGCCTTAGTACAGACCAGAAACGGGTTGCCGCACGGTTAATGGAAATCTACGCGGGGTTCCTCGCGCATACCGACGCGCAAATTGGCCGCCTGGTGCAATCATTGAAGGAGAGCGGCCAATTTGACAACACACTGTTTATCTACGTGATGGGCGACAACGGGGGCAGCCTTGAAGGCGGCATCCACGGCGCGGATAGCTACATGGGCAATTTGCAAGGCATGCCTGAGACACCGGCTGCCGATCTGGTGAAACGCCTGGACAGCCTGGGCGGCCCGAACAGCTATGTGCAGTATCCAGCCGGCTGGGCCTGGGCCATGAGTTCTCCCCTGCCATGGGCCAAGACGGTTGCTTCGCACCTGGGCGGAATTCGCAACGGCATGGTGGTTTCCTGGCCTGCACGAATCCGGGATCATGGTGGTCTGCGCAGGCAGTTCTCTCATGTGAACGATCTGGCGCCAACCATCCTAGAGGCGGCGGGACTGAAAGCCCCCGCAGATGTCAACGGCGTAAAGCAACGTCCGATGGACGGGACAAGCCTGATCTATAGCTTCGCTGACAAGGACGCACCGGAGAAGCACACCACGCAGTACTTCGAAGTTTTCGGCAACCGTTCGATCTATCACGAAGGCTGGTTGGCCTCGGCCCGGCACAAGGACCGAGACCCCTGGGCAAGCATATGCCAGGGAAAACGGCTCGCCGACGACACCTGGGCCCTCTTCAACCTGAATGAGGATTTCAGCCAGTCCACCGATCTGGCAGCCAAATTGCCGGAGAAACTCAAGGAGATGCAGGCGCTGTTCCTGGCGGAGGCGGCAAAGAATCAAGTATTGCCAATGCAGGACACGGCCTGCTCCCGCACGCCTCTCCCCAACCTGACTGGCAAGCGCACAGAGTTCAGCTACTTCGCGGGAGCGGTGGCCATCCCCGAGGCTGAAGCGCCAGCGATCAAGAACCGCTCGTACAGCATCGTGGCTACGGTGGATATTCCCAAGGGCGGCGCCCATGGTGTCATTGCCACCATGGGTGGCACTACCGCGGGCTGGTCCCTTTACCTTGACGATGAGGGCAAGCCGGTCTACGTGCAGAAAGTGTTCAATGCGGCGCGCATGGAGATTACGGGCAGCAAGCCGCTACAACCGGGCAGGAACGTGTTGCAGTTTGACTTCGCCTACGAGGGAACAGGTTATGCCAAGGGCGGCACCGGCACGCTTCAGGTGAACGGCAAGGCGATAGGCAGTGGCCATCTGCCGGTCACCACGCCAGGCTTCTTCTCCGCTGACGAGACCTTTGACGTTGGCATGGATACCGGCTCACCGGCCGGACATTACACCGCGGGTTATCCGTTTAGCGGCGTCATCGAGCGAGTGGATATCCGTCTGCGCTGAGCATCCCCGCCACCCCGGTCTCGCCGACCCCGTCATGGGTAAGGCGAGGCCCGCCACCGTTCCGTGGACGCATGCGAAGACGCCTGCCCTCCTGGACGGGCAATGGCGGAGGCGAACCACGCAACGACGCGCAAGCCATTGTCGAGGCAGCGTCTTGCGCCCCACGAGCGTCCGCATTGCCCCACCCGCTATACCAGTAGTTATTCTCCTTTCTTCCTAATGCCTCGACGGCAGGAGAGTTGCCCATGCGATCCCCACTACAGATACCATTCATTATCCGCGGTGAACTGATTGACAACTGCACACTGGAATTTGGCGGGCGCGGCGGAAATATCGCATTCTCCACGCCGAATCTAAAGAATTATCTGGACAGGCTCACACTAAACGCGCCATCGAAGATGGCGGACCTCTATGCGTTGACCTTCGACGATATCGTGGACTTCCTGGCGCAAGTGGGAAAGAAACTGGTCCTTTCGGAAAACCCTCACCTGCAGGCCGCCTACGATCTCTCCTGCCAGACATCGGGAATTTCCGATTCCATTCTGCGGCATCTCTATGAAGCAATACCGGAGATGTTCTCGCCCGCCGTTGTGCGCGAAACGGCGGAACGCCTGGTAGGCATTGACTATCTTGAAAAATGGGTCGAGCAGCCCTCCCGTGTGCATACGGGAAAACCCAGCCGCATTCGCGCCTTCGGTGCTCGCTGCGTCCATGTCATTGCAGGAAATGTGCCGATGGTGGGCGTTGGTACGGTTATCCGCAACGCCTTTACACGCTCGGATGCCATCATCAAGACGCCCTCGAATGACCCGCTTACCGCTACAGCCATCGCCCGCACCATGCTCGAACTGGACCCTGACCACCCTCTGACAAGGCACCTGAGCGTGGTGTATTGGAAAGGTGGCGACGAGTCCATCGAAAGACATATCTATGACCCGCGCCTGGTGGAAAAGGTCGTCGCCTGGGGTGGCTTCGCCAGCATCCGGCACATCACCCAATACTTGCAGCCAGGCTTGGATCTGATCACCCTTGACCCGAAACACAGCACCACCATCATTGGCCCGGAAGCCTTTGCAGATGCAGATACCATGCGCTCGGTCGCACGCAGGCTCGCACTCGACATCGGCGTGATGAACCAGGAAGGCTGCGTAAACGCGAGGGTTGTCTATGTGGCGTGCGGCACTGACGAGGCCGGTCTTGAACATGCCAATCAATTGGGCAAGCTGACCTTCGATGCCTTGCAGAAGCTGCCGACCACATTGAGTACACCTCACAAATCCTTCAGTCGCGAGCTCAAGGATGAAATCGACGGGCTGCGGCTTGCCGGTGACGAATACCGGGTGTACGGGGGTAGATCCAATGAGGGCGCAATCCTTGTTTCGCAAAACGACACCCCTGTGGATTTCGCCCGGCAGCTCGCCTGCCGGGTCGCCAATATCGTGCCGATCGATTCCATGGATACCGCAGTGATGTCCGTCAGCGCCTATACCCAGACGATCGGCCTCTACCCGGAATCGCTTAAGGATAGCCTGCGCGACCGGCTCGCGTACCAAGGTGGACAACGTCTCGTTTCGCTCGGCGCCGCGGCGCTTTTCGAGGATGCGGCAATTCCACAGGACGGCATCGAGCCGGTACGGCGGATGTGCAAGTGGATTGTGGAGCAAACCTCGGATGGCAACGCCCTGGAAGCGCTGGCCGCAGGCGCGTCGCATTGATCGTGATCTTCAAGGAGCAGTTCGATGTCCCGTATCCATGAACAGTTACTCGATGACGCATCGAGCTATGTCAACGCTCGCTACGACGAAGGATTTCGCCTGTCGCGAGAACAACTCGAACAGGTTCACCTGCGTGGCGTGCAGCGGAGGTTTGACACCATGCGCGATGAGATACCAGTGCTCAGAAGGCTGGCGGACGAACAGGGCATAGAGAAGATCGAACGGTTGAATGATGTAGTGCCCCTGCTCTTTCCCCACACAACCTACAAATCCTACCCGCTGTCGCTACTGGAGCGGGGTCAGTTCGATCGCCTGACGCGTTGGCTGAACGGATTGACAAGACAGGATCTCAGCAAACTGGATACCCAAGACATCAATACCATTGATGCATGGGTGAAACGGCTTGATGACGCCAGCGAATTGCGGATACTGCATACGTTTGGCACGAGCGGCAAGCTATCGTTCATGCCGCGCACTGCGAGAGAGTGGGCAATATCGAATACGCTCACCGCGCACTGCGTGCGTGACTGGCACGGCGCCGGCAGCGGGCCAGACCTGCTGCGCGCACGAATGCCAATGGTGCAACCGGGCTACCGCTTCGGCGCCGGCGCAACGTACCGGGGCGTGGAAGAGATGGTCAGGCGGTGGGCTGGAGGCGATGAGAATGCGCTGTTTCTCTATCCGGATGATTATTTCAGTGCTGATATCGCCTCCCTGGCAGGTCGCTTGCGTGCCGCCGAAGCGCGGGGCGAACAGGGTACGCTGGAGATATCGCCAGCGCTGCTGTCCCGCCGTGAGGAGTTCGCCGCACGGGAACGGCAGCGCCCGGAACAGATGAAGCGGTTCCTGGAAACGGCAGTCCAGCGATTCGGGAAGCAGGATATTTGCCTGTTCGCGGTATGGCCAATCCTGTACGAATGGGCCGAGGAAGCTCTGGCCAATGGTACGCGCAACGCCTTTGGCGCCGGCAGCGTGCTGATGAGTGGCGGCGGCAACAAAGGGCGCGCGCTGGCGGACAACTATCGCGAGAGAATATTCGAATTTCTGGGCTTCGACCGGGTATTCGAGTTCTACGGCATGAGCGAGCTGATGGTAAGCCTTCCTCGCTGCAGCCAAGGGCACTTTCATGTGCCACCGGTGTTGGTACCTTTTGTCCTCGACCCCGAGAACGGCCATCCGTTTCCGCGAGAAGGTACTCACACGGGCCGATTCGCCTTTGTGGATCTGCTGCCCGATTCCTACTGGGGAGGCTTGATCACCGGCGACGAAGTTACCTTGAGCGGCTGGGATGCCCCTTGCGAATGCGGGCGCAGCGGGCCCTACCTGCACGCTACCATTCAGCGCTACAGTGAAAAGCAAGGCGGGGATGACAAGATAAATTGTGCCGGCGCGCCGGAGGCCCATGACAAGGCGGTGGAATTTTTGTTGTCTGCAGTGCGATGATTGACTTCGGCTTGCCGAGTGCGCCGTCATCACGCCGCGGATAAGCTGTGCCACCCGCCAACTCGACTGACTTTTCCGAAATCCGGCCGGGCCGCCCCCCACAATTTGGATGCCGGCCCGGCGCGACCGTGCGGATCAGAACGCCAGCGGCCTTTGCGCAGCGTCGACGCCACCGTCGATGAACACGACATTGCCGTGCAGATATGCTGCCTCGGGGCGGCACAGGAACGCGATCAGCGCGGCTACCTCATCGGGCTGCGCGCGCCGCCCAAGGGGAGGCAGAAAGTCGCGGATGGCATCGCCATAGCGCGGATCCCGCAGGCCAGCCTGCAGCATAGGCGTTTCCACCGCGCCGGGCGCCACCACATTCAGGCGCACCCCGGCCCGCCCCCAGCTGGCGGCACGTTGCCGTGCCGCTGCCGCGACGGCGTTCTTCGCGCTCGCATACGCCAGATAGCCCGCCTGGGCGGCCTGCTCACCACCCGCCTCCTGCGCCGCGCGCACCAGGGCGTGCACGCCGTCCTCATCGCCCGCCAGGTAGGCGTCGCGCAGCGGGCTGCCTGCCCAGGACTGCAGCGTGGCCGAATTGGACGACACCACCACGGCGCACGGCGCCTTGCCTTGCCGCAATGCCTCGAACAAGCCGTCCAGCAGGGTTACCACGCCGAAGTAGTTGACCGAAGCAACCAGCGTCGCAGGATCGACATGCGGGCCCAAACCAGCGCAACAGATCAGCTTGTCGATCCTGCCGCCGGACTGCGACAGCGCGCCATCGATAGCGGCCTCCCGGCCGTGCCGGGTGGAGAGGTCGGCGTGGATCTCGGCATCGCGCAGGTCGATGCCGATGACCCTTTCGCCGTCGGCCAGCAGGCGCCGGCGTACGGCCGCGCCCATGCCGGAGGCCGAGCCGGTGATGATAGTAGTAGTCATGGTGTTCGTTCTGTGTGTGAAAAGAGGAAAAAGAAGAAGCGCTTCGGACGTTCGCGTGGGTACTGCATGTGGGTGCGAGTGGCCAGAAGTAAAACGCTGGGTTGCTCCCCTCTCCCATGAAATGGGAGAGCAAGCCCGGGGAGATGGCGAGCGCTCGCTCAACGCGATGCGCCTCACTCTTGCGCAGGCCTGCCCACTCCCCCAACCTCACCCGCCATGCGCGGGTGAGGGGGAGCTACGGCAGTGCTGGAATTAGCCCAGCAATGAATCGACCCACACGAAAGTCGGATGAACCAAAGAAAAAGGCGAAGGCGGAAAGGAGAGAATCGAGACAAACCAGACGGCGTCAGCGTAACGGCCGCTGGCTGAGCTCCATCAGCACCGCCGCGCCGCGGCTACGCAGGCAATCATCGTCGCAGACAGGCCACTCTCGCGCCGCGTTGGCGGAAACGACGATGCCGGTGCCGGCATCGTCGTCGCCACCGTGGCCGGCAAGCGCGGTGGCGGCGCCCGTTGCCAGGGTCAGCAACACTCCGGCCACCACACCCGCGGCGACCAGTCCCGTCGCCCACAACCACCGAGTCCGCTTCATCGCTGTCTCCCGACCGTTTTTTTGGCTTCTGACTGGATGTTAGTCACCGGTCCGGCAAGCCGCTTCGTCTGAGCGGACTAAGGGGAATCCCGCGAATGGCGATATTCATGATGGACCTCCGTGCGGGAGGGTGGTAAGCCCCTCAGCGTCGCCGACCGGTGGGTGCGTCGGGTCCGTCTCGGTAAATCAGCATCCAGCATTCAAGGGCGGCAACGCCGGCGACCGGCCGATCCACTGGCTGGTCGCCGGGAAACCGCGCCCGGCCGGGGCACCTCCCTGAGGCGGGGAGTCATATTTGCGAGATTTCCTTCGCCGCTCTCGCCGCACCGCGCATAGCACCTTCGATATAGCCGATGCCGGTGCAATCGCCAACTTCATGGACCTTAAAGCCTTCGGTCTCCAACTGCCTGGCAAGCGTCAAGTCACCTGCCGCACCTTTGGCCACGATGACGCTATTCGCATCGACCGCCTGCGCATTGCCTGCCTGGTCGGTGAAGCAAACCCTGTCAGGTTCGATCCGGATGTCCGAGGCCCCCGGAAAGAGACCAAGGCCGTGCTCCTTAAGCTCCGCAAGCAGCCGCATCCGGCGGACTATCGTCAGTCCCGCGCCGAACCGCGGCGCCTCATCGACGACTGTCACCAATCGTCCGCGCTCGGACAGGAACTCGGCCAGTTCGAGACCGACCAGTTCGCCACCGATGATCACGACGTGCTTGCCCAACGGCATCCATTGCCGGGTCGCCTGGCGAACGAAATCGAGATTCGAGGTCAGGCCGCTCGCCGCACCGATTTTTGATGCCATGCGTGTCGCCCACCCGACCTTGCGCGCCAGTTCCTGTGAGCCTTCACCGAGCATCAGGCGGCGCATGTCGTCCCCGCTCATGACGTGCGGCAGGTCGTTTCCTGGTATCGGCGGCAATCCGCGCACCGCGCCGGTTGCAACGACAACGACGTCCGGGGATAGCGTGCGCAGCAGCTCGGGCGTCGCTCGTGTGCGCAGGCGCACGTCGATTTGTGACGATTCAACCTGGTGCCTGAGCCAGTCGAGCAGTGGCTCGTTGGCCTCATAGGCGAGCGCGGCAATGCGCAGCGTGCCGCCCAGTTGGTTGGCCTGCTCCAGCAACGTTACTTGATGCCCGTCCGCCCGTAGCCGGCGCGCCGACTCCATGCCACCGGGGCCTCCGCCGATAACCACGACTCGCTTGCCACTCTTCGGTAATTGACGATGCAAATACTCGAAACCGATTTCGGGGTTGACCGCGCAGCGCAGCGGCTTGCCAACGTAGATTGCGCTAATGCATGTGTAGCAATAGATGCAGGGCAGCACGTCATTGGGCCGCCCTTCGGTGAGCTTTCGCGGCAGATACGGGTCGGCTAGCAACTTCCTCCCCATTGAGACGAAATCGATCGAGCCATCGGCAATCCTTTCGTCGCCCAGCGCGGGCTCGATCCGGCCCGATGCGATGATCGGAATGCTGACCGCGGCCTTGATCCGCGCCGCAAACGGAAGATTGAGCCCGGGCTCATGCGGGGTATGCGATGCCGAATGCAACTTTGGCTTGCCCGCGTCATGATAGGCGCTCACGGTGATCGCGTTGGCCCCCTCCTCCTCGACGATCTGCGCGGTGCGCACCGCCTCGTCAATCGTGATGCCGCCCGGAATGCCTTCCTCGCGCGAGTCGAGTTTGCACCACACAGGAAAATCGGGACCAACCGCCGTACGCGCGGCCCGAATCACCTCGACCAGGAGACGGACGCGATTTTCCAGCGGGCCTCCATATTCATCGGTACGCCGGTTCGTCGTGGGCGAGATGAACGACGACAGGAGATAGCCGTGCCCGCCATGGATCTCGACGCCGTCAAAGCCGGCCCGCCGCGCCCGGCTCGCAGCCGCGGCAAATTGCGCGATCAGCGTGTCGATGTCGGCCTTCGTCATGACCTGAATCGTCACGCCGGTGATGCGGCCGAACGGCGCCTCGGCCAACTCTTCGAGCAAGAACGCCTCAGTGAAATCGCCAGTGGGAGGTTCAGGCAGGGAGGGCGCCCACACCGGCCGCCCCGCAAGCATATCCTCCACGCCGACCAATCCTCCATGGTGAAGTTGCGCGGCGATCTTTGCGCCGTGCGCGTGGACGGCTTCGGTCAGCGCGGTCAGGCCGGGAAGAAAGCGATCGTCCGAAATGGCGATCTGGTTCACCTGATTGGCACCGGTCGGCCAAGCCACGCCGGCAACGCCGGTGATGATCAGGCCCGCCCCCCCTTTGGCCTGCGATTCGTGATAGCGGACGATGCGCTCACCGCATTGGCCATCTGGCTCCGCAAGGCTCGCACCCATCGCGGTGACGACGATGCGGTTGCGTAGTGTCATCGTGCCGATTCGGCCGGGTGCAAGCAGGTGGCGATACGATGTGCGGCTCATTGACTGGCTCCTGTGATTGCCTCTTGATAGAAATGCCGGCGGCACGGCGGCGCAAGGCGTGTCATTTGTCTCTCCGCATCGATCATCCGATTTTGGGGAGTGTCATTCGTTCATATGCGGATCTGTCATGCGCGGCGGAATGCCACGCAAGATCACGCAGACGTGCCATGCCGGACGCCGCGGAGAATCCGCATCTGCCGGCGAATCGCACCCTCGTCCGCAGGAACCAGGCTATAGGCAAGCCCGATGCGGCTAGCCAGCGCAATGATGTCGTCCAGCGAAGCGGGCGTCGCGCCTGACTTCTCTACGTAATCGCGGTAGCGGTCAGCCAGCACCTTGTGCCACATGGGCTTGATGTTCTCGAGGATGTAGGGAAACACCTCCGCCGTAACGCTTCTGGCCAGGTAGTCCTGACGAAGCCCGGCGAGGCGTTGCCGGTACTTCACGGCGAAACACACGCACTCTTCGAGATACCCCTCGAAATCCCCCTCGTAGCCCGACAAGCTACGCTGCATCTCCTCGAAAAAGACGCCGTTTTCCGCGTCAATCGCGGCTTGGATCAGATCATTCCGGGTGCTGTAGTAGCGGTAAAGGGTTCTGCGTGAAATGTTGGCGCGCTTGGCCACATCATCCACGGTGAAACCCTCGATACCCATCTCGGCCATGCAGTCGAGCGTGGACCTCAGAATCAGGACGCGCCCTTGCTCGGGACTGTCTATTCGGCTGGCGTCTCCCCAGCGAAGTTGTCTATTCATTCGGAACCTTGCCTCTTGCGGAGTGATGCGCTCTTGATCGCAGTGTGATCCCGGCATTGCCGTGGCGCCTTCACCCAGTATTGCACAAAGAATATTTTTTGTGCCATTGTTTTGACTCATTTCTGTATTTATGTGCCATAGTGGCCGCACCCGATGCGCTTTGCCGCGCTCGGAAACGGGCAACTTGTTGACCTCTGAACCGGCGTACTTCGGCCCGCCTAACCACTGACTGGTACAGGTCGCCTGGAAAACACTTAACGTTGGAGGCAAGCCAATGAACAACAGCAATCCGGCCGTGAATTGGAATACATCGTACGACGTGGTCGTCGTCGGTTCCGGGGCAGGCGCGATGACGGCCGCGCTGCGCGCATACGATCTCGGCTTGACCGTGCTCCTCGTCGAGAAAAGCCCGCACTATGGGGGCACGACGGCTATTTCCGGCGGCGGAATCTGGATCCCTTGCAATGGTCAGATCCAATCTCTAGGCGGCAACGACTCCTATGAGGAAGCGGTGGCGTATCTCCGGGATGTCATAGGGGAAGATTTCGATCTGAACAGAATCAATGCCTATCTCAAAAACGGGCCGGAGATGGTCCAATATCTCGCCACGCAGGCGCAGACGCATTTCCACGCGGTGCCCCGCTATCCCGACTACTATCCGGACCGCACGGGAGGAAAACCGGGTTACCGCACCATGGAGCCAGCGGCATTCGACGCGCGCCGGCTCGGCGATGCATTTGACGAACTCCGCGCCCCATCGCCCGCCACCCTGGTCGGCGGGCGCATTTCGCTGACGCAGATCGAAGCCCACACCATCGTAGCGAAGGAGTCCGGCTGGCTCGGCCTGTTGGCACGCCTCGCGTTCCGGTACGCAACGGATTTGCGCTGGCGCTGTCGAACGCACCGGGACCGCCGGCTCACGCTTGGCAACGCCCTGGTCGCGAGCCTGCGCGCGGCACTCGCGCATCGGTCCATACCGCTGTGGCTCGACACCCCGATGCGCACGCTCCACGCGCACGATGCCCGCGTGACCGGCGTGGCGGTGGAGCGACAGGGACGCGAGTACAACGTACGCGCGCGATGCGCGGTGGTGCTCGCCTGCGGAGGCTTCGAATCCAGCCAGGAAATGCGCGACCAATACCTGCCGAAGCCCACGCAAGCCGAATGGACAGCCGCCCCGCCCATCAATACCGGAGATGGAATTCGGGCTGGTCTCAAGCTCGGCGCGAACGTTTCGCTGATGGGATACACATGGGGTGTGCCGACGGTACGGGTTCCCGGGGAGGAAAAACAACGCGGGCTTTTCGTGGAGCGCTCATTGCCGCGATGCGTGCTGGTCAATCGGCTCGGTCGACGCTTCGTCAACGAAGCAGCGCCGTACCCGGACATCATCCACGCCATGTATGCCGACCACGCGCAAACAAATGCGAATGTGCCGGCATGGCTCGTGTTCGATGCAGAGTATAGAAAACGCTATCCGTGCGGCGTGCTGCTTCCCGGCAGCATACAGCCTGACTCCAGGATTCCGCATGGCTGGCTGGACCATGTCATCTATCGCGCCGGAACGCTGGCCGAACTGGCCACAAAAATCGGCGTCGATCCACGCGGCCTTGCCACGACTGTCGCGCAAATGAACGCCTATGCGTCAGATGGTACCGACCTCGAATTCGGCAAGGGAAGCAATATCTTCGACCGCTACTATGGCGACATCTCCTCCAAGCCGAACCCGTGCCTGGGCCCAATCGACCGCGCCCCTTTCTACGCGCTGCGGATCGATCCCGGCGAGATCGGCACCAAGGGCGGATTGAGCACTGACGCCTGCGCCCGCGTCCTCCGTCCCGATGGCAGCGTAATCGAGGGATGCTATGCGATCGGGAATACCTCGGCCGCGGTCATGGGAAAAACCTATCCCGGACCAGGTTCGACTATCGGGCCGGCGATGACCTTTGGCTACATCGCCGCGAATCAGATCGCGGCAGAGAAAATCGGCGGAGGCAATCCCCGCCCATAAGCAGATTGAGACGGGCTGGAAACCGTGAAGTCCGACGTTGCCCAGAGCTTAACGACCAGAGGGAAGCTGGAACGTTTACCCCCGCGGGATCTATACGCAATCCGGGCTAACCCTCCTCTTGCTGCCACAAAAAAACACTTCCGAGCCGCGGTTGGCTGAACGGCTTTGCAGAGCCTCCTCAAAGCCACCTATGACGCACATATGTGTGTAGTCCGATTGGACGATGCTGACGCCAGATTCCACAAATATGCTTCGATCAAGAGACCGGCCCTAACGGTACAACAGGAATCGGCATCTGCCCGTGGTGGGCAGTAGCAAGAGGAGACAGCGATGAGAGCATGGTTGCGGGCGGGTAGTCTGTTTGGGGCCGGTGCGGCCGTGGCCCTGGGTCTTGCGTTTGCTGAGGGCCTGCCGTCTGCCCGGCCTGGCTTTGATCCGGAGAGCGCGATCAGACACGACGGACACCTGGCCGGCACAGAAACCAATGGCGCGGCTATCATGCAGGCGTCTTGCGACGACACCTGCCGGCAGAGCATTGGGGTTGCCGCGGTTGCCCTCCTGAATCGCCGCAGCGTCCCATAGTGTACGTTCCATGCCGACGGGCCTGGTCAGATCCGTGCCGCAATGCCGGCAAGATGCTGCGCCCAGATGTCCCCGCCACCTTCACATTAGCGTTGTTGGCCACAGCAAGCCGCCGGGCGGCACGCCCGCGTGAGCGCATCGTGCATTCCGCCGATTGAATGGCTCCGCCGAACAACCTCAATTCGTCAGCCTCACCTCACAATCACAGCCATACTTATCCACGGAGTTACCCAATGAGAGCATTGCTCTTCGCGTCGACCGCGGTCGCGCTTGCGACAGCAAGCCTTACGTGCGCGCAAGCCGCCCAGCAAGAGAACGCCACCTTCCCGGGCCGCAACCCCTGGCTGACCGACAGCGTCTATCCCATTTCGCACGACAATCCGGCCGCGACCGATTCCGTCCCGCATGCCGGCCCAACCAAGGGCCGCAGGCTGTCGACAGATGATGTGAAGTCCGTTCCAACCGTCTTTACCTCGAATCCCACAGTGAAGAAGATCGGCGACAAGACGATCATCTTCGCTGCCGGCGTCGAGGGCATCAGCAAGATCGACGCGACCGGTGAGGCCTATGACCTGGTCTCACTCCTGCCCTACCCTGGAATGGAGAAACTGGCCACGAATGCCAATCGCGAGAAGATCCGGGCGGCACTGGAGGAAGTCGATGCCGCTCGGCGCGCGAATGATGACGCCAAGCTGCTGGCACTGTCGGGGAAGATGGAGGAACTGGGCTTCAAGCGCCAGTCGCTGGCCAACGGCGCCTACAACATGATTGACAAGGATGGCGTTCACTATGCGGCCTTTGGTGGCCTGAAGATCCTCAAGTCCACCGACGACAATGATCCGAAGAAGCCACTGCGCGTCGTCAAATTCCGGGACTTCTCGGAGGCATTGCCTGAGGACATGCGCAAATCTGCCATCATCGGCATGGGCATGACCTATGCTGGCGATGTCGTTGCCGCGGCGCATGGCGCAGTGCTCCTGCTGGACCGCGACCTCAATCTCAAAAGCACGCTGCTGCTGCCGGGCGAGGCGATCGAAAACAGCATCTGCATTGACGAGAATAGCGGCATCTATGTGGTCACATCCAAGCGCATGCTGAAGATCGTCTGGACTGGCAACAAGCTCTCCTATGATGAAGCCGATGGTGGCTGGCAGTCCGACTACAACACCATGAGCAGGGCGCAGGCCATCGCTGCCGGCGCTCTGACGACTTCTGGCGGATCCGGCACCACGCCGACGCTGATGGGCTTCGGCAACGACCCCGACAAGCTGGTTGTGATTGCCGACGGTGATGAAAAGGGAGCCAACCTCGTGGCCTTCTGGCGCGACCGGATTCCGCCCGGATTCAAGCAGAAGCCGGGCACCAGGTCCGCACGCATCGCTGATCAGATTCCACTGGAAATATCCAAGGCCACGGTCGAGCCGTCGCCGGAGGTGCTGGGCTATGGCGTCGCCCTGCTGAATAACTCCTACCCGAAGCCCGCGCCAGATATATGGGGCAACGCGATAACGCCCGGCCTGACCCGGCCCGCCCCGCGTGGGGTAGCCAAGTTCAACTGGAACACTCGGACGAAGTCATTCGAGAAGGCCTGGGTCAACAAGGAGATCGACAACACGGATGTGATGGTCCCTGTCATTTCCGCCAAGAGCAACATGATCTACCTCGCCAACAAGGAAAACGGCAACTACGAGTATGTAGGCCTTGACTGGGATACCGGCGCCATCAAGGCCCGCTGGCCGTTCCCGGACGACAGCCGCAAATGGAACGCCTGGGGCGGTATTACCGCATTGCTCGAGGATGGGGATCTGCTGATCGGCGGCATCTTCTCCACGAAGCGGGTGAACGTCGGAGACGGGAAGTAGCGGCAACGTGAGCGCGGCGCCAAAGACTCTGCATAGAGTCGTGCGCCGCTCCACACCAGTCGCTGCAAAGGAGAATCCCGAGAGAGGCCTTCATAGGCTCGCAGCGACTGTAATGCTGACCTGCCTGCGCTCGGATGTCGCCTGCGGCCGATGCGCCGCAGCGTGACAGTACCTTCTGAAAGGTTAGAAACGGCATCTTAAGTCATCGGCGTACGCAACATGCCTCTGTGCGACGCCCGGCGTCAAGAACTCTGCTGCCGCCTCCGGACCGGAGGCGGCAGCGCCCCCTTCTTCCTACCCCTCAAATACATGATGCAGTTTTGGCGCATCAATTCCCGCTATGTTCATCTCGATCACCTTGCGCCCGACACTGGCTGGCCGTACCTCCTCCGCGTCTACATAGAACTGGCTATACCAGTCCCGCATCTGGTAGATGGGCCCATCTCCCTCGCATAAAAGCGGATTGTCGGTGCGGATCTTGGAATCCCAGATCACCACATCCTCGTAGAAGGCATTGCGCGCCTGTTCCACATAGGCTTGCGCAATCGCCTCATTCTGCTCGTCGGAAAGGCCGGGAACCTTCTTTACCAATACGCCATAGCGCAGTTCGAAACTGTTCATGTCGATGGGCACATGGCAGTTGAGCAGAATCGAATGGATCGGCTGACCGTCCATCTGGCCACGCATTTCCGTAATGTGGTACGCCGGGCCGAAATAGGTGGATAGCGCGGTCAGGCAATCTCCGGCGGAGAGTCGGGCGCTGCGGCCGACCAGCACTTGCGTGGCCTTGTGGCCCTCGAACAGATTGGCGAAGTAGTCGATCGGCGCACCGTGCACGGTATCGAAGTGAGCCATATCGGAGATGTTGTCGACCAATTCCCGGCAATTCGTTTGAATCACCATCTTGTCGATTGCCCACGCGGACCATTGCTCCGAGTAGCATGCCTCGATGCGCGGGATCGCCACCTCGGGTGGAGGTGCGTTGCCCTGGGGATCGTGCCAGATGAAGAGCAGATTGTTCTGCTCGCATGTATCCCAGCTGCCGATGCGCGCCTTCGGCGGCACTCGCTTGCAGTAAGGGATCGACTTGCAAGCGCCATCGCCACCCCACTGCCAACCATGGAAGGGGCACACCAACTGGTCGCCTTGCACGGTACCGGTACTAAGGTCCGCGCCCATATGCGGACAATAGCTATCAATGATGCGAATGGTGCCGGCGGAATCGGCAAAGGCGGCAAGGCGGCGGCCGAAGATGTTCAGTGTGTGCGGCTTCCCGTCGCGGTAATCCGCGGCCGGCCCGAGGCAATGCCAGCCGCGCGCATACCGCGATTCCAGCGGCCGGGATTCAATTTTGTAGCCAGTTGCAGGCATGTCCCCTCCTTTTGATTTAGCACGTTCCACAGTACATAGCCCAGGGCCGTGCCTCATCGTCTCTTCAGACTAGACAGCGAAAGACGCACGCGGTGGGCGTAGCCGATCAAAGCGGGCCCGGAGATGGCACACATAAATGCTTCGGTAGTCCGGGAAGACGATGCCAGGCAGTTGTATCATCGCGATCATCGGATAATCGGCGGCTCCTCCTCTATCGCCCAACGTGGACGACATCGATGAGCCAGTCCAGGAATCAACCCAGTAAATTCATCGCACGCCCAGACAGACCGCGGGACGCTGCGACAAAAAAGGATTAGGAAATACCATGAAACGCCGAGCGCTTATCTCGGGATTACTGGCAACCGGAGTTGCCGGCGCGGCTGGACTGCTGAGCGCGAAATACCTCAGGGGTTCTTCCAAGACAGGCCAGTTCAAGGAGCCCGTGATCGGCGATGGGGTGACAGGTCCCAAAGGCATGGTCTGGGTCCCTGGGGGGACATTCTTGATGGGCAGTTCATCCAAGCGGGCCCTTCCCAGCGAAGGACCGGCCCACCGCGTGCAAGTCAGCGGGTTCTGGATGGACAGTTTCGATGTGACAAACGCCGATTTCAGACGCTTCACCGAAGCCACTCGGTACGTCACGACAGCTGAGCAGAAACCAAAGTGGGAAGACATACGCCCGCAACTGCCGCCCGGCACGCCAGAGCCCGATCCCGGGACGCTTGTCCCCGGCAGCATGGTATTTGTCGGCACGAGCGAACCCGTCGACCTGGGCGATTGGTCGCGCTGGTGGAGGTATGTGCCTGGGGCGAATTGGCAGCATCCGCTCGGCCCCCATAGCAATCTGGCCGATAGGGAGAATCATCCTGTGGTGCAGGTGTCGTACGTTGACGCGCTGAACTACGCCCGTTGGGCTGGAAAGCGCCTGCCGACCGAAGTGCAGTGGGAATTCGCCGCGCGCGGCGGCCTCGAACAAGCGGACTACGCCTGGGGAGACGAACTCACTCCCAACGGCAAGAAGATGGCCAATACGTGGGACGACCGGGCGCGTCAATTTCCGGTCGTCAGCCGCAACGAAAAGATCCAGGTCGGCACATTGCCGGTTGGCAATTTCGCGCCGAACGGCTATGGCATCTACGATATGGCCGGCAATGTCTGGCAATGGACGGCTGACTGGTATCGCTCCGACGCGTTCGCCATCGCGGCCCGCAAAGGACAGGCCTCCGACCCCCAAGGCCCCGTCGACTCATATGACCCCGACGACGCAGGGGCACCCGTCGACGCCCCCAAGCGAGTCATACGGGGCGGCTCTTTTTTGTGCAGCGAGACTTATTGCACCAGCTACCGGGTCAGCGCAAGGAGAGGGTCGGACCCGTTCAGTGCCATGTCGCATCTGGGCTTCCGCACGATCATGACCCAACAGGACTGGCTTGCCAGGAAATCAAGTACCGACTGACAGCGCGTCGGTCCGGGCATGGCGTCGAGAAGCCGGGCGAAATCTGCCCGGCATCGGTGGGCAGAAGTCCCGCAAGTCTCAATCCGCCTGCCCGGCCGCCAGTATCGTGGTCAGCCTGGGATCGGCCGGTGGCCCGTAAACGCAGCAAACGCCGGCGGGATCATAGATTTTTGCAACGCAAGCATTACAGCTGTCGCATGCCGAACGTGTCACCGCGCCGGTTCGCCAGTGATCGGCCAGGGCCGGATCATGGATCAGCGCGCGCGCCAGGGCAACGCAGTCGAAGCCCTCGCCCAACAGTTGCCGCGCATTGTCCAGCGACTTCACGCCGCCGATATAGGCCAGCGGCATCCGCACCGCCTGGCGGATCACCCGGGAAGCGTCAAGGAAATACAGTTCACGGAACTTCAGCTCGCGCGGGGTACGCTTCTCCAGAATCGAGATACCGAGCCTGGCCAGCGCGTGCGGCGCCGTGGCTTTCATCTGGGCCGTCGGCATCGCACTGCCAAACAACACCCACGGGCTTTCGACATTACGTCCGCCACTCAGCGTCAGCAGGTCGGCCCCCTCCCTTTCCAGGATGCGCGCCGTGATGGCGGAATCCGCCGCCACGTTGCCGCCGGGCACACCGTCAACCACACTCAGTTTGCAGCACACCGCCAGCTCCGCCCCGACGGCGTCCTTGACGTGGCGCAGCACCATCGCCGGGAAGCGCGTGCGGTTTTCCACTTCACCGCCAAAACGGTCGCGCCGCCGGTTGCTGAGCGGAGACAGGAACTGATTGAGCAGGTAGCCGTGCCCCATATGGATCTCGACCGCGTCAAAGCCCGCCTCCCGCGCGAGGCGCGCGGCATCGGCGAATTGCATGGCAACCCGGAACATGTCGCTCTCGCGCATGGCGCGCTGGAAATACACGCCATACATCATGCCGAAAGCATTCAGGCCAGCCGATGCGGTCAGCGGCGCGCGGCTCCCGCCATGCCGCATCATCGTAAACGAGCCGGCATGCGTAATCTGCAGGCAAGCCGCGGCGCCCTCACGATGCACCGCGTCGGTCAGCACCCGCAGATGCGGTATGGCCTCGCGGGTCAGGACGAGCTGATGCGAGAAGGTCAGCCCCTCCTGTGCGACGGCAGCATACGCGACCACCGTCATGCCGATACCGCCGGCTGCGATATCCCGGTGATGCTTGACCAGCGCCTGTGTCGGCAATCCTTGCGGTGTCATGCCCTCGTTCGCACCGGCCTTGATCAGGCGGTTGCGCAACGCAAGGGGGCCGATCCGGATCGTTGAGAACGGCGATCCATCAGTGGGGGCCTGTTGCGACATCTTATTCTCCTTCCTGCGCGATTCTATGTCGCGCCTGGCACGCCACGCCCTGCCTCATGCAGCAGGGCCGCCGGCTACTATCGTTTGATGACTGCCCCACGGCCCGGCCCGGCCATCCGCGGGACGCTATGTCGAATCGCGAGGAATGCACTCACGATGTCCAGATCGAGATGTCAATTGTAAGCGTCCGCCCCCTTCGAATTGCAGCAGATTCTTCAAATGATGACGGGCCGGCCGCGCGAAGGCCCGGCGGTTCAGGCCGCGTCGGACTTGAGCGGGCGCCCTTCGCTACCGGCCATCCTGCCCACGCGTGCCTCCGCGCCGCGGGCTTTGTTGCCGGCCGCCCGGCGTTCCTCCTCTTCCACGCCCAGCCAGCTCGCCAGCGCCGGCAACAGGAAGACGGCGCCGAACAGGTTGACCATAAACATGAAGGCCAGCAGGATGCCCATGTCCGCCTGGAACTTGAGCGCCGCGAAGGCCCACGTACCCACCCCGATGCACATCGTCATGGCGGTGAACAAGGCGGCGTTGCCACGCTGGCGCATGGCCTCGGCGAACGCCTGCGGCAGGTTCTGCCCTTCATGGCGCAACTGGTGCTGCATGCGCTCATAGAGATAGATGCCGTAGTCCACGCCAACCCCTACGCCCAGCGTGATCACCGGCAGCGTCGAGACCTTCAGGCCGATCCCCAGCCGCGCCATCAGCGCGCTGCAAAGGACGGACACCAGCGTCAGCGGCACGATGATGCACAGCACGGCCCGCCAGGAACGGAAGGTCAGCAGGCACAGCAGCGTGATGGCGCCGAAGATCGCCAGCAGCATGGTTACCTCGGCTTCGTCCACCGCTTCGTTGGTGGCTGCCATCACGCCGATATTGCCGCCGGCGAGGCGGAACGCCACGTTCGGCGTCTTGTCTGCGGCGATAAGGTGCTGGATCTCCTTGACGATATGGGCAATGGTGGCGCCTTCGTGATTGGCTGTGTAGATCAGCACCTGGATGGCCTGGCAGTTCGCGGTGTTCATGCCGTTCTCCGGATCGAAGGCTTTGGCGCCCTGGGTCAGGCCATCGCTATTGCGCGGCAGCGCCTCCCAGCGTGGATTGCCTTCGTTGAAGGCGCCGATCATCACCTTGGCGAGCGACGGCACGCTCACCACCGATTGCACGCCCGCCACACCGCGCAGGTTCATCTCGAAGCGCTCCACCGCGCCCATCACCGGATAGTGCAGGCAGGCGTCGTCAAAGCCTTTGGGTTCCACCACCACCGTGAGCACGTCCACGCCGATGTTGTACTGGCCGACGATCTGCGCGTTATCGCGGTTATAGCGCGAGTCGGCGCGCAGTTCCGGAGCACCGTTGCCGATATCGCCGACCCTTAGTCCCCGTGACTGCACCGCACCGAACGCCAACAGCGCCAGCGACACGCCGAACACCACCAGTGCCGGCCCCGGGCGGGCAAAGTGGCCGAACCGGTTCCAGAAGGTGCCATGCCGCCCGGCACGCGCCCTGGCGGCCGCCACCACGCGCGGCTCCAGGCGCGTGTATGACAGCAGCAGCGGCAGGAACACCTTGTTGGTGACGATCATCAGCAATACGCCGAGGCATGCGGTAATGCCCAGCTCACGCACGATCTCGATCTCGATGCGCATGATGACCATGAAACCCAGTGCGTTGGTCAGCAAGGCTACCGTGCCGGGGATGAACAGCTTGCAGAAGGCCGCGCGCGCGCTCTCGACCGGGTCATTGTCCTGCACCACTTCCTGTTTCCAGGCATTGGTCATCTGCACCGCGTGCGAGACGCCGATGGAAAAGATCAGGAACGGCACCAGGATGGACATTGGGTCGATGCCGTAGCCCAGCAGCGGCAGCAGGCCTAGCAGCCACCCCACCGGCAGCAGCGCCACCACCAGCGCCAGCAGGGTAATGCGCAGCGAACGCGTGTAGAAGAACAGCATCAGCGCCGTCACCGCAAAGGCCAGCGCGAAGAACACCATCACCCCGGCAATGCCGTCTTCCACATCGCCGACAAGCTTGGCAAAGCCGATAATGCTCACTTCCACATCCGTGCCGCCCAGGCCGGTGCGGATTTGCTCCAACTGGCGTGCCACCTTGCCGTAGTCGAGCGCCTTGCCCGTAGCGGGATCCACATCGCTCAGATCGGCGCGGATCAGCGCGGACTTCAGGTCATTGCTTACCAGCCGGCCGATCTGGCCTGAGCGCGCCGCGTTGCGGCGTACCTGGTCGAGCTGCTCCGGGGTACCAGAGTATCGGCCGGGTACCACCACATCCCCCCGGAATCCCACCTCGGTCACCTCGGTGTAGCGCACATTCGGCGTAAACAGCGAGAACACATGTGAACGGCGCACGCCTGGAATGAAGAACACATCGTCGGTAGCACGACGCAGCTTGTCCATGAAGGCCGGGTTGTAGATATCGCCTTCGCCCTTCCAGCGCAGGCTGATCAGCACGGTATTGGCCCCGGAGAACGTGCCGGCGTACTTGGTGAACACCTGCATATAGGGATGCTGCAGCGGGATCATCTTGTTGAAGCCCGGATCGAGCCGCAGGCGCGTGGCGGACAAGCCCATCGCCACGGTCATCGCCAGGCACAGCACCAGCAACAGGCGGCGGCGCCGGATCAACAGGTCCGCGCAATGCGCGACGAAGCGGCTCAGGCGGGTGGTGGTGGCCCGGGGGCCGGAGATTTCGGGGCGGGTCATGGCGTTCTCGCTTCTATGCAATGCGGTGTGGCGCTGAGAGTTGCGGCAGGAGGAAGATCAGGGCGCGGCATGCGGGGCCAGGGTGAAGCGGGCAATCCCCGCGTTGCCGGCCAGCGTCAGGGCATTCCCCCCCGCGGCCGGGATGAGCGCCGCCAGGGTCTGCGCGCTACCGCCCGCCACCGGCTTGAAATGGCGCCCGCCGTCCGCCGAGACAGCCAGCATGCCGCCCTGGCCGGCCACGGCGATGCGGCCGTCCGCCAGTTGCGCGCCACCGAAGAACGAGGTCTTGAGCCCCACCTCGGCGGCCTCCCAGCTCGCGCCGAAGTCGGCGCTGCGCAGCACGTTGCCGCGCATGCCATAGACCAGCCAGGCGCCGTCGCGCAGCGGCAGCACGCCGTAGAGCGAGCCCTCGTAGGGCATCTTGACCGCTTCCCAGGTGCCGCCGCCATCGGCGGAGCGCAGCACCAGGCCGCTCTCGCCCACCAGCATCAGGCGGCCCTGATGATCACCGGCAATGCCGTTCAAGTGCTTGTCCTGCATCAGCGGCGTGGCTGCTGAATGCCAGTGCCCGCCCTGGTCGTGCGACACCAGGAAGCGCCCGAAGCTGCCGACGGCGAACCACGGGCCCGCCGCCTGGCCCCAGACGCCCAGCAGGGGGTCCGACTGCGCCGTATCGAAGGCCACCTGCTGCCAATGCTCACCGCCGTCGGTGGTGCGCAGGATCCAGCCGCTGTGTCCCACCGCCACGCCGACCCTATCGTCCTTGCCACCGGCAAAGACAAGCTGCGTGAGCGCGGCGCCGTGCTCCGGCGTCACGCTGGCGAGCCGCCAGTGTGCGCCTTCGTCGTCGCTGAGCAAGATCGTGCCGCGCTCGCCGACCGCCACCATGCGGTCGCCGGACCGGGCGATGCCATTGAGCTGCAGCCGATCCGCCCGCAGCGCGGTGGCTGCGAAGGCAGGCAGGGGCCGCGGCGAGAAGGACCATGCCGCGGCAGCCAATACCGTCAGCGATACGCCGATGCCAATCACTTTTTTCATTGTCGTCTCCTCCGCGCCGGGGGCATGGCCCGCCTTGGGCTGGCCGTTCGCACTGCCACCGGCAATGACCGCTACAGCACGTCGAACAACGCGGCGGCGCCCATGCCGCCGCCGACGCACATTGTCACCACCGCATGCGCGGCGCCGCGCCGGCGTGCTTCGAGCAAGGCGTGCGCGGTCATGCGCGCGCCCGACATGCCGAAGGGATGGCCGATCGCGATGGCGCCGCCATTGACGTTCAGCCGCGCGTCCGGAATGCCGAGCATGTCCCGGCAGTACAGCACCTGGCAGGCAAAGGCTTCGTTCAGTTCCCACAAGCCAACGTCCTTGACCGTCAGGCCGTGGCGCGCCAGCAGCCTGGGCACGGCGAACACCGGGCCGATGCCCATCTCGTCCGCCGCGCAGCCGGCCACGGCCATGCCGCGATAGCGGCCCAGCGGGCGCAAGCCGCGGCGCTCGGCCTGCTCGCGGCTCATCAGCAGCACGGCGGCGGCACCGTCCGACAGTTGCGAGGCATTGCCGGCGGTGATGTGGAGCCCTTGCGGCACCGCGCGCCCGCCGCTCCATACCGGCTTGAGCGCGGCCAGGCTGTCGGCGCTGGTATCTGGCCGGTTGCACTCGTCCTGCGCGAGGCGCACGGTCTCGTGCCCGGTGAGCGCGCCCGCCTTGTCGTACAGCGCGCGGCGCGTCTCCAGCGTCACGATCTCGTCGTCGAACAGGCCCTGGCGCTGCGCCTCGGCGGTGCGCTGCTGGCTGCGCAGCGCATACTCGTCCTGCGCCGCCCGGGCTATGCCATAGCGTTGCGCCACCACTTCAGCGGTCTCGATCATAGCCATATACGCGTCCGGCTGCCGGGCCAGCACCGCCTCGGATTGCGCGCGGTAGGCGTTCTTGTGCTTGTTCTGCGTCAGCGAGATCGACTCGGCGCCACCGGCCACCACGATGTCGGCCTCGCCGCAGATGATGCTTTTCGCGGCCGTGGCGATGGTCATCAGCCCCGACGAACACATGCGGTCCATGGTCATGCCCGGCACGCTGTCGGGCAGGCCCGCCGCCACCGCGCACAGCCGGCCCAGGTTGTAGCCCTGCGTGCCCTGTTGCGCGGCGGCGCCGATCAGTACATCGTCGACCTCGGCCGGGTCGATCCCCGCCCGCTCCACCACGGCGCGCACCACGTGCCCGCCCAGCGCCGGCGCCTCGGTATCGTTGAAGGCGCCGCGGAATGCCTTGCCGATGGGCGTACGCGCCACGGCGACAATGACTGCTTCTCTCATGCTGCTTTCCTTGGAAGTATCAAAAGTAATAGCGGCTGATGGTGTCGGCCACGCAAGCGGGCTTATCCTCGCCCTCGATTTCCACGCTGATGCGCACCACCGACTGCACGCCGCCGGGCAGCGCCTCGGCGCGCACCAGTTCGCCCACGCCACGCAGGCGCGAGCCAACCCGCACCGGGGCCGGGAAGCGCACCTTGTCGCAGCCGTAGTTGACGCCCCAGCGCAGGTTTTCGACCGTCAGGATCTCCGGCAGGAACTGGTTGACCAGCGACAGGGTGAGATAACCGTGCGCAATGCAAGCGCCAAAGGGACCTTGCGCCGCGCGCTCGGGATCCACGTGCAGCCATTGGTGGTCGCCCGTGGCCTCGGCAAAGCCGTCGATGCGCGCCTGCGTGATGACGGTCCAGGCGCTGTGGCCCAGTTGCTCGCCCACGGCGCTCATCAGCGCCTCGGCGGAATTGAATACTCGTGTCATGCCTCTCCTTGCCTCGCTGCTTCCCTCGCTTCTTCCCTGTTCTGGGGTTCCTGCTCCGCGCGGGCCATTAGCCGCTACGCCCGCTGACTGCTGACAGGCAACACTTCGCCCGTCATATACGACGCATAGTCGCTAGCCAGGAACACCATCACATTCGCCACCTCCCACACCTCGGCCGCCCGCCCGAACGCCTCGCGCGAGGCCAGCTCCCGCAGCAGTTCCGCCGGCGCCGACTTCCGCAGGAAATCGTGCAGTGCGATACTCGGCGCCACCGCATTGATGCGCACGCCGAACTCCGCAGCCTCTACCGCGCTGCAGCGTGTCAGCGCCATCACACCGGCCTTGGCGGCGGCGTAATGGGCCTGCTCCTTCTGCGCCCGCCAGCCCAGCACCGAGGCATTGTTGACGATGGCCCCGCGCCGGCGCGCCTGCATATGCGGCAGCATGGCCCGCGTCATCCGGAAGGTGCCGGTAAGCGTAATGTCGAGCACCCGCGACCATTCGGCATCGTCCATCTCGACTATGCGGCGCGAGCCGCCCAGCCCGGCGTTGTTGATCAGCACATCGGTGCCGCCCAGGGCCTCCTCGGCCGCCGCCACCAGGGACCGCACCTGGGCCTGGTCGGAGACGTCGCAAAGCTGGCCATGGATCGCCTGCAGGCCGGTTTCGGCGCGCAGGGTTGCCACAGCCTCGCTGAGCCGCTTCTCGTGGATGTCGGAGATCATCAGCGCGCGGCATCCCTCCTCCGCGCAGCGGCGGGCGGCGGCAAAGCCGATGCCCGCGCCGGCGGCGGCGGTGATCAGCACGCTCTTGCCGGCCAGCAGCTGGTGGCCGGCCACATAGGCCGGCGGGGGGAGCGGGGTGCCGGCCGCGGCCGGTTGCTTGTCTGCCATTTCAGTCATGACTGTCCTCTGGCCTCGCGGGGCATGCCCAGCCCGCGCTCGGCGATGATGTTGAGCTGGATTTCGTTGGTACCGGCGTAAATGGTGTCGGCGCGCGAGAACAGCGCCATCTGCTGCAGGCGCGTGCGGCGCACGTCCGCTTCGTCGATCCGGTTGGCGTCCGGGCCGAGCACGTCGAGCGCGAGCTGGCCCAGGTCGCGGTGCCAGTTCGACCAGTAGTACTTGTAGATAAGGGTTTCGCGCTGCAGCGCCGCGCTGGCATCGCCGGCACCGCCCTCGGCGCCTTCCAGCATGCGCAGCGCGTTGTAGCGCATCACCCGCAGGCCGGCCCAGGCGCGCGCCATGCGCTGGCGCAGCGCCGCGTCCTGCCAGGCGCCGTTGGCGCGCGCGGCCTCGGCGACCCAGCCAAGCTCGTGGGTGAACTGCATCTGCTGGCCCAGGGTGGAGATGCCGCGCTCGAAGCCCAGCAGCGCCATGGCGATGCGCCAGCCGTCGCCCGGCGCGCCCACCACATCGCCGGCGGCGGCGCGCGCGCCATCGAAGAACACCTCGTTGAACTCCACGCCGCCACCCATCTGGCGGATCGGGCGGATTTCCACGCCCGGCTGCGCCAGCGGCATCAGCAGGAAGACCAGGCCCTTGTTCCCGCGCGACGCCGGATCGCAACGCGCCAGCACGAAGATCCAGTCCGACTCGTGGGCCAGCGAGGTCCACACCTTCTGCCCGCTCACGCGCCAGTCCCCGGTGGCGGGATCGCGCTCGGCGCGGGTGCGCACATTGGCGAGATCCGAGCCGGCGCCCGGCTCCGAGTAGCCCTGGCACCAGAACTCGGTGCCGTTGCGAATGCCCGGCAGGAAGCGGGCCTTCTGCGCCTCGCTGCCGAAGGCGATCAGCGTGGGACCGATCAGCCCTTCGCCGATATGGCCCATGCGGCCGGGGCCGCCGGCACGCGCGTACTCCTCCTGGAAGATCACCTGCGACATCACCGGCAACCCGCGCCCGCCGTGCGCCTGCGGCCAGCCCACGCAGGTCCAGCCGCCGTCGGCCAGGCGGCGCTCCCAGGCCTTGCGCAGCCCGGGATGCGCTTCTTCGTCGCCCGGGCCGCCGCGATGCTTCAGGCAGGCGAATTCGCCGCTCAGGCTGGCGGACATCCAGGCCGCCACCTCCGCGCGCAGTTGCGCTTCCCCGGCGGAGGCATTTTGGTTTTCCATCGAATCCATGCTTGTCCTTGCGCTGCTGATATGGCTCATGCGGCCAACAGGCCGTCGGCGATCCGGGCGAGCGCGGCGGCGGCCCCCCCCAGCCAGCCGCCGGCGGCCTGCGCGCGCTTGAAATAGAGCTGCGGGTCGTACTCCCAGGTAAAGCCCACGCCGCCGTGCAACTGGATGGCCTCCTGGGCGCAGAAGCCGAAGGCATCGCCGGCGGCAAGGCGCGCCGCGGCAACATCGAGCCTGGCTGCGTCCTTCGCGCCGCCTGCCGCGCCCGCCTGCCAGGCCCGCGCGGCGCCGTGCACCGCGGAGCGCGCGGCTTCCACCGCCACCATCATCTGCGCGCAGCGGTGCTTGACGGCCTGGAAGGCGGCGATCGGCCGGCCGAACTGGATGCGCTCGGCGGCGTAGGCCACGGTGAGGTCGAGGCATTGCTGGGCGCCGCCGAGCTGCTCGGCGGCGAGCATCAGGCTGCCGTGCCACATGGCGGCGCCCATGCCCGCCGCCACCCCGGCGCCTTGCGCCAGGCAGGCTTTCGCCTCCACGCGCAGTCCGTCGAAGACGAGGTCGGCCAGCGGGCGGGTACGGTCCAGCACCGCCAGCCGGCGCAGCCCGAAGCCTGGCTGGCCCGCCAGCGCCGCCGTTTGCAGCAGGAACAGCGCCGGCTGCCCTGCCGCGCCGCCGGAAAGGCGCGCGGGCACCAGCAGCCAGTCCGCGCCGGCGGCGTCGAACACCTGCGCCACCTGCCCGTCCAGCACGAAGCCATCCCCGGCCGCGGCGGCAGTGACGGTCAGCGCATCGGCATTCAGCGAGCCATCCGCGCCGGGCGCCATCCAGGCAGGCAAGACCAGCGCGGCACGCGCCTCGCCCTGCGCCAGCCGCGCCAGCCACGGCGCGGCGGCCTCGGGCGCGAGGCTGCCCGCCAGCGCCGGCGCCGCCAGGCAGATGGCCGACCAGTACGGCACGCAGGCCAGCCGCTGGCCCATCTGCTCCATCAGCAGCGCCAGCTCGACGGCGCCCAGCCCGGCGCCGCCCGCCGTTTCCGGCAAGGCAATGCCGCACCAGCCCAGTTCGCCGGCCATTTCCCGCCACAGGGCGGTGTCATGGCCGTCCTGCGCCGTGCCAGCAACCGCGTCCACCACCCGCCGGACCGCCGCCGAATCGCTGCGCACGGCCAGGAAATCGCGCGCGGTGTCGCGGATCATTTGTTGTTCCAGGGAGAGCGTGAAGCGCATCGTCCGTCCCCGCCTCAGGCGCCGTAGACGCGTTGCGCCGGCTCGGCGCGGGCGAGCAGCGCGTCGATCGCGCCCCCCAGCTCGGCCGCTTGCCAGCGCGCGCCCTTGTCGGTGCTCGCGCCGGTGCGCCAGCCGTCCGCCACCGCCACCATGCCGCCCGCCGCCTCGAACACGCGGCCGGTGACATGGCGCGAAGCCGCGCTGCCAAGCCAGACCACCAGCGGCGCGATATTGGCCGGGTCGTAGTAGTCGAAGCCTTCGGCCGGCGCCTTCATCATCTCCGCAAACACGCCTTCGGTCATGCCGGTGCGGGCCGCCGGCGCGAGCGCATTGGCGGTGATGCCGTAGCGCGCCAGTTCCGCCGCCTGCACCAGCGTCAGCGCGGCAATACCGGCCTTGGCGGCGGCGTAGTTGGACTGGCCCACCGAGCCTTGCAGCCCCGCGCCGGAGCTGGTGTTGACGATGCGCGCATCGACCGGCCGCCCGGCCTTGGCCGCGTCGCGCCAGCGCCGGGCCAGCAGGTTGGCCAGGCAGAAGTGGCCGCGCAGGTGCACGCGCATCACATCGTCCCAGTCGGCTTCGCTCAGGCTGACGAACATGCGGTCGCGGCAGATGCCGGCGTTGTTGACCAGCACGTGCACCTCGCCGAACGCCGCCAGCGCGGCATCGACGATGCCCTGGGCCGTGGCCAGTTGCGTGATGTCGTCATCGCTGGCGAGCGCCCGCCCGCCTTGCGCGCGGATCTCCGCGCATACCGCCTCGGCCGCCTCGCGGCGAATATCGTTGACCACCACGCTGGCGCCTTCCGCTGCGAAGGCCAGCGCATAGGCGCGCCCCAGGCCGCCGCCGGCGCCGGTGATGATGACGGTCCGTCCGTCGCAGATTCCCATGTCGCTACTCCCCTTGTCCGTTGCTTGCGCCAGTGCCCCGGGAACCCGGCTCACAGGCGCTCGATGATTGTGACGTTGGCCAGGCCGCCGCCCTCGCACATGGTCTGCAGGCCGTAGCGGCCGCCCGTGCGCTCCAGCTCGTGCAACAGCGTGGTCATCAGCCGCGCGCCGGTGGCGCCGAGCGGATGCCCCAGCGCAATGGCGCCGCCGTTCGGGTTGGTGCGCTCGGCCGGGTAGCCGGTCTCGGCCAGCCAGGCCATCGCCACCGAAGCGAACGCCTCGTTGATCTCCACCACGTCGATGTCTTCCCAGCGCAGGCCGCTGCGCACCAGCGCGCGTTTCGTGGCGGGAATGGGCGCGGTCAGCATCCACAGCGGGTCGTCACCCATCACGCTCATATGGGCGATACGCGCGCGCGGCGTCAGCCCGTAGCGCTTGAGCGCGTCTTCGGAGACCACCAGCAATGCCGCCGCCGCGTCCGCGGTCTGGCTGGAAACGGCGGCGGTCAGTGCACTGCCGGGCATCAGTGGTTCGAGCGATGCCATCTTGGCGAGCGTGGTATCGGGCCGCGGCGTTTCGTCATGGACTACGCCTGCGCAAGGCACGATCTCGCGCTGGAAGCGGCCGCCCTCGATGGCCATGGCCGCGCGCTGGTGACTTTGCAGCGCGTAGGCTTCCATTGCCTCGCGGGACAGATTCCAGTGCCCGGCGATGCGCTGCGCGGCGTCGAACTGCGACACCGGCTGGTCGCCGAAGCGCGCCTGCCAGCCCTTGCTGCCGGAGAACGGATCGGAGAAGCCAAGCGCCTGCCCGGCCAGCATGGCCGACGAGATCGGGATCTGCGTCATGGTCTGCACGCCGCCGGCGACGACCACGTCCTGGTTGCCGCTCATCACCGCTTGCGCGGCGAAGTGCACGGCCTGCTGCGACGAGCCGCACTGGCGATCCACGGTCACGCCGGGCACGGTGAGCGGCAGCCCGGCGGCCAGCCAGGCGCTGCGGGCGATATTGCCGGCCAGCGGCCCGATGGTGTCGACGCAGCCAAACACCACGTCGTCATACTCCGCGGCCGGGATGGCATTGCGGCCCACCAGCTCGGCCAGCACGAAGCCGCCAAGGTCGGCGCCGTGCATGTGTGCCAGGCCGCCCTTGCGGCGTCCGGTCGGGGTGCGCAGCGCGTCGACGATATATGCGTCTCTCATGGTCATTCCGCCTGTCAAAGTGTTGATGCCAAGTTGGCTGTGGTGGCAAAGGTGGCGCCGGCGCCGATCGGCACGGCCCCCCCGAGGATGTGCGCGTCCACGCGCGCCTGGTGGAAGGCCCGGTCGCCCCAGCTGTCGGCCAGGGCCCACGCGCGCTTCATGAAGATCTGCAGGTCCAGCTCCCACGTGTAGCCCATGGCGCCGTGCACCTGCATGGTGTGGCGTGCCGCGAGCAGCGCGGCGCGCGTGGCGGCCAGCAGCGCGTGCGACACGTGCAGCCCGGCGGTGCCATGGCCTTGCGCCAGCGTGCAGGCCGCGCGGTACACCACCGGCTTGGCGAATTCGTGCTGGATGGCGACATCCGCCAGCAGGTGCTTGAGCGCCTGGTTGGCGCCGATGGCCTTGCCGAACTGCTTGCGCTGGATGCTGTAGTCGATGGCGATATCCAGCATGCGCTGCGTCAGGCCGAGCATCTGCGCGGCGACGCCGAGCGCCCCGCGGTTGAGCGCGGCTTCCCACACGGGCTTCGCGGCCGTCGCGGGCAGCAGCAGGCTGCCGTCGTCCGGCGCCCATCTGAGCGCGAAGAGCCGGCGTGAGGGATCAAGGCTCGCGTGCGCGGCGAGCGTGGCCTGCGCCGGCGGCACCAGGTGCAGCGCGCCGCCGTGCTCGCAGAGGATGGCGTCGGCGACATGGGCGTCGGCCACCATGGCTTGTCCCGGATGCGCCACCGCCACGCGCACGCTGCCGTCCGCGATGCGGCCCAGCCAGCTTTCGCAGCGTTCGCGGGTGCTTGTGTCCTGCGTGGCGGCGTGGCAGTCCGACAGCATGCCGGCCGCCACCAGCGCGGTGTCCAGCAGCGGTTCGGCAAGGGCAAAGTAGCCACACTCCTGCGCCAGCGGCGCCCACTCGGTTTCGGACAGGCCCAGGCCGCCGCAAGCCTCCGGCACCAGCACGGCCGTCAGGCCCTGCCCGGCCAGCCGCTGCCAAAGCGCGTCGGAGCGGCCGCTTGCGCTGCTCCATTGTTCCCGCGCCAGTTCCGGCGTCATTTCGATCATCAGGAAGCGCCTGATCGAATCGACGAACTGTTGCTGCTCTTCGTTAAATGCGAATTCCATGGTGGTTCACGGTTGAGTCGAGGACGAAGCCGGACTGTCAGCCGCCGCGCGCTCAGGCGCGCGGCATTCCCAGCATGCGTTCGGCGATGATGTTGCGCTGGATCTCATTGGTGCCCGCGTAGATCGGCCCGGCCTGCGCGAACAGGAAGCCGTCGAGCCAGGCACCGAGCGTGCCTTGCGTCGCGTCTTGCGCGGGCACCAGCTCGCCCCGCTGGCCGAGGATCGCCAGCGCGGTTTCGTGCATGCGGATATCCAACTCGGACCAGAACACCTTGTTGGTGCTGGACTCCGCGCCGATCTGTCCGCCCTTGACCAGCCTGCTCGCGGTGGCGTAGGTGGATAGCGCATAGGCCTCGGCATCCATCCAGGCGCGCGTGACCGCTTCGCGCAGCGAGGGATCGCGGTCGGCCTGCTCCCGATGCTCGAGATAGAGGTGCACCAGCGCCCGTGCTGTCTCCTGGAAGCGCGCCGGAGAGCGCAGCATCAGGCCGCGCTCGAAACCGGCTGTAGCCATCGCCACTTGCCAGCCCGCGCCCTCCGCCGCCAGGCGGTTCTCCGCCGGCACCCGCACATCGTCGAAAAATATCTCGGCAAAGCCGGTCAGGCCGTTCAGCTGGCGGATGGGCCGCACCGTGATGCCCGGCGTATCCAGCGGCATCAGCAGGAAGGTCAGGCCGTGGTGGCGCGACGAGCCGGGATCGGTGCGGAACAGGCCGAACAGCCAGTCGGCCCAGACCGCGCGGGTCGACCAGATCTTCTGCCCGTTGAGCACGTACTCGTCGCCCTGCCGGATGGCGGTGCAGCGGATCGCGGCCATGTCGGAGCCCGCGTTCGGCTCCGACCAGCCCTGTGCCCATACGTGCTCGCCGGCGGCCATGCGCGGCAGGAAACGCGCCTTCTGCTCCGGCGTGCCGAACTCCATCAAGGTCGGCCCGAGCAGGAAGATGCCGTTCTGGTTGACGCGCATCGGCGCGCCGGCCCGCCAGTACTCTTCCTCGAAAATCAGCCATTCGATCAGGTCGCAGCCGCGTCCGCCCAGCTCTTTCGGCCAGGTGACCATGCTCCAGCGCCCCTCGTACAGGGTGCGCTCCCAGGCGCGATGCTGCGCAAAGCCTTCGGCGGTGTCGAAGCTGGCCAGCGGCGCGCGCGGCACGCGCTCGGCCAGCCAGGCGCGGATCTCGGCCCGGAAGGCCTGCTGGCGTTCGGTGTATTCAAGATGCATCTGGCCACCTCACGCGTTGACGGTGGGAGCCTGCGCCGCGAAGCGCGCCTCGCGCCCTTCCACGAAGGCGGCGCGCGCCTCGTCGGAATCCGCGCTCATATAGGCTTGCAGCGTGAAGCCCTGCTCCCAGCGGTACTTGTCCTCGAGATTGCCGTCCTCCACGCCGTTGAGCGCCTCCTTGGCCAGGCGCACCATGGCCGGGCTTTTTTGCGCGATACGCCGCGCTATCTCCAGTGCGGTATCGCGCAGTGCCGTGCGCGGCACCACCCGCTCCACCGCGCCCAGGCGGTAGGCCTCGGCGGCGTCGATCATGTCGCCGGTGAAATACATCGCCCGCACCTTCTGCACGCCAAACATGCGCTGCAGGTGGGCACCGCCACCCATGGCGCCACGGTCGATCTCCGGCACGCCGAAGCGCGCGCACTCGGCGGCGATCAGGATGTCGGCCGCGCCGCAGATGCCGATGCCGCCGCCGAGCACGAAGCCGTGCACCGCCGCGATAACAGGCTTTGGATTGCGGTGGACCGCGCGGAAGGTGGCGTAGTTGCCGGCGTTGACCGCCACGATGCGCTGCGGGTGCGCCGCCAGTTCCTTGATGTCGACCCCGGCGCAAAAGCCGCGCCCCTCGCCGCGCAGCACGATCACGCGCACGGCGTCATCCCTGCCAAGCCGCTCGATGGCCGCCGCCAGCGCATGCCAGCCCGCGCTGTCCAGCGCGTTGACCGGCGGATGGGCGATCGCCAGCTCCGCCACGCCGTCCCGCACCTCGATGTGGAAGGGCTCGGTACCGTCCTGTGCTACAGGCTCGCTTGATCTCGTCGTTGTCATGAACGTCTGCCTTCAATGGATGGCTTGGATGGGGTTGCTGCGTTCCGGCCTGGCGCTGGCTGGCCCCGCCAGGGCGGCCAGGCGCGCCTGGGCCTGCGCGGCGATGCGGGCAACGATCTGCTCACAGGATTCAATGGCACCGATGGCCGCCGCGGCCTGTCCGCTCGGCAGCACGCCTTCGTCGGGATGGCCCTCTACCATGGCGCGCTGGATCAGCACGGGCGCGTTGGCCGCCATCAGCGTCTGCGCCGCGGTGTAGTCGTGCTGGCGCAGCGCGCGCCAGCCAACCGCCAGCATCTGCGCGAGCCCCATGCCGCTGTGCCGGCGCCACTGGCGGGCGGTGGCCAGCGCCATCAGCGTGCGGCGCAGCGGCCCGGCCTGCTCCAGCGCCAGCAGCAGGCGGTTGTCGATCATCCGCTGCGGCAAGCCGTCGATGGCGAGCGATACACGGATCTGCGCCGCATCCCGGACCGCCACGTAGCGCGCCAGCGTTTGCGCCGGCACCGGCGACTCGCTAGACATCAGGAAGCGCGTGCCCATGGCGATGCCCGCCGCGCCGTAGGCCAGCGCCGCCGCCAGCCCGCGGCCGTCGAAGAAGCCGCCCGCGGCCACCACCGGCACCGCCACCTTGTCCAGCACTTGCGGCAGCAGCAGCGTGGTGGGCGTGCCGCCCGTATGCCCGCCGCCCTCGCCGCCCTGCACGGTCACCACGTCAGCGCCCAGTTCCACGGCCTTGGCGGCGTGCTTGGCTGCGCCCACGGTGGGCATGCACACCACGCCCGCGGCCTTGAGCCGGCCGATCATCGCGGCGTCCGGCCCGCGCCCGTAGCTGACCGCGCGCAGCCGGTGGCGGATGGCCATCTCGACTACCTCGTCCGCGTTGGGCTGGAACATATGGAAGTTGATGCCGAAGGGCTGGCCCGTGAGCGCCTTCACCCGCAGGATCTCTTGCTCGACTTCGCCCGGCTCGATGGTGGCGCCTGCCAGGAAGCCGAAGGCCCCGGCATTGCTGGTGGCGGCCACCAGGCGGGCATCGGCCACCCAGCCCATCGCGGTCTGCACGATCGGGTAGCGGCAACCCAGCAAGTCGCACAGCACGGTATGCAGGGGCGCGCCGCTCATGCCGATTTCTCCTCGCCGGTGCGTTGCGATGCCGCCATGGTGCGTGCGTCGAAGCCGCCCAGCTTGTCGCCGCTGACCAGCTCGTTGTGGGCGTGGGCGAAGTGGTGCCAGGCAAAGGCGGCATCCATGGCGGCGCGCTTGCCCTGCAGTTCTTCCACGTGATTGATGGCTTGCTTGGTGAGGCTCAAGCCCAGCCGTGGCATCTGCGCGATCTTGGCCGCCATGCCCTGCGCGGTGGCCTCCAGCGCCTCGCGCTGCACCACGCGGTTGACCATGCCCATCTGGCAGGCGCGCTGGGCATCCATGCGCTCGCCCATGAAGAGGAATTCCTTGGCGATGCGCGGGTTGAGCTCGTAGGCGTGCGCGAAATACTCGACGCCCGGAATGCCCATGCGCACCACCGGATCGGCGAAGAAGGCATCGTCCGACGCGACGATCAGGTCGCACACCCAGGCCAGCATCAGGCCGCCGGCAATGCAGGCACCGTGCACCATGGCGATGGTCGGCTTGGGCAGGTCGCGCCAGCGCCGGCACATGCCGAGGTAGACCTCCTGCTCGCGGGTGTAAAGCATCTCGCCGCCGGGCTTGCCCACATGGTCGGGCCAAAGCGAGACGCGCTCGAACGACTCGCCAATGTCGCGCCCCGGCGTGCCGATATCGTGCCCGGCCGAGAAGTGCTTGCCGGCGCCGCGCAGGATCACGACCTTGACCGCGTCGTCCGCGGCCGCGCGCCGGAACGCCTCGTCCAGCGCGTAGGTCATCTTGGAATTCTGCGCGTTGTGGTACTGCGGCCGGTTCATGGTGACGGTGGCCACGCCGTCGGCCGCTGCGTAGAGCACCTCGGCGTTGGGGCCCAGCCCGAGGGATTCGGTGGCTTGCGATGACATGGTGTTCCTCACGCCGTGCGGACGGCCGGGTTGTCGCGCACGATGGTGGCGCGCAGGTTGTGCGGATCGAGCCTGACGATGACGGCCAGCTCCTCCGCAGTGGGCGCGGCCGTTTCCGGCAGTATTTCTCCGGATGCATTGGCCAGTGCGAAGCCTGTGGCCACCCGCACCTGCTCCAGGCTGACGCCGGGATGCAGCGAACGCACGCGGATGGCGTGATCGGGACCGGTGAAATCCATCACGCACAGGTCGGTCACGATGACCCGCAGGTCGACAAAGCTGCGCATGCCTTCGATCCGGCGCGCCGGGTTATAGCCCACGCTGCACACCATATCGACCTCGCCGGCGACAAAGGCGCGCGGGCTATGCGCCGGCACAAAGAAGGAGTTGGCGTGGTGGATGCTGTTGCCGGGAAAGCCGCGTGCGCCGAGCAGCTGCTTCTTTGGCTGCGCATGGGTGCCGCCGAGCATGGAGATATTGGCCTGGCCGAAGCGGTCGATCTGGGTGGGCATCACCAGCGCATGCCGGCGCCCGCCCCACAGGCAGTCGAACACGCGCGCATAGCCCATCCAGCCGCTGGCGCGCACCTTGAAGCCCGCCTCGCGGCGCCCCAGCGGCACCGGCTCTTCCACCAGGTAGGCTTCGCCGTCGGTCAGCATCAGGCCGGGGTTGTGCAGCAACCGCGCCAGCCCGGCCGCGATGCGCGGGCCGGTGCCGATGCCGGTGGCCATGACCTCGCCGTCGTCGCGCCAGGCGCGGGCGGCGGCGGCGATCATCAGTTCGGCGAGAGTGAATTGTTGAGTGGCGCTCACGATGGCTCCTTCTCCTTGTGACGGGTTCAAAGGACCGGCAACGGCAGGTCCAGCACGTGGCCCATGCCACCGATCTTGTCCAGGTAGCCGGCTTCGGTGTCGCCGATCACGTCCTTGCGGTAGGTGGCGAAGCCCGCCGCTTGCTCGGCGCTGGCGCAGTAGGCCTTCAACTGCGGCAGGTCAAAGCCATAGGCAGGCCCGCAGGAAGTGGGATGCGCGCCGCCCGGCGCGTGCACCACGCCACTGACGAGCGCGCGCTCGAAGGGGTTGTTGCGCGCCCGCGCCAGGTCTTCGTCCTCCAGGCGGCCGTGCAGGACCTCGCAGCTCACATAGCACTGGCCTGCCGCCCGCGCGAACCATTCATCGAAGAAGGGATCCGGGCCGTCGATGCGGGTATTGCCCAGCACATCGCTCTCGTTGACGTGCAGCAGCGCGGCGTCCAGCGGGATGGCCGGCATCGCCAGCAGGACTTCGCCATCGGCGTAGGGCGAGCGGACGGTCTTGAGCTGGGGGTTGTGGGCCAGCACGTCGGTCCCGAGCCCGGCGCGCGTCGGCAGGAACGGCAGGCGCGCGGCGGCGGCGCGCAGGCCGAGCTGCAACATGCCTTCGTCGAGCTCCCAGACGTCGATTTCCCCGCGCTCGCGTGCCCCGCGAAAATGCGGCTCCAGCGGGATCACGTCGAGCGAAACGAAGCCGAACACCACTTTGCGCACCTTGCCCGCTGCGCACAGCATGCCGACTTCCGGGCCGCCGTAGGCCACCACGGTGAGATCCTTCAGCGGCGAGCGCAGGATTTCCCGCACCAGCGCCATCGGCTTGCGGCGGGGGCCCCAGCCGCCGATGCCGATGGTCATGCCATCGGCGAGGCGGGCGACCACGTCGCCCGCGGTCATGGTCTTGTCCAATGTCTTGAGCATAGTTCTAGCGATATCCGATGCTGAAATCGTGGCCCCACAGGCTGACCCGGGTGGCCTCGTAGGCGGCGTGCTGGCTCCAGTCGACCACCAGCCCGCCGTAGCCGTACTCGAGGTCGAAGCCGCCGGGCGTCTTCATGTAGAAGGAAACAACGCGATCGTTGCAGTGCTGGCCCAGCGTGGCCGAGAGCGCCACGCCCTGCTGCTGCGCGCGGTCGAGCGCGCGGCCCACCTCCGTCATGTCCTGCACCTCGGCCATCACATGGATGCAGCCGCTGGGCGCGGGCGCCTCGAAGATGGCCAGGCTGTGGTGCCGCCCGTTGCCGCAATGCAGGAAGTGGATGCGCTTCTCCGGCTCGGCCGGATCCGTGGTGAAGCGCGCGCGGAAGATATCCGACAGGCCGAAGCCCATCACATCGCGCAGGAATGCATAGGTTTCGTCGAAGGCGGGCGCCGGCAGCACGGAATGCCCCGCGCCCAGCGGATCGGTGACGAAGCGCGACACGCCGATGGGCGAGACAAAGCGCAGGAAGTCCGAACGCATGCCCCAGAAGATCTCGTGCCGGTTGCCGGAAGGATCGGTGAACCAGGCCATGGCCTGGGTGCGCCGCTGGATGCGCTCGGTCTCGCTGGCATGCGTGACTTCCACGTTTGCCGCGCGCAACGTGGCGAGCGCGTGGCTGAAGGCCGCCTCGCCGGCCAGCTCCCAGCCCGATGCCAGGTAGCGGTCCTGCTTGCCGGGTACGATCAGGTAGCGGTAGTCGCGCTCGTCCATCTTGAGGTAGAGCGCGCCATGGGGGGCGTTGGTGCACGCCATGCCGAGCACTTGCTCGCCGTAGTGGCGCCAGCGTTCGGTGTCGGTGGACTCGACCACGATATAGCCGAGCGCTCGGATGTCCATCATGCTGCCTCCTCGCTGTTCTTGGATTTCATTGGCTGCCGTGGTGGGTGCGGCAGGTTGGTGAAGCCATTGTTCAGCGGAAGTGGGATGTGTACATCGTCTGTTGGGACTAGCCTTGTGGGATTGGTTTGCTGTTTCTTGCCTCGCTGGTGGGGGTTTTGGCGTTTTTTTTGGTGGGGTTTTTCGGCTTCTGGGTGCTGGTGCAGAGTGGCGTGGGTGGGTGGGGTTTTAGCGCTTCTAGCTGCTGGCGCGGCTGTACGGGGTTGGCCGTTTTCGCACACGGAGGTGTCACTTTTCTTTACTCGTAAAGAAAAGTAACCAAAAGAAAGCGATCCTTGCAGGAGGCTGGCGTGTCGGGGTTGCGTAGCCCAATGGTTTCGTCGTCAGGCCCCGGGTTCTAACAGACTCGTGCCGTTACCGGTTCAGAGCACCACGACCCGGCCAATGCCCAGGGATTCGTGGTGGTGCCCCCGGTAGCGGAATTCCTGCCCATTCGCCCATCTGCCGGTACCGGCGCGAATCGTCACGACACATCACGTCGTGATGGTTTCGTGGTGGGGTGGGCGCGGTGGTGAGGTCATCGGCTTATCAATTCGGTGCCACCGCGCCCACGACGAAGCTTGAGACGCCTGCAACTTCGTTGCCGTATCCTCTGCGAGCGCCACGAAGTTGCAGGCGCCCCGTTTTCGTCGTGGGTGCGGTGGCACGGGATTGCTAGGACGAAGAACTCCTTCACCGCGCCCACCCCACCACGAAACCATCACGGCGTGATAGATCGTGATGCTCCGCGCCGGTACCGGCAGATGGGCGAATGGGCAGGGAGCCGCTACCGGGGGCCTCACTACGAAACCAGCGCCATTGGCAGGATCGTGGCGCTCCGAACCGCTAACGGCATGAGGCCATTAGAACCCCGGGCCTGACGACGAAACCATTGGGCTACGCAACCCCGACACGCCAGCCTCCTGCAAGGATCGCTTTCTTTTGGTTACTTTTCTTTACGAGTAAAGAAAAGTGACACCTCCGTGTGCGTAAACGGCCAACCCCGCACAGCCGCGACAGCAGCTAGAAGCGCTAAAACCCCGCCCACTCACGCCACTCTGCACCAGCAGCCAGAAGCCCAAATCCAACCTCCCATCACCCCTCCCTCAACCGATACTTAAGAATCTTCCCAGCCGCACTAGTCGGCAGCATCTGCACAAACACCACCTCCCGCGGCACCTTATAGTTGGCCATATGCCGCCGCGCCCAATCAATCAGCTCATCGGCACCAACCTTGCTGCCATGCCGCAGCACCACAAAAGCCTTCCCCGCCTCGCCGAGGCGCTCGTGCGGGACGCCTACCACCGCCACCTGCGCAATCGCCGGATGCGACACCAGCAGCTTCTCGATCTCGGCCGGATAGCAATTGAAGCCCCCGACGATAAACATGTCCTTGATACGGTCGGTGATCCGCAGGTTGCCACGCACGTCCAGCGTGCCGACATCGCCCGTGCGCAGCCAGCCGCCCGCATCGATCGCTTCCGCGGTGGCTTCCGGCAGCTGGAAGTAGCCCCGCATCACGTTGTAGCCGCGCACCGCCACCTCCCCGGGTTCGCCTGCCGGCACCGGCTGGCCGTCGCTATCCAGGCAGCGCAGTTCGACACCGGGCATGGCGCGGCCCGACGTCAGCGCCACGAGATCGGCATCGTCTCCGGCGCGGGTCAGCGTGGCGAACCCACACGATTCCGTCAGGCCATAGCCGGTGAAGATTTCGCGAAAGCCCAGTTCGCGCTGCATGCGCTGGATCAGCACGGGCGGGATCGCCGACGCGCCGGTCACCGCGACGCGCAGCGAGGACAGGTCGAATTCCCGCAAGCGCGGATTGTTCAGCAGTGTCTGGTAAAGCGTCGGCGGGCCGGGCAGCACCGTGATGCGCTCGTTCTCGATGCGGGTCATCACCGCCTCGGCATCGAACACCAGGTGCGGCAGGATGGTGGCGCCGCTGACCAGCGCCGCCAGCCACCCGGCCTTGTAGCCGAAGGTGTGGAAGAAGGGATTGACGATCAGGTAGCGGTCGCCGGCCTCCACGCCGGTGATCGAGGCCCAGCCATGGATGGCCTGCAGGTTCTGCGCATGCGCGGTCATCACGCCTTTTGGGCGGCCGGTGGTGCCCGAGGTGAACATGATGTCCATCAGGCAGTCGCCGGTCACGGCACGCTCGCAAGCTTGGAACTCCGCCTCGCTGGTCCGCGGCGCCAGGGCCAGCAAGTCTGCCCATGCAAGCTCATCCGGCGCCATCTGCCGCCCCACGCGCCCGCGCAGCACCACCACGCGCTCCAGCGTGGCGGGCCGGTGCGGCGCCAGCATTTCCGGATAGCTCTCGCCGAGGAAGTCGTCGATGCAGAACAGCACCCGCGCGCCGCTGTCGGCCAGGATCGCGCCGGCCTCCATGCCCTTCATGCGGGTATTGATCGGCACCAGCGCCGCACCGATGCTGTGCGTGGCCAGGGCGGCGACGATCCATTCCGACAGGTTGGGCGCCCACACGGCGACCCGGTCGCCAGGCACCACGCCGAGCGCGAGCAGCGCCCGTCCCGCCTCCGCGCGCAGCGCGTCCAGCGCCGTGAAGCTGAGCCGCAACCCATCCTCCTGGATGGCGATGCGCGCGCCGTGGCGCGCGGCGGCCGTGCGTACCAGCTCCGGGATGGTGGCGGGAACGGCCTGCCCCGCCCTGGCGGCGTCGGCCAACCCCCGGGCGGTTTCGATGGTGTCAGTTGTCATCATGTCAGTCGGGAAATTTCAGGTGCAGTTCGCTGCCGGCCGCGCGGGCCTGGCAGGCCAGGGTCCAGCCGGCCTCGCGGTCGGCGGTGTCAAGCACATGGTTCTCGCCCAGCGTTGCCTCGCCGTGCGTCACCTGGCACATGCAGGCGCCGCACAGGCCGGAGCGGCAGGAGTTCGGAGCCGCGATGCCAGCGCGCAGCATGGCGTCGAGCACGGTTTCGCCCGCCTGCGCGTCGAGCCGGTGGCGTACGCCATCCAGCTCCACCTCCAGCGCAGCCGCAGCGGAAACCGGCGGGGCCACTTCTTCGGCCTGCCCTGCGGCGGGCGGCGGCGCGCCGAAGCGCTCCACGTGAATCCGCTCGCGTGCCACGCCAAGGGCCTGCAAGGCGGCCTGGGCACCGTCCATGAACGGCCCCGGCCCGCAGATAAAGCAGTCGGCGTGGCCCCACGGCGAGGCCAGCGCTTCGAGCTGGGCCTGCGAGGGCGGCCCTTGCACGCTGTCCAGCCAGTGGATCACGCGCAGCCTGTCCGCGTGGCGCGCGGCCAGGTCGCGCAGCGCATCGCGGAAGATCACGCTGCGTTCATCGCGGTTGGCGTAGATCAGCGTGACGTTGCCGCCATCATGGCGCAGCGCCGCCTTGGCGATCGACAGCACCGGCGTGATGCCGCTGCCGCCGGCGAACAGCAGCAGGTCGCCATCCAGGCTGCGGGGCGTGAACACGCCCGCGGGCGGCATGACGTCAACCGTGTCGCCAGCCCCGAGCCGGTCGCAGATCCAGTTGGATACGCGACCACCGCGCACGCGCTTGATGGTCACCCGCAGCGCATTGTCGACCTGGGGGCTGCTGGACAGCGAGTAGCAGCGCTGCTGCGCGGCGCCCTCCAGCGGCACCTTGAGCGTCAGGAACTGGCCTGGCCGGTAGGCGAAGGTATCGCGCAGTCCTTCGGGCAGTTCGAACACCAGCGAGCTTGCCTCGTCGGTTTCGGCCACCACCTGGGCGATGCGCAGCGGGTGGAATTGCGCTTGCACCATGATGTCCGCGATCAGGCGATGCCCATGATGGTCTGCGCATTGTCGATGCGCAGCTCGGCGCCGTTGACGTAGCGCGACTCATCGGAGGCCAGGAACAGCACCAGGTTTGCCACGTCGCCGGGCAGGCACATGCGTTGCATCGGATCGCCGCCCGCCTGCTCATGGGTGGCCGGGGCATCGGCCGCGCCCTGCATCAGGGCAGCCGTCATCGGCGTCAGGATGCCGTCCGGATGCACGGAGTTGCAGCGGATCTTGTAGCCGCGCTGCTTGCAGTAAGCCGCCACGCTGCGGGTGAGCGCGGTGACAGCACCCTTGCTGGCGCTGTAGGCGCAGAACATGCTCATGCCGCCCAGCGCCGCCACCGAAGACATGTTCACGATGACCCCGCCGTTTTGCTTCATCGCGCCCACGCCATACTTGCAGCCCAGGAAATAGCCGTCGGCATTGATGCGCATGATGCCCTGCCATTGCTCCAGCGTGGTGTCCTCCACCGAGCCCAGCGCCAGCACCGCGGCGTTATTGACCAGCACGTCCGGCGTGCCGAAATGCTCCTGGGTGCGCTGCATGACCTGCTGCCAGCCGGCTTCGCTGGCGATATCGTGGGGCACGAAGATGGCGGTGTCGCCAATCTCGCGCGCCACGGCGTGGCCGGCCGCCTCGTTCAGGTCGGTCAGCACCACGCGCGCGCCTTCGCGCGCCAGCAGCAAGGCGTCTTCCTTGCCGACGCCGCTGGCGGCGCCGGTGACGATGGCGATCTTTCCTTCAACTCGGTTGCTCATGGCTTGTCTCCTTGGTGTGTTCGTCGATGTGTTCATTGCGGCCCGGCTGGTCCGCCAGGGCTGCCAGGGCAACGAGATGGCGCCCGGCATTGCGCCCCGACCAGATACAGTCGGCGAGCGAAAGGCCGCTCACGTAGTGATTCGATGCGATGCCGACCGCGGTGCGGCCAACCGCGTACAGGCCCGGGATCGGCGCCGCCTGGCCGCCGGCTCCTTCCGCCAGCACCTGGCCGCACGTCTCGTCCACGCGCAGGCCGCCGAGGGTGATGGCGGGACAGGGAAAAGCGCGGCTATGCGCGGAGATATCGATGGCCAGGTAGGGCCCGCGTTCCAGCGATGCGCACATCGCCGCGGATTTCCCTGCGGGGTCGGGCAGCTCGCCGCGCGCCGCCGCGTTATAGGCAGCCAGCGTCGCCAGCAATGCCGCGCGCGGCATGCCCAGCTTGTCGGCCAGCAACGCGATACCCGGCGCACGCGTGGCGCCGAACAGCATCAGCATGATGGCGGGCACGCGCTGGAAGGCCCAAAGGCGTCCGGTGACGCAATCGCGCAGGGCCGCGCGCGCCAGCCCGGCGTTCAGGATCAGCCAGGCGCGGCCGCCGTGCTCCTCGCAGATGGCGTGGCCCAGCCGCGCGCCGTAGACTTCCTCGTTGCCGATGCGCGCGCCTTGCGCGTCGACCACGCAGCCACGTGCCCAGTCGAACGGCGGATTGATGAAGCGCCACGCGGAAACGCGCTCCAGGTGGCGCGCCGCCGCCCCGACCGACAGGCCGAGGCGGATCCCGCTGCCATCGCAGCCGGTGGTGCCCAGGCGCCAGTTGCGGCGGTACTTGGGCGCATGCGCGGCCACCATGGCCGGGTTGAAGATGAAGCCGCCGGTGGCCAGCACAACGGCGCCGGCACGCACTGCACAGGGCTGCGCGAAATCGTCTTCCAGCTGCGTCACGCGCCGGCGCAAGGCATCGGCCAGCGCCGGGGAAAGGTTGTGCAGGCGCTCGGCCCAGCGCGCCAGGCGGGCATGCCGGCGTTGCAGGCGGCCCGGCGGCAGGCGCCGGAGTTCCACGCCAATGACGGTGCCCCGTCCATCGACAATCAGGCGGCGCGCCGCCGCGTGGCGTATCACGTCCACCCCGGCCTGCGCCTGCACCGCGCGCCGCAGCACGCCGTACAGCACGTGACCGGACATGCCGCTGCCCTTGCAGCGATGGCCGCGCGGCGCCGGCTCTGCGTGGCGCGCGTACTCCGCCACGGCCTCGTTGCCCGAGTAGTAGAGGTAGTAGTCCTGCGCGGGATACGAGGTCTTGCGTGGCGGCACGGTGGCGGCAAAGCGCGCGCCCAGCTGCTCCAGCCAGGCGATCATGCCGGTGCTGCGCTCGCAGAATGCCTGCAGCGTGCCATTGCCGACCGCGTCGCCAACCTCCTGCCGCAGGTAAGCCGCCATGGCCTCTGGCGTGTCACGGTAGCCGGCGGCCCGCTGGTATGGCGTGCCACCGCCGGCATACACCACGCCGCCGCTCCTGGCGCTGGCGCCGCCGCCTTCGAAGCGCTCGGCCACGATCACGTCGAGCCCGCCCCGTGCGGCTTCGAGCGCCGCGCAGGCGCCGGCCGCGCCGAAGCCGATCACCGCCACGTCGCAGCGGGCATCCCAACGGTAGGCGCCCGGGTCGGCGACGACCAGCGGCGGCAATACCGCGTTGACCCCGCCGCAGGCGGGATCAGAAACGGGATCGGATGCGGGATCGGGAACGAAGGCGTTGGCGGTCATCGCGCAGGCTCCGGCACTGGGTTCACGTCACGCCGCCCGCAGGCTGGCCAGCGGCGCCGAGGTGGAGTAGGCGCCGTCCACATAGACCAGCGGCGCCACGTCGCCGGCCAGCCGGACTTCGCGCAGGCGGCCGATAAAGACGGCGTGGGTGCCGTAGTCGAAACGGCCGTCCTGCTCGCAGATCAGGTTTGCCTGAGCATCCCGCAGGAAAGGCACGCCCAGCGGGTCGGCCTCCCACTGGCCCGTGGTAAAGCGGTCCTCGCCCTTGAGCCGGCCACTGCAATCGACAGCAATGTCGCGATGATCGGCCGCCAGCAGGTTGACGCAGAAATCCACCCCGGCATTGAGGGCCGGGTAGATCGAGGCATTGCGATGGATGCAGATCAGCAGCGAAGGCGGGTCCGCGGACAGCGAATCGACCGCGGTGACCGACATCGAATAGCGGCGCTCGCCCTCGCGGCAACTGACCACCGCAACCGAGCGCGCCATGCGGCGCATTGCCATCAGCATATCGTCGCGCAGCGACGGGGAAATAGTCTGGTTCATCATGCCTCCTGCCTGTGTGATGGTATTAGTCCGCTTGGCCCTGCCCGGCCGCCCCGCCCGCCAGCACATCGGCGGCGATCAGGCCGAAGGTCATGGCCGGCCCGATGGTGGAGCCCGCGCCCGGATAGCTGGCGCCCATCATCGAGGCGCTGGTATTGCCGATGGCGAACAGCCCGTCGATGGGCGAGCCGTCCTCGCGCAGCACGCGGGCGCTGGCATCGGTCGCCAGCCCGCCCTTGGTGCCAATATCGCCAGCGTCGATGCGCACCGCGTAGAACGGCGCGCGGCCGATCGGCGCCAGGCACGGATTGGGACGGACCTGGGTGTCGCCGTAGTAGGTATCGAAGACGTTGTCGCCCTTGCCGAAGTCCTCATCCACGCCTCTCGCCGCAAAGCCGTTCATGCGCTCGACGGTGTGCGCCAGGCCGCCCGGATCGATGCCGGCGAGCCGCGCCAGCGCGTCGAGCGAATCGGCGCGCAGCAGGACGTCCGCGAAGGGGGCCGGGATGCGGCGGTCCGGCATGACCGAGCCGGGCAGGATCGGCCCGCAGGGATACTTGCGGCGGAAGGTGGCATCGAACACCAGCCACGCCGGCACGCTGCAGCCCGTCCGCTCGTGGTCGCGGTACATCGCGGGCACGAACTCGGAGTACGGCGCGGCCTCGTTGACGAAGCGCCTGCCCTGCCCGTTGACGACGATGCAGCCGGGCAAGGCGCGCTCGACAAAGATCGCGCGCTGCTTTTCCTCGCCGCCGACCTTCACCGTTGGCGCGCCCCATACATGCGACATCAGCTCCAGCGCCGCGCCCGCGCGCTGCGCGGCCTGGATCCCGTCGCCGGTGTTGTGCGGCGGCGTGGCGCTCCACTCTGCCCGGCTGGGATGCGGCAGGTATTGCTCGCGCATGGCCTGGTTCCGCTCGAAGCCGCCCGCGGCCAGGATCACGCCGCGCCGGGCTTCGATGCGTACCTGCGCGCCATTGCGCCGCGCCAGCACGCCGGTGACGCGCGCCGCGCCACCGTGCTCCTCCACCAGCAGGTCTTCCAGCGCGGTATCGAGCCACAGCGGAATGCCGCGCTTCATCATGGCGTGGCGCAAGCCGCCCACCAGGCTGTTGCCGAGCGTGAGCCGGCGGTCGCGCGCGGTGCGGCGGCGCCAGCCGAGATCCAGCCAATAGCGCCCAAACTGCCGGGCCGCCACGCCCAGCCAGCCCCGGCTCTTGCTCAGCATGGCGTGGGCCTCGGCGGAGGTCACCGCCACCCGGCCCGCCACCAGCGTCCCCGGCGAAGGCGGCCGCAGCCGCGCGAACTCCTCGCCCAGCTGCGCGCCGTCGAACGGCATCGGATCCAGCGCGCGATATCCGGGCAGCGCGCCCGGCAAGCGCTGGAAGTAGTCGGCGTAGCGCGGCAGCGAGTAGTAACGCACCGCGGTGCGCTGCTCCAGGTAGCTAAGCATGCGCGGACCGTGCTCGAGGTACGCGCGCAGCTTGGCGGGCGTGGAGCGGCCTTCGGTGCACGCTTCGAGATAGGTAAGCGCGGCGTTGTAGCTGTCGCTGCCACCCGCTTCTTCGATATGGTGGTTGAGCGGGATCCAGATCCCGCCGCCCGAGACCGCCGAGGTGCCACCATACAGGCCGCTCTTCTCCAGCACCACCACGGACAGGCCGCGATCCGCCGCGCGGCAGGCGGCCAGCATGCCGCCCGCTCCTGAGCCGACCACCACTACATCAAACACCGCGGTGCCGCCTGCCTGCCCTGTGCCCTGGTTCATGTTCCGCTCCACGCCGGCCTCAGATAAAGAAATCGGTGTTGGCGCGGCCCATCATCACGCCGCCCAGGTTCTGGCCGAAGCGATCCAGGTTGTTGGCGTAGTGGGCACGCGCCGCATGCAGGTCGAGGAAGCGGCGTACCAGCGGATTGGTGACGTAGATACCGTTGCCGCCGGCGTAGCGCAGCAGGCTGTCGGCGAGTTGCGCGCACCGCTGGGCGACCTGTGACGACTGGTAGCGGAAATGCAGGCGGCGCGCCGTATCGAGCTGCTCGCCCCGGTGCGCCGTGGCCATCAGCTCGTCGAAATTGCGGCGCAGGATGGTACGCATCTCATCGATGCCGGCCGCCGCGTTGGCGCAGGCGAGTTGCGCGCCGCCGTCCTCGGCCGTCCTGCCGCCGCTGTTGGCGCTGACCCGGCCATCGGCATAGGCGATGAAATCGTCGAGCCCGCCTTCCAGCGCGCCGATGCAGGCCGTGCAGACGGCACGCACGAAGATCTGGGCGAACGGCAACTGGTACAGCGGCGCCTGGTTGAGGGACAGGCCCGGGCTGGTGCCCATGGCGCCGTCGACGGCGCTGTGGGTGCGGTATGCCGGCACGAACACGTCGTCCACCACGATGTCGTGGCTGCCGGTGGCGCGCAGGCCCAGCACATCCCAGTTGCGCACGATGGTGTAGTCGCTGCGCGGCAGCAGGAAAGTGCGGTACTCGGGCGCCGCGCCGGCCTGCTGCGGCGGCACCAGGCCGCCAAGGAAGATCCAGTCGCACAGCTCGCTGCCGCTGGAGAACTTCCAGTGCCCGGAGAAGCGGAAGCCGCCGTCCACCGGCACCACCTTGCCCACCGGCATATAGGTCGAAGCGATCAGGGTGGCGTTGTCCGCGCCCCAGACGTCCTGCTGGGCCTTGCCGTCGAACAAGGCGAGCTGCCAGTTGTGCACGCCCACCACGCCATAGACCCAGGCGGTGGACATGCAGCCCTTGGCCAGGGCCATCTGGATGTCGAAGAAGGTCTGCGGGTCCAGCTCATGCCCGCCATAGCGGCGCGGCTGCAGAACCTTGAAGAAGCCCGCGGCCTGCATGTCGGCCACGGTTTCGGCCGGGATGCGCGATTGCGCCTCGGCCTGGCCGGCGCGCTGCGCCAGCACCGGGATCATTTCGTGCGCGCGGCCGATCAGTTCGGCCGCCAGTCCTTCGGGGTAGTTGTCTCGATGCACCGCCATCTCCTCTTGCCGGCCACCGGGCCGGTCTTGTCGTGCCTTCATGCTGGCATCGCCGCTGCCCCGCGCCATCGTCCGAGGAGACTAGTCGCGCAGCAGCGATGGTCCGATGGCTCGCTCAGGCGAGCGCGCGCAGCTTGCGGCCCTGGGCGCGGAAGTGCGGGATCACGTGCTCGCCGATATTGCGGATGGTTTCGAGCTGGGCCCATTGCGGCACCGTGCCCATCTGGCAGATGAACAGGATCTCGTCGGCCCCGGCGTCGATCAGGCGCTGCACATAGCCGATGCAGTCCTCCACCGTGCCGTAGGCATGGTTGGGGTTGAGCATCATCATCGACGGATCGCTGAAATCCACCGTGACCTTCTCCGAGGCGAAGCTGGTCTTGATCACGGCCTTGCCTTGCGCGTCCTGCTCGGTGATGTTCTCCACATCCCAGCCTTCGGGATTGGGGCGCTCGCCGCCGGCATACCAGTACCCCAGCGACTCCATGAAGTAACGCTGTCCCTTGATGCCGATCTTGCGCGCCGCCACGCCGTCTTCCAGCACGATGGTCGGACACAGGGCGGCAAGATGCTGGTGAGGACGGAAACCAACCTGGTCCTTCGCCTGGCGCGTCTCGTAGGCTTCGCGATAGATAGCATTCTTCTTCGCCACGTCTTCCGGGCCGCCAAAGCCGAGCACCAGCGCACCCATGCCGCGCGCGCCGGCACGCTTGAGCGTATCGGCGTTGGTGCAGGCCAGATACATCAGCGGGTGCGGGTCCTGGCGTGGCTTGGGATGGATGGGGCGGCGCGGAATCTTGATGAATTCGCCATCGTGCTCGATCTCGTCCTGGGTAAGGATCTTCGGGATCAGGTACATCGCCTCGTCGATCATCGGGTGCAGGGTTTCGAGGTCGTAGCCAAAGGTGCCCGCCTCCTGCTGCGTACCGCCCTTACCCACGCCAAAATGCACGCGCCCGCCGGAGAGAATGTCGAGCGTGGCCACGCGCTCGGCTACCTTGACCGGATGGTTCATCGCCGGCGGCAGGCAGACCACGCCGTGGCCGATGCCGATGCGGCGCGTGCGCCCGGCCACGAAGGCCAGGAAGGTCTCCGGCGCGCTCATGTGCGCGTAGTTGGTCAGCGCCGTGTGCTCCACCGCCCAGACGACATCGAAACCCATGTCCTCGGCGAGTTCCACCTGCTCCATGATTTCGTCGAACACCTTGTGGTCGCCGGCGCGCGACGCGTCGACAGTCTGCGCTTCGTAGATCAGCGAGAATCGCATTGCAGTCCCCTTCCTTTACATTTGGTTTTCAGGCCATCGGCCGGGAGCGCCGCCGCGTTGTCGTGGCGGGCGGCGCCATCGCCGGCACCGTCATTGCTGGCCTGCGTGACTGCAGTGTGTGCGGCCGGGGAAAGTGCGGCATCGTCTGATTGGATTATGCGCGGCGGCACCGTGTCCCTATCATGTCCAGGACCACTCACCACCTGCACATGGATACGCCGTCATGAAGATTCCTCCGCCGACTCCTCCGCGTCGCCAGACGCTGCTGGCCGCCCTGCCGACAGGCACCGCCGCACCCGCCCGCGCGCTCGACATCCTGCTGTCCGACGACGACGGTGATCAATCGCTCAATATCTGTGCCGTGTGCCGCCAGGCGGCGTCCGCCCGCTGACAAGGAGCGACAGCATGCAATCCAACCTCTTGCTTTACCCGGTGGACGATATCGATGCCGCCCTGCCGTTCTTCGAGCAGGGCCTGGGCCTGGCGGTGAAGTTTCGCGATGGCGGGCGCTATTGCGCGCTGGACGCCGGCCCCATCACGGTAGCGCTGGTGGCCGGCGAGGAGCGGATGGTCTCCCAGCCCGCACTGGCATTCCGGCTGGAAGCCGGCGAGGATATCGCGGCGGCGATCGAGCGCCTGCTGGCGGGCGGCGCGCGGATCGCGCAGCCGCTCGCCAGCGGCCCGCACGAGTTGCGCGCGGTACTGACCACGCCGCAGGGATTCCCGCTGGTGGTCAGCGCCAAGCCCGCCAGGCCGGCGAGCTAGCGCGCTCAGCCGAGCGCCACCACGCTGCTGAGCAGCATGCGCACCAGCGTGGCCTGCCGGGTCACGCCGGTCTTGGAGAAGATGGCGCGCAGGTGGGCGCGCGCCGTGTTCTTGCTGATGCCGAGCTCCTCGGCCGCTTCTTCCAGCGCGAGGCCGTTGGCCAGCTGCAGCGCAAGCTGGGTTTCCGCCGGCGTGAAATCGAACAGCTTGCGCACCACCTCGTGCGAAGCCTGCGACTTGCGCTCCGGGTCGCGAATGAAAATCACGCACGAAGGCCGGCGCTTATTGTCTTCCGACCACTCGCTCAGCGGAATCGTGCGGATCAGCACGCCCAGCTTCGCGTTGCCCGAAGGCCGCGTGATCGACATCGCCTCCATCACCGCCGGCGCGGTGCCGATATGGCCCATGATGGCCTGGCGCAGCAGGCGCTGGAACTGGCGGTTCTCCTGCGCGTACTCGACATCCAGCGAGCCCCTGGCAATACGGATGCCGTCCTTGTCGGCAAGGATCTCGTCCGCGGCCGAATTGGTCCGCATGATGGCACCGGTCTCATCGAGTATCGCCATGCCGACCAGCATGCGGTCGATGGCGCTGGCGTACAGGGTGCGCTCCGACTCCACCACATCCATGCGCGAGTGCAGATCGACCGCGCGCCGCAGGTGCGGCAGCAGCACCGTGCATATGGCTTTGTCCGCTTCCGAGAAGTCCGGCGCGTCGACGTTGCGGCAGACACGGAGGCGGCATTCCACGCCATCGTCGGTGCGGATGTCCGCGCCCATCATATAGCGGACGCCTAGCGGCTTTAGGAACTCCCGGTACAGGTCGCTGTTGCACCACGCGACGGTGCCAATCTGCTCGTCGATCGTCACCACCCGGTCGGCGGGCAGGTCGACGAAGGGATCCATCGCGTAGTAGTAGTTGTTGTACATCGTCTCGCCGGGCAAGGTGTTGCCGCCTTCCTCGCTGGCGTGCACCATCAGGCCCGCCCGGTCGCTTGCCGGCGAGCGCAGGATCAGCGTGACGTAGTTCGCATGCAGGTGGGTGCGGATGAGTTCCAGCGCCTTGCTCCATGGCACCTGCTCCATGGCCCCCTGGTAGATCTTGCCAAGCAGCGTGCTGAGATCCGCCAGCGAGAGCGCCACCGGCGCGTAGCAAAGCGCCGCTTCCTGGCTGTGGCTTGCCTCCATCAACATACCTCTTGTCTCCGTTATCCACGCCTGGCTCTGCGGCCGGCGTTTGCCATGACAAGGGCGGTGCGCCCCCCGGCGGTTCCCGATTATATGGATTGCCACGGCACCGGTGGCAGGATTGCGCATCATGGTTTGCACCTATCGGCGCGCCGTATGAGGCCGCTGTCGGCGAGGCAGGTGCTTGCTTTCGCACCCGCTTCGCCGCTGCGGATAGGCCAGACCTTACCCTCCTGCCGGGCGCTCACATACCGCAAACGGACTAGGCAACTCCCCTCTCGGGGCAATCCCTGAGCCTCGCTGGCGCCTGACACCTCACTCAAACAGACGATGCGAGGGCCACGCCCGGCAGGTAGAAATGGGCGGACGCAATCCCGCGCGCCATCCATTCCAACCACTTCGCCAGGAGACCCGCCATGGCGGCAAACGAGACCGGAAAGACCGCAGTGATCACAGGCGCCGGCGGCGGCATAGGCCGGGCCCTGGCCCACGCGCTCGCCGCGCAGGGTGTGGCGCTGGTGCTGGCGGACAAGGATGACGACGCGCTGCTGCGCGTGCACGGCGAACTGACGCACCACCGGCAAACGATAGCGATACTGCCAACCGATGTGGCACAGGCTGCCCAGGTCGAGCAGCTCTGCGCGCGCAGCTTCGAACTGCTGGGCCGGGTCGACCTGCTCTTCAACAATGCCGGCGTGCTGGCGACCGGCGCCTGCTGGGAGCTGGATGCCGCCGTGTTCGAGCGTGTGCTGAACGTCAACCTGTGGAGCGTAATCCACAGCTTGCGCGTCTTTGTGCCTCGCATGGCGGTGCAAGGCAGCGGGCATATCGTCAACATCGCCTCGATGGCAGGTCTTGCCGTGGGCCCCTGGCTTGCGCCCTATACCGTGTCCAAGCAGGGCGTGGTGGCGTTGAGCGAAGGGCTGGCGATGGAACTGCAGGCGGCGGGCATGCCGCTCAAGGTGTCGGTGGCATGCCCGGGGCCGGTGGCCACCGGCATCGCGCTCGACCTGCCGGCCGGCGCGCAGAGCGGCGTCGGCGGCATGAACCAGGCGCTACAGGCGAGCATCGCGCAGGGCATGCCAGCGGCAACCATGGCCCGGCACATCCTCGACGGCGTGGCCGCCGGAGATTTCTGGATCCTGCCGCACGCCGAAGCCGCCGCCGCCGCGCAAGCGCGCGCGAACGGCATCGCCAGCGGCAAGGCGCCGGCCTTCGCTTTCTGAGCCTCGCCTGCCTTTGCCGCACCCTCTCCCCCCCTGCACTTCCTTCAGCATAAGGAAAAACCAATGCAATTCGACCCGCAAGTCCGCGCCCTGCTCGACGCCATGGCGCAGTTCCCGCCACTCGACTTCACCACCATCACGCCAGACGCCTACCGCGCCGTGCTGGCCGCGCACCCCGCGTTCGCGCCGGGGGATGCGGTCGCGGAAGAACGCGAACTGAGCGTGGCCGGCGCCGCCGGCCCCTTGCCTGCCCGCCTCTACCGCCCGCCTGGCAATGGCCCCTGGCCGCTCACGGTGTTCTTCCACGGTGGCGGCTTCGTCACCTGCGGGATCGAAACGCACCACAATATCTGCCGCTCGCTGGCGAATCGCGCGCAGACCCTGGTGCTGTCGGTCGGCTACCGGCTGGCGCCGGAGGCACGCTTTCCCGCGGCTGCCGACGATGCGTGCGCGGCGCTGCGCTGGAGCGCGGCACACACCGCCGAACTGGGCGCACTGCCGGACAGGATGGCTGTCGCCGGCGACAGCGCCGGCGGCAACCTGGCCGCGGTTGCATGCCAGCAACTGCGTGGCAGTGTGGCGCTGCGCCACCAGTTGCTGCTGTACCCTTACCTGGATTGCGCGGACGAATCCGGCAGCTGGCGCACCTTCGCGCAAGGCTGCTTCCTGACCGGGGACATGCTGCGCTGGTATGCCCGCCACTATCTCCCCGACCCGCGCCATGCCGCCGATGTGCGGGCCAGCCCGCTGCGCCAGCGCGAACTGGCGGGCGTGGCGCCGGCCACCATCATCACGGCCGAATTCGACCCCCTGCGCGATCAGGGCGAGGCCTACGCCGCCGCCATGCAACGCGCCGGCGTGGACAGCGCCCTGCACTGCTGGCCCGGGCAGATTCATGGCTTCATGAGCATGCAGGGCTTGCTGGACGCGGCCGACGCGGCGCTCGACCTGGCGGCGTCCGCCTTGTGCGCCGCCTTTGCCGATGCGCGGGAGGCGGCATGAGGCCCGCACCGATCGGCGACGTGCTGCGCGCCATCGCCACCGGCCAGCGGGTCGTGGTCATGGAGGACGACACCGCTGAAGCCAGCGGCTGCGTGCTGGTCGCGGCGGACAAGATCAGCGAGGCCGACGTCAACTTCATGGCGGCGCACGCGCGCGGCCTGGTCTGCCTGGCCATCACCGAATCCAGGCGGCGGCAGTTGAGCTTGCCGATGATGGCGGTCGGCGGCAGGCAGCGCGAGCCGTTCACCGTATCGATCGAAGCGGTGGATGGCGTCTCCACCGGCATCTCCGCCGCCGACCGCGCGCTGACGATGCGCGTGGCCAGCGCCGCGCATGCCAGGACAGGCCACCTGGTCCAGCCGGGCCACGTCTTTCCCATCGTGGCGCAGCCTGACGGCGTGCTGCGCCGCGCCGGCTTCGCCGAAGCCTGCTCGGATTTGCCGAGACTGGCCGGGCGCGAGGCCGCGGGCGCCTACACGATGTTGCTGGACGACGCCGGCGAGTTGCTGCGCGGCACCGCCTTGCCGGACTTCGCCAGTGCGCACGGCCTGATGATCTGCGCCATCAGCGACCTGATCCATCACCGCCTGCTGGTGGAGGGTGCGCTGCGCCGCAGCCAGAGCGGCCGGCTGGCCACGCCCTACGGCGAGTTCGCGGTGCATGCGTACTACGACGAGCCCATCGACGCCGTGCACCTGGCGCTGGTGCTGGGCCGGCCGGAGCCGGGCAAGCCGGTGCTGACGCGCGTGCAGACCGTGGAGACCTTGCGCGATGTGCTCGCGTTCGAACCGGCGCAAACTCAGGCGGCGCCCGCGCCGGGCTGGAACCTGGCACGTTCGCTGGCGCGCATCGGCACGGAGGGCTGCGGCATCCTGGTCTTGCTGGCCGAGCGCGAGCCGCCTCACCAGCTACTCCAAGAGGTCTCGCGCCTGGGCCAAGCCAGGGGACGGCCCGCGCCGCCATCGTTCGCGCAGCGTGCGCTTGGCGTGGGGGCGCAGATCCTGCGAGACCAGGGTGCGCGCAAGCTGCGGCTGCTGAGCCAGCCGGTGCCCTATCGCAATATCGCGGGATTCGAGCTGGAGGTCACCGAGTTCGTGCCGCCGGCCTGAGCCAGTGCGGCAATCTCCTGCGCCAGCCGTTTCGCCGCGTCGCGCAGCACATCGTCCTGCGCCGCGGCGTAACCGATCACCAGCGCCGGCGGCATTGCCCGCTCCCGGCAAAACTCGCCCAGGCTCTGCAGCGTCAGGTTCGCGCCGGCGCGGGCTTGCACCACATCGTGCTCGCTGATGCCGTCCGGCAGCCACAGCACGAAGTGAAACCCGGCGTGTTCCCCGCTGACGCGCAGGCGCTCGCCCAGAGCCGCCCGCAGCTCCGCCAGCACGATGTCGCGGCGGCGCAGGTACACGTTCCGTGAGACGCGCAGGTGGCGCAGGGCCGGCCGCAGCGCGTCGGGCATCACCATATAGCCGATCCGCAGCGAGGCATAGAGGCTCTTGTTGAAACTGCCGCAATGAATCACGCGGCCGCCGCCATCCAGCGCCTTGAGCGCGGGCAGCGGCGCTGCGGCACTGGCTAGGTCGCTTGTGCCGTTACTGAAAGCCCGGTGCATACGGTGTCGGCGTTCCAATTTATGTTGGCGGCCATGGGTATCGAGTTGGATGTGGTGGTTATTGGGCAGGAGAGGTTGTAGGGCTTTTTGCGGTTTGTTTGGGCGGCGATGGTTGTTGCACCCAAGTGCGTACGACATCCCCCTGCGGGGGATGTCGTACGCACTTGGGTGCAAGATGCCAACGCCGCTCAAAAAGACACCGAGCACCCCAACAGTGGGACTGTCGTACGGCTATTGGGTGCAAAAACCATCACCGCCCAAACAAAGCCGCAAACAGCCCTCACCGCTTACGAACCCTTCAAAGCCTCCGCATCCACCGCGGCAAACACCTCCTCTGCCATATGAAAGGCCGAGTTAGCCGCCGGCACCCCGCAATAAATAGCAGTCTGCAGCAGCACCTCCTTGATCTCGTCGCGGCTGACATCGTTGTTCGCCGCGGCGCGCAGATGCAACTTGAGTTCTTCATTGCGGTTAAGCGCCACCATCATCGCAATGGTGATCAGACTCCGCGTATGCCGCGGCAACCCTTCACGCGTCCAGATCTCACCCCATGCATAACGCGTAATCAGATTCTGAAACTCATCGTTAAGCGAGTTCAGCCGGGCCAGCGAACGATCCACATGCGCACTGCCCAACACCTCCCGCCGCACGGCCAGGCCAGCCTGATAGCGCTCGCCATCGTTGGCCGGACGGTTCGCGGCCTGCTGCGCATCGTCACCCAGGAAGTCCAGCAACGCCTCGGTAAAACGCTCCGGCTGCTCGCGGTTGGACAGATGCGCCGCCTCCAGTTCGAGATAGCGTGCACCCGGAATGGCATCGGCCAGCGCGCGCCCTTCCGCCGCCGTGGTAGACGGATCGGAACTACCGGCAATCACCAGCACCGGCACCGGAATGGTCCTGACCGCTTCGCGCAGATCGGCGTCGCGCACCGCCGCGCAGTTGGCGGCATACCCACGTGCATCCAGGCCGGTCAGCACCCTGCGCAGGTCATCCAGCCGATTGCCGGCGGCGCTGACGAAGGAAGGCGTGAACCAGCGTTGCAGCGAGCCCTCCACCAGCGGCGCCATGCCGTCGCGCAACACGCCTTCAATGCGCGTGTTCCACGCCTCGGGGGTGCCGATCTTTGGCGCGGTGTTGGCCAGCACAATGCGGGAGAAGCGCTGCGGCGCGTTCACGCCCAGCCACATGCCGGTCAGGCCACCCATCGACAAGCCGCAGAAGGCTGCCTTCCGGATCTGCAAGGCGTCCATCAGCGCGATGACATCGCTGCCCAGTTCCGCCACGCTGCTCGGGCCCGGCGGCAATGCGGACTGACCGTGGCCGCGGGTGTCGTAGCGCAGGATGCGGAACTGCTGGCTCAGTGCTTCGGCCTGCGGCGCCCACATCGTGTGGTCAGTACCTAGCGAGTTGGAGAAGATCAGGACGGGCGCGGATGCTGGGCCTTCCAGCGTGTAGAAGAGGCGATTGCCGGCGTGGGTGATGAAGGGCAAGGTGGTCTCCAGAGAATTCGGTTCGGTGTTCAGGTACGTGTATTCATTCAGCGTCTGCGGCTGGCTTCCGGGGGATCTCAGTGCTCTCCTGCCGCCAGGCCGCCAGGACCGCATCGACGAATCCCCCCGCCTGCCCGGCGTAATTGGCCGGATCGCAAACCCGGTCCAGCGCCGCCGCATCCATCAGCCCGGCATGCGCGGCATCTCCGGCCAGGGTCGCTCCCAGCGCCTCCCGCAATGTGGTGCCTTCGGCAACGGCCCGCCGGCAGGCGCCTTCGACCAGATGATGCGCCGGTAGCCGGCCAATCTTTCCACCCAGTTCCAGCATGGCGGCTTCCGCCAGGATCAGCCCGTGCGTCAGGCCCAGGTTGGCACGCATGCGCGCGGCGTCCACCTGCAGTCCGTTTACCACTTCCAGCATCTGCCGCAGCGCGCCCGCGGCCAGCGTGACGATCTGCGGCAAGGTATCCCATTCCGCCTGCCAGCCGCCCAGCGCGCGTTCGTGCTCCTGCACCATGCCGGCCAGCATGGTAGCCACCAGCGGCGGCACGCGCACGGCGGCGGTGAGCACGGCGGCGCAGCCTACCGGGTTGCGCTTGTGCGGCATGGTGCTGGAGCCGCCGCGCCCGGGGCCGGAGGGCTCGGCCACCTCCGCGACCTCGGTCTGCATCATGAGCGAGACGTCGCGCGCGATCTTGCCGAGCGTGCCGGTCAGCATGCCGAGCGTGGTGGCTACCTCGACCATGCGGTCACGGTATGCGTGCCACGGTGTGGCCGGGACTGCCAGCGAGAGTTCGCGCCCAAGCTCGGCGGCCACCGCCGGAGCGGCGTCGCCGAGGCTGGCCAGGGTGCCGGCGGCACCGCCGAACTGCAACGCGGCGGCCCGCGCGCGCGTGGCGCCGAGGCGGTGCAAGTCGCGCCGCAGCGCGTCGAGCCAGCCGGCGGCCTTGAGGCCGAAGGTGGTGGGCAGCGCGTGCTGCAGCCAGGTGCGCGCCACCATCGGCGTGTCGCGATGCTGCGTGGCCAGCGCGGCGCAGGCGTGGCCGAGCGCCTTGAGATCGGCATCGACGGCCTGCAGCGCTTCACGCAGTTGCAGCACCATGCCGGTATCGATCGCGTCCTGGCTGGTGGCGCCCCAGTGCACGTAGCGCGCGGCTTGCTCGTCGCGCGCGGCTACGCGGGCGGTAAGTTGCCTGACCAGGGGAATGGCGAGGTTGCCGGCTGCCACGGCAGCGGCGGCCAGCGCGTCGAAGTCGATCTCCTCGGCGCGGCAGGTGCCGGCGATGACCTCGGCAGCTTCGGCGGGGATCACGCCGCAGCGGGCTTCGGCGTGCGCCAGCGCGGCTTCGAAGTCGAGCATGCGCTGGACCGTGCCGGCATCGGAGAAAGCGGCCAGCGTGGCGGCGCTGCCGAACATCGGGTCGGTCAGTCGGGATGAGGTGGGCATCGATTCAGGTTCGCATCGGCATGGAAAAACCCCAGCGCCGGACCATGACGGGTCCGGCGCCGGGGCTCGGTCTGGCGCAAGCGGCTCGCGCCCGGGTCAGATGTCGAAGAAGACCGTTTCGTCCTGGCCTTGCAGCACCACCTGCCATTGCAGCTTGCCCGCGCCCGCCGGCTGCGCCACCAGCGTGTGGCGGCGCTCGGCGGGTACCTGCGACAAGGCCCAGTCGCGCGCGTTGGCCTGCGTTTCGTCCGGGAAGTATAGGCGCGTGGACAAATGCTTGAGCAGCCCGCGCATGAACAGCGAGACCACGATGTGCGGCGCCTGCGGCTGGCCGCCGGGGCCGGGTACCGGGCCCGGCTTGACGGTGACAAAGCGGAAGCTGCCGTCGGGCTGGGTCGGCAGCCGGCCAAAGCCGGTGAAGCCGGGCACCAGCGCCAGCTCGGCGCCGTCGCGCGCGTCGTCGGGATGGCGGTAGCGGCCGGCCGGGTTGGCCTGCCAGATCTCGACCATGCCATCGGGCACGGGATCGCCGTTGCCGTCGATCACGCGGCCTTCGATCACGATGCGCTCTCCCGCCAGCCCGGGGGCCTCGGCGGTCAGGTCGGCGCAGTCAAGGCCGGACAGGCCGATATGCAGGTAGGGTCCGACGGTCTGGGATGCGGTGGCGTACAACATGGCTTACTCCATCGGCGTGGCATCGCGGCCACGCAGCACGATATCGAAACGGTAGCCGAGCGCGTACTCCGGCGCCGTGGTTTCCCAGTCAAGGGCGGCCACCAGGCGGTCGCGCGCCTTGGCGTCGGGCACGCAGTTGAAGATGGGGTCGAAAGCCAGCAGCGGATCCCCCGGGAAGTACATCTGCGTCACCAGGCGCGTGGCATAAGCGTTGCCGAACAGCGAGAAATGGATATGCTGCGGCCGCCAGGCGTTGTGGTGGTTGCGCCAGGGATAGGCGCCCGGCTTGATGGTCTTGAACTGATAGCGGCCCAGGGCATCGGTCACCGCGCGGCCCTCGCCGGTGAAATTGGGATCGAGCGGCGCGTCGTGCTGGTCGCGCTTGTGCACGTAGCGGCCGGCGGCATTGGCCTGCCAGACTTCGATCAGCGCGTTCGGCACGGGGCGGCCGTTTTCATCGAGCACGCGGCCGCTCACGAGGATGCGTTCGCCGATGGCTTCGCCGGCATGGCCGGCGGTAAGGTCGCTGTCGCCGTGGCGCACGAACTCGGCGCCAAACAGCGGGCCGGTGACTTCGGACAGCGTCTGGCCCAGCGCCACCAGCGGCTGGTTGGGCGAGCGCAATTGCGTGGAGGCGTAGGGATCGAAGCGGTATTCGGGTTGGGTATCCCAGTAATGCCGGCGGTATTGCGCCAGCCCCGGGGCCAGCTGGATGGGCGAATCGGCCATGGTCGTTGTCTCCTTGTGGGGAATTTTCATTACTTTATTTGCGGTCATATCTCCTGTAAATTGAGTTTTTAGACAATTTGCATAACTTTTCGATATGCAGAGCACCTTCCGCAGCCGTGTGCGCCTGCGTCACCTGCACTGCTTCGTCGCAGTGGCGCAAACCCAGCATCTCGGCCAGGCCGGGGAGCAACTGGGGCTCAGCCAGCCCGCCGTTTCCAAGACCCTGACCGAGCTGGAGGCGCTGCTGGGCGCACGTTTGCTTGAGCGCAAGCGCTCGGGCACCGACCTCACCGAACTCGGCCAGCGCTTCCTGCGCCACGCCTTGCGCGTGCTGGAGGACCTGGACGAAGCCGCCGACAGCATCGGTGGCCCGGGCGCCGCCGGTCGCCGGCAGATCCGGCTGGGCGCCCTGCCCAGCGTGGTGCCGGACTTGCTGCAGGAAGCGGTGCTGGCATTCCGCGCCACGCATCCGGAAATCGGCCTGGCGGTGCAGACCGGCATGAACCGCACGCTGATCGACTGGCTGAAGGCCGATATGCTCGATCTCGCGATCGGCCGCATGGACAATCCGGCGGTGATGGAAGGGCTGTGGTTTGAGATGCTGAGCGCCGAGCCGCTGTTGCTGGCGGTGCGCAAAGGCCATGCCCTCGCCGCCGCGCCACCGTCCCTGGCCGATGTCATGGCCTTCCCGCTGGTGGTGCCCGCGCAGGGTTCGGCGCCGCGCCACAACGCGGAAAGCCTGCTGGCACGGCACGGTTTCGTGTTGCCGACCGGCGTGCTGGAGACATCGGACGCTTACCTGGGCCAGCTCACCGCATTGAAGTCCGAGGCCGTCTGGCTGGCGCCGCGCTGCGCCATGCGCCAGGCGCTGGAGGACGGCGAGCTGGTGCTGCTGCCCATCTCGGGCCAGGGCAGCGAGGAGCCGGTCGGGCTGCTGCGCCAGGGCGGCCGCGAACTCGACGAGGCCGCCGAAGCCTTTGTGCACGATCTGCGCGAACGCGCCACGGCGCGTTCGCGCGGGCCGGCGCCGAAGGCCAGGGGATAGTCCCGTGCGACCCTCACATCTCGGTCGCGTCTTCAACCCGCTTGCCGGCCGGGCGGACCACGTCTGGGGATAGCTGCAGGAAGATCCACGCCGAGGCCGAGGTAATCAGCCCCACGCAGATGAAGGTGGCATGGAACGCCGGCAGCGCGGTGGTGGCGCCATGCCGGCTGAAGGTCCCCTGGAAGGTCGCCAGCAACGCGCCGGCCGAGGTCACCGCCAGGCTCATCGACAGCATCTGCACCATCGACAGCAGGCTATTGCCGCCGCTGGCCCCGGCCGTGCCGAGATCCTTCAGCGTGACGGTATTCATGGCGGTGAACTGGATCGAATTGACCGCACCGAAAAGGGCCAGTTGCACCAGCACCAACGCGAGCGGCTGGGTGGGCGAGATCAGCGCGAACGAAGCCATCGCCAGTCCCACCACGAACGTATTGACGACCAGCACCCTGCGATAGCCGTGGCGTTCGATCAGGCGCGTGGCGAAACGCTTGGATGCCATGCCCGCCGCCGTGATCGGCAGCATCATCATGCCCGCCTGGAACGGCGAATACCCCAGGCTGACCTGCAGCGTCAGCGGAATCAGGAACGGCATGGCGCCATTGCCGATGCGCGCGAACAGGTTGCCCAGCAGGCCCACGCTGAAGGTATGGATGCGAAACAGCCGCAGCGCGAACAACGGCCGGCGGCGGCGCGTGGCGTGCAGCACATACGCCGTTAGCGAAGCCATGCTGGCGATCAGCAGCATCAGCACGGTGGCATGCTCAAAGCCAAGTTCAGCCAGGCCATCCAGCGAGAACGACAGGGTCAGCATGGCGATGGCCAGCAGCAGGTAGCCGCTGATATCGAACGGCGCCACGCCGTGCAGCCGGCTGTTGGGCATATAGCGCATGGTGGCCAGCCCGCCCAGCAAGCCCACCGGCACATTGATCAGGAAGATCCAGTGCCAGGAAAAGGTCTGGGTCAGCCAGCCGCCCAGCGTCGGCCCGATCAGCGGGCCCACCATGCCGGGAATGGCCACGAAGCTGAGCGCCTGCAGGTACTGGTCGCGCGGGAAGGTGCGCAGCACCGCCAGCCGCCCCACCGGCAGCAGCATGGCGCCCCCCACGCCCTGCACTACCCGCGAGACCACCAGCAAGGCCAGGCTGTCGGAATAGGCGCAGGCCAGCGAGCCGGCGACAAACAGCACGATGGCCGTCTGGAAGATGGTGCGGGTGCCGAAGCGATCGGCCAGCCAGCCGGAGGCCGGGATGATCACCGCCATGGTCAGCGAGTAGGCAATGATGACCGACTGCATGCGCAGCGGGCTCTCGCCCAGGCTTTTGGCCATCGACGGCAATGCCGTGTTGACGATGGTGGAGTCCAGCGTCTGCATGAAGAAGCCGATGGCGACCACCCACAGCATGATCTTGCGGGTACGGCCATCGGTGGCGGCGGCGCTGGCAGTGGCGGGAAGAGGCGTGTCTTGCATCGGGATGGGCGTGCCCCGGAACGCAGGTGCGCTGGGTAGATCCGCTGGGTCGCGTACCGTAGCAGTGTAGCGGAGCTTTATGCTGGCACGCGCGAATTCCGAGGCAGGCTGTCAGGCCGGAGTGCTCCCTGCCGGGCGCTTCCCGCTGGCCATGCAACACGGCCGCCGCTGGCGCCCCACCCATAGCTAACGCTTGCCAAAGCGTGGTGCAAGCCGGATCGCCTGCGCCAGCCTGGCCCGCCTGTCAAGCATGGCTCCCGGCGACAGCGGACCTTTCGGAAATTTCCACCTTCATTTTCGGACCTGTCCGATTTCAATCTGGATACCGGCTCGGTATCGTCAGTCTGGCCTGGGCGTAGTCCAGCCTCACTCAAGCGTCAACGCGCTTGCACACCCTACTTCTCCCGAAACGCAGCATGAACAAGAATATTCATCGCCTGGTTTTCAATGCCGTGCGCGGCATGCTGGTGGCAGTGCAGGAATCTGCCGCGGGCCGCGGCAAGGGCCGCCCGGGCAACGCCGAACGCATTGGCCAAGGCTGCGCCTTTGTGCCGGTGCTGTGGCTCACAGCGTTGACGGCGTCGATGATGGGCTTGCCGGTGTTGATGGACCAGTCAGCGCACGCGCAATCCCTGCCGATCCAGGTGGACAAGAGTTTGCCGGGACAGCGTCCGGTGGTGGGAGTGGCGGCCAACGGCGTCCCGGTCGTGAACATCCCCCCGCCCAATCGTAACGGCGGCACGAGCGTGAGTCATTTCATTCAGTACAACGTCGGCCCGTCCGGCGTGGTGCTGAATAACAGCGGGGCAAACAGCCAGACGCAGATTGCGGGCTGGGTCCAGGGAAACATGATGCTTGGCAACGGCCACGCCGGCAACATCGTGGTCCAGGTCACCCGGCCGAACCCATCGCAATTGCTTGGCGCGCAAGAAATCGCCGGGAATCGCGCCAATTTGATCCTGGCCAATCCGGCGGGATTGTATTGCTCGGGCTGCGGCGCGATCAACGCGGACCGTTTCACGCTGTCGACCGGACGTCCGGCGTTCAGCGCCGATGGCAGCCTGGCCGGCTTCAACGTGCGGGAGAGCAGCATCGGCATCGGCGGACAAGGCCTGTCCAGCCCGCAGGCACAGGTCGACCTGCTGGCGCGCTCCATCAACATCAATGCCGAGCTGTGGGCCAGCCACCTGAATGCGCTCGCGGGTGCCAACCAGGTCGACTACCAGACCCTGAATGCCGCCCCACAGGCTGGCAACGGCCCCGCCCCGCAGTTCGCGCTCGACGCCTCGGCGCTGAGCTCCATGTACAGCGGGGCCGTCAAGTTGATCGGCACGGAGCGCGGTGTCGGCTTTAACCTCGGCGGCGGCATCACGGCCCGCGCGGGCGACATCGTGGTGCACAGCAACGGCGACGTGCGTATCGCGCCAGGTGGCCGCCTGCAAGCCGAAGGCAGCGCCTCGGTCGCTGGTAGCAACATCGGCAACGCGGGCACCATCACAACGCGCAGCGCCATTGCCGCAACCACGCCGGGACAACTGACCAACAGCGGCACGCTGGCCGCCGGCACCGATCTGGTGGCCCAGGCCGACCGCATCGCCAACGGCGGCACCATCGGCGCGGGGGTCGATGCCGATGCCCGCGTGACCGGCACGGGCACGGTCCATCTCGCCGCGCGCGCGGCCATCCAATCCAATGGCACCATCGTGACCGGCGCGGACACCAACCTGTCGGCACCCACGCTGGACCTGTCGAACGGCAATGTCATCGCCCACAACATCGCCAATCTGTCGGCGGCGGGCGACATCACCCACCAGAACGCACGGCTGGAAGCCAGTGCCGTGCAGTTCACAGCCGGCGGCACGGCGGACAATCGCGGCGGCGCCATCGTCGCGGGCGTCAATGGCGGCACCGTCCAGGGCACGAATATCCTGAACCAGCGGGGCGCCATCACCAGCGGCGGCGGGCTCGGCGTGGGCGCGGCGCAGGCCGTGGACAACACCGGCGGCACCATCGCCGGGACCAGCGCCACCACCGTCGCCGCCGCCGGCATCGTCAACCGCGGCGGCGTGATCGGGTCGGTACAGGACAAGCTGCTGGCTACCGGAGCGCTGGACAACACCGGCGGCAAGGCGCTTGCCGCCACCGATATCGCCCTGACAGGCGGCCCCGTCATCAACGACCATGGCCAGATCTCGGCCGTGCGGACGCTGACGGCGAATACGGGCGGGCAGGCGCTGATGAATACCTTGGGCGTGATCGCGGCGGGCAACATCCAGACCAGCACCGGTACCTTCGACAACCGGGCCGGCGTCGTGCAGTCAACCGGTCTGCTGGCCGCCGACACGCACGGCCAGGCCTATGACAACAGCAACGGCGGCCTGACGGTAGCCAACGGCGCGGTGACGCTCACTACCGGAGCCCTGGACAACCGGGACGGCATCGTGTCGGCGCAAGAGGCGCTCACCGTTACCGGCACGGCAGTTGACAACGCCGGCGGCAAGTTCGTGGCAGGCGGCCCGCTGGGCATGACCGGCGACAGCCTCGCCAACACTGGCGGCCAGGTCGCGTCGAACCGCGATGCAAAGGTGCGCATCGCGGGTACGCTCGACAACACGGCGGGCTTCGTCCATGCCGGTGGCACCCTGGACGCGAAGGCGGACACCATCCTCAACCGCGCCACCCTCTCCGGCACCGATGCAGCCCCGAAGGGCCTGGAAGGCGGCAACGTCAGGCTGGCCGCCAATGCCATCGACAATGCCCAGGGCGCGCTGCGCGCCGATGCCTCGCTTGATGCCGATGCCGCGACATTGGAAAACACCGGTGGCGAAGTCACCTCGGGTGGCACGGCGCAGCTCACCGTGGGGACCACCACCAACACCGATGGTCTGCTGGCCGCCAACCAGGCGCTGGGCATCAGCGGCCACAGCCTCACCGGGGATGGCTCGCTGCAATCCAGTGCGGGCGACATCACCGCTAGCCTGCAAACCGATTTCCATAACACCGGGACGGTGGCCGCGGCGCGGGATCTCAAGGTCCTGATCGAAGATGCCCAGGGCAATGCCGCCGGCGACATCACCAATGACGGCAAGCTGCTGGCGGGCCGCGACGCCAACTTCCACGGGCGCAATGTCACCAACTCAGGCGAGCTGTCCGGCCGGGTCTCCAACAGCATCCGCGCCGATCAGGCGGTGTTCAACAAGGGCCTCATCGACGGCGGCGCCGTGCGCATCGTGGCCGGCACCACCGTCACCAACATCGACCGCATCTACGGCGACTCGGTGGCCATCGGCGCCGGCCGGCAGATCCTGAACGACATCAACCCCGTCACCGGCCAGGGGGCCGTGACCGCCTCGCGCAGCGGCGGCATCGAGCTGGGCGCCCCGGAGATCATCAACCGCGCGCACGCGCTGATCTATTCGTCGCAGGACCTGAACGTGGGCCGCGCGCTGGATGCCGACGGCAAGGCGGCCGGCCAGGCAGATGCGCTCACCAACGCCTCCGCCGTCATCGACGTGGCGGGCGACGCCAACCTCAACGTTGCCGCCCTCTCCAATCGCAACGACCACTTCAGCACCAAGCGCACCGATACAGGAACAGTTCATGAGTTTTACTATCGGCTGAACGGCAGCACCGAGAAGATCGACCCAAGCACCGCGATGATCGTGCTGCCGACTGCATCGGGAGCCATATTCGGTCACGTTGCCAGCCACGGTGACGACCTGGCCTACCTTGGCGACGACGACTACAAGCGCCTGCTCCTGCCCTCGGCCCAGTACCCCTTCAGCGTGTTTGGCCCCCCGTTCGACTGGGCACGCCAGTCCGATGGCACACCGGGACAGAACGCGAAACGCTCGTTCATTCCAATCTCGTTCGGTTCAAGCTGGCCCGTGGGCCTGGCAATGCTGGCGTACGCCCCGGACGCGAATGGCAACATGGAAGCCGATCATTTTGTCTACAAGCCCGACGACCCGATCTGGGACAAATTCGGGCTGGCCCGGCCCGGTGCGCTGCCCCCCGTCCCCTCTCCCTGCCTGGAAGGATCGCCAGTAGCTTGCCATCGGCAATACGAGGCCGATCTGGCTGCCTACAATGCCGCGAAAGCCGCCAGCAAGCCGCTTTACGAAGCCCTGAATGACAAGATCCTCGCATTCAACCACGACTATCGGGGTCGGCTGGTGGAATCCTGGACCATCGAATGGCGTGACACACGCGTGCAGGACGAGGTTGTCGCCAGCACCGATCCCGCCCGTATCCTGGCAGGCGGCAACGCCAACTTCACTGGCACGGTCACCAACGACAAGAGCCAGATTCTCGTTGGCGGCACGCTGGCGACTGGCGCAGGCAGCGGCGGTGTCAACAACATTGCGTACGATGCGACGCGCATGGAGGATACAACCGGCACCAGCCAGTACACCCGCCCGTGCGGGCGCAGCCGCTGTTACGACAACATGGGCGTGCCGGCGGTACATCTGGAGATTCCGACCCGGCTCGCCAAGGGCGAGGCGCTGGATCACCAGGTTGTGAACGGCACTGGCACGATCGTCGCGGACAAGACCGGCACCGGCCCTATCGCCACCGCGCCTACGCTCATGCAGATCTCGCTCGCCACGGGCGGCGCGGAGGCCGGAGGCCGCCTGGGCGGCGAGGTCATCCGCACCGTCACGCCGTCGCTGGCGATGCCCGGCAATGCGCTCTTCAAGATGCATGGCGAGCCGGGCGCGCGTTATTTGATCGAGACCGACCCGCGCTTCACCAGCCAGCGCCAGTGGCTGTCCAGCGATTTCATGCTCACGCAATTGGGCCAGGACCCCACCCACGTGCTCAAGCGCCTGGGCGACGGCTACTATGAAGCCCGCCTGGTGGCCGATGCCGTGATGCTGGGAACCGGCCAGCGCTTCGTCGGCGACTACACCGACAACGAGGCGCAATACAAGGCGCTGATGCAATCAGGCGCCGAGTTCGGCAAGCGGTTCCACCTGAACGTGGGCACCGAGCTGACGGCGGACCAGATGCGCGCGCTGACCACCGACATCGTGTGGCTGGTCGAGAAGACCATTACCCTGGCGGACGGCACCACCCAGCGCGCCCTGGTGCCGCAGGTCTACCTGAAGGTGCGCGAAGGCGACCTGAAGGGTGACGGCACCCTGATGGCCGCGCGCAATACGGTGCTTCGGACCGATGGCGATGTAAAGAACACCGGCACCATCGCCAGCCGCGACGTAACGCTGATGGACGCGGCCAATATCCACAACAGCGGCACGCTGTCGGCGCGCGCCATGGGGCTGGGCGCCAGGCAGGACATCAACAATCTCGCCGGGCGTATCGCGGCGGCCCAACTGGCAGCCACGGCAGGCCGCGACATCAACCTGACCACCACCACCGCCTCCGGGGCCGGCGGCGGCGGCGGCAACCTCGCGGGCAGCCGCGCCGTGACCGCCGGCATCTCCAGCGTGGCGGCCGACAGCGCCACCTTCGTGGCCGGGCGCGACATCAACACCAAGGCCGCGAGCATCCAGGCCACCGACAGCCTGGGCATGGCGGCGGGCCGCGATATCAACCTTGGCACGGTCGAGGTGAGCGAGTCGGAACGCCTCTACAAAGACGCCAAAAACAACGCGGCGGTATCGCGCAGCGCGGAAATCGGCACGCAGATCACGGCGGGCAAGGACGCGACCCTGATCGCCGGGCGCGACGTGAATGCCACCGCCGCCTATGTCAGCACGGACGGCGCGCTAGCCGTGGGCGCGGGGCGTGACATCAACGTCAAGGCCGGCCAGGCATCGACTTCCGTACATGACGAGCACGCCTACCAGGAAAGCGGCTTCCTGTCGAAGAAGTCCACCCATACCATCGATGCCAACAGCCGGACCGAAGCGCTGGGCAGCACCTTCTCCGGCAACGCGGTGGACATCGCGGCAGGCCGTGACCTGACCGTAGCCGGCAGCACCGTGGCGGCCACGCACGACGTGAACCTCGGCGCGGGGCGCGACCTGACCATTGGCGGCACCGAGACCACCTCGTCCGCCTACAGCTACAGGGAAGAGAAGAATTCGGGCTTCGGCGCCACCGGCTCCGGGCTCTCGTACGGCAAGCGCACCCAGAAAGACACCGCCAACGACAATGGCACGCAGCAGGCGGGGAGCCTGGTGGGCAGCACGGACGGCAGCGTCCACATGAACGCGGGCAGCACCCTCAAGGCCACCGGCAGCGAACTGATCGCCAGGCGCGACATCACGGGCGTGGGCGCGGATGTGAACATCGACGCCGCGCGGAACCGCCAGCACCACGACGAAACCCACGAAGTCAGGCAAAGCGGCTTCACGCTGGGCGTGTCGGGAGGCGCCATCGGCGCGGCCATCAACGCCGGCAACAAGATCAACTCCGCTGGCAAGAGCCAGGACGGCCGTGCCTCGGCGCTGTGGGGGATCGCCGCCGCGCGGGACGTTGCCGATGCCGGCAGCGCACTGGCGCAGGCTGGGGGCGATCCCCTGGCGGGCGCCGCCGTCACGCTCTCGTTTGGCACCAGCCAGAGCAAGCAGACCCTCACCCAGGACAGCACCAGCCACAACGGCACCAACGTAACGGCAGGCGGCACCGCGGCCTTCGTGGCGACGGGCGTGGATGCCAGCGGCAACCAAACGGCGGGCAACCTGAATATCGCCGGTTCGAACATCGACGCCAACAAGGTGGCGCTGGCAGCCAAAAACGAAATCAACGTCGTCTCGGCCACTGACACCAACGAGAGCCACAGCACCAGCAAGTCCGCAAGCGCCAGCGTCGGCGTGTCGTATGGCCTTGGCCAGGGCAAAGCCGGCTTCTCCGTGTCGGCCTCCGCTTCCAAAGCAAAGGGCAACTCGGACAGCCAGGGCATCTCGCAAGCCAACAGCCATGTGAATGGCCGCGAGTCGGTCACCTTCGTGTCGGGCAACGACACCAATGTCCTCGGCGGCACGATCGCTGGCGGCAAAGTGACCGGGGATGTGGGCGGCAACCTCAATATCGCCAGCCGCCAGGACACCGAGGAGATGCGTGCAAGGCAGCAGAGCATGGGGGGTGGTATCAGCATCAGCCAGGCCGGCGCTACCGGCAGCCTCTCCGCGAGCCTGGGCAAAGCCAATGGCCGCTACGAAAACGTCAGCGAGCAGTCCAGCATCCAGGCCGGCAAGGACGGTTTCGATATCACCGTCAAGGGCAATACCGACCTGCATGGCGCGGTGATCGCCAGCGAGGCAGGCAAGGACAAGAACAGCCTGACCACCGGCACGCTCACCTGGAGCGACATCGCCAACCA